>NZ_AP028867.1:2868931-3187701 GCF_036511535.1 Indolivaga capnocytophagoides | reverse complement strand
TTACGTTTTGCTAATAGTACAAGGCTTTCTATATCGAGAAATTCAGGTACATCGTTTTTCTCCCTGTCGGGAAAATCAACTATCTGGTCGACCTGAGTCAGATAATATGCATTAGGCTCTTTCGCTGTGCGTATTCCGACCGATGTTATCCCCATCTTCTTAGCTGTTTGAGCGATTCTTATTGCAATCTCGCCTCTGTTAGCAATGAGAATAGATGTGATTCTATTTTTGTTTTTCATTCTGTTTTCTGTTTTATGCTTACGAAATAGTAAATAAACAGGTCTGAGACCTTATAATGGCACATTGCCATGTTTACGTTTCGGGCGATATTCGGTCTTTCTGTCCAAAGCTTTCAAGCATGTGATAATTTTGGAACGTGTCATTGCCGGATCTATCACTTCGTCAATAAAGCCTTTTTCGTCAGCCAGATAAGGGTTTGTTACTTCTTCCCTGTATTTTTGTGTTAATTCTTTTTTCAGCATAACAGGATCTTCTGATTCTGCTAACTCTTTGCGATAAAGGATGGCTATAGCTCCGTCGGGTCCCATTACCGCAATTTCGGCAGTAGGCCAAGCAAAAACGAAGTCTCCACCGATACCTTTACTGTTCATTACAATATATGCTCCACCGTATGCTTTACGCAAAATAACGGTAATCTTCGGAACAGATGCGAATGTATAAGCATATAACAATTTAGCACCGTGTCGGATAATGCCGTCATGCTCCTGATCTGTACCCGGTAGGAATCCCGGAACGTCTTCGAGAGTGATGATAGGAACATTAAATGAGTTGCAAATATTGATAAATCGAGCTCCTTTCACGGATGAATCGATGTCTAATGTGCCTGCCATTACTTTAGGTTGATTGGCTACGATACCGACAACCTGACCATCAATACGGGCAAATGCCGTAAAAATATTACCGGCATGATTTTCTGCTACTTCCATATATTCGCCATTATCTACCAATAATTCTACGATCTCTTTTACATCGTAAGGTTTATCGGGGTCTTCCGGTACGATATTGCGTAACTGGTCTGTGACCCGTTTAATATCATCAGCGGAAGTTATTAATGGAGGATTCTCCATATTGTTGGATGGAAGATAAGAGAGTAATTTTTTTACACCAAGAATGGTGTTCTCATCGTCTTTGTACACAAAATCGGCAACGCCCGATTTTGTTCCATGCACAGATGCACCGCCCAGATCTTCGGTTGATACTGTTTCATTCAAAACTTCCTTTACAACATTAGGTCCTGTTACAAACATGTAGCTTGTATCGGCTGTCATAAAGATAAAGTCGGTCAAAGCAGGAGAATATACTGCACCTCCGGCAGCCGGTCCCATGATAACTGAGATTTGAGGGATAACGCCTGATGAATAAACATTGCGCTTGAAAATATCACCATATCCGTTCAGTCCGGTGATGCCCTCCTGGATACGTGCCCCTCCGGAGTCTATAAGCCCAACAACAGGAGACCCTGTTTTCAGAGCCATATCTTGTATTTTAACTATTTTAGCGGCATGTCTCGAGCCTAGTGAGCCTCCTAATACGTTGAAGTCTTGCGAATAAGCATAAACCAAACGGCCGTTTACTCTTCCATATCCAGTTACGACACCGTCTCCGAATGCTTTTACCGATTTTCCGAATGAAGCGTCAGCCGGAGGAATGTATGCGTCGGTTTCTTCAAAAGTACCTTCATCAAACAATAATAAAATCCGTTCGTGTGCCGTAAGCTTTCCTCGTTTATGCTGCTTTTGCACATACGCCTCGTCATACTGCTTGTCGAGAAGCTCTTGACGTGCCGAAAATTGTTCGTACGATTTCTTCATTATATATGTATTTAGAATCTTTACATGTATTTCTATGAGCTTTATTTACCCGAAAGCTACAGAATATATAGTCTTGGCAGGTCTTCTGGCTTGCTCCATCTTCGAATATCCTTCCCGTTTTTAAGTTACCGGTTTTCAGCAGGTAGTTATCAAAAATAAACTGTTCCGCATAAACTGTACACTGAGAAAAACAGTGGCATGAGTATTTATTCAAAGACTTTGGCGTGGAGCTTACAGCAGCGGGTCTGCCCGGGATTTACACCCGGTTCCCTTTTCACCACCACGAACGAATGTCCGAAGTGACACCAAAACCGCTACAAAGGTAGATATTTTTCTTGATTACTCTTTTTTATCTTATCTTTTATTTTTTGATATAGCCCTAAGGATACCGGAAGCTCAAATTTTCGGGCAAAAAGTGCATCAGAAGATTCTATATTCTCAAAGTCTGATTCATCGAGATTGGCTGGATTGTTACCGTTACGTTTTTCCCAAACCATAAATCTAAGGTTATTTTTATTAACCTGTTCCCTAAAGGGTGAATTCATTATTATAGATTGAAAATATATCTCTTCGGAGCAATATGTAAGACGAAACCTCCGCAAATAAGATCCATTTTTTTTATTAAAGTCGAGTATATACTGTACTGCATCCGTAGGAATGGACCAATATACAAGCCCTCCGTATAATTCGGACGGAAAGCTTTTCGGGAAATTACGTTCCAGCTTATATTTTTGCTGAAACTCTATTATTCGCTCCTTTATTTTATAATTACGCGGGACTCGAACATTGATCAAGTCATGCGGATAATAGTAAATAATTCTATCTAATCCCCCACCTATCCAACCGTCGAACGGCAGTTTATCGGCATTCATAAACAGGGTTCCTTTATGTTCTTCCATAAAGCGGGTTATTTCGGCTGCCGATTTGATCGGATAATCATGTCCTGTAATTGTGTGTATATATTCGACTCCCGACTCCTTTACGGCTTCTTTGCATAACAGTAAGAAAGCTTTGAGGTGATTGATACTACCCCATTGTACGCGGTATTTGGTTGATATGTATTTTACGATACGTCTGGAGCGCAACCTTTCGATATCTTCTTTTGTGAATGTTCCCTTATTATCAATATGTATATATACCGAGAAGTTATCATCATTCTCGAAAACATCAATCAGATTATTGAGATGCTCCGGATTCTTATAAGCAGTGATGAGTAAGGCTTGTTTCATTCGCAAGTTTTATTTATTCGACATATACCACCAATCCTTTCAGGTATTCACCTTCGGGATGGTATATATTGATGGGGTGATCGGCTGGCTGTGTAAGTTGATGTAATATCTTAACACTTCTGCCGGATTGTGCCGCTGCACTGAAAACTGCTAGACGGAAAGCATCTTTGGTTATCACCTGAGAACATGAGAATGTGAATAGTATTCCTCCCGGTGCAATCTTATCAAATGCAGCTGCATTCAGTCGTTTGTATCCCTGTAGCGCATTTTTTATTGCTCCCCGATGCTTGGCGAATGCCGGAGGGTCAAGTATTATAAGGTCATAATCTCCCTTGTTGGTATGCCCAAGGTATTTGAATGCATCTTCAGCGAATGCTGCATGTCTTTTGTCATCCGGAAAATTTAACTTGACATTGTTTTCTGTCAGCATGATGGCTTTAGCCGAACTATCAACTGAATGTACGAGTTTCGCACCTCCCCGCATGGCGTAGAACGAAAATCCTCCTGTGTAACAAAACATGTTTAATAGAGAGCGGTCTTTAGCATATTTTTCAAGTAACGAGCGGTTATCCCGTTGGTCAACAAAGAAGCCGGTTTTTTGCCCTTTGACCCAATCGGCATGGAACTTTAGTCCGTTTTCGAGAGCTATTCCGTCAATATCACCTTTTCCTCCGTACAGATATTCATTTTCTGCTCCCAAATCTGCTTTGTATGGGAGAGTTGTTTCCGATTTATAATAAATGTTCTGCAACTTTTCTCCGAATACTTTTATCAGGGCGTTGCATATCTCTTTTCTGTTTTCGTGCATACCGACCGAGTGAGACTGCATAACAGCTGTAGCACCGTATACGTCAATAATCAGTCCGGGTAGATTGTCCCCTTCTCCGTGAATAAGGCGAAAAGCATTGTTGTTTTCAGAAACAACACCTATCGCTTTTCTAAGATTGTAAGCTACTTGCAGACGTTCTTCCCAAAATAGACTGTCGATCTTTCTTTCTTCAAAGCTTAATACTCTGACTTCAATACTGCCTATCTGATAATGTCCGACAGCAATAAAATCGTCATTTGCAGTATAAACATTAACGATTTCGCCTTCGGTCAGATTTGTGTCTTTATGGGCAACGGCTCCAGAGAAAATCCATGGGTGAAAACGTCTTAGCGAGTCTTCTTTTTTAGGTTTTAGGGTGACTTTTTTATAGCTCATATATTTTTTCTATCTACTTCGTTTTTTCAGAAAGGTCAGGGTTAAGCCTTACCAGTTTATTGTATATCTGCAGGCAGGCCCACGCATCCAGTGCTGCGTATTTTTGCTGAGCCTCGGTCAGTATATCAGCTTCCCAATTGGATAGACGTTGTCCTTTCGATATACGTTCTCCAAATAATATCGCGTATATCCGTTGCAGTCCATTATCTTCGATTCCAAATTTCTTAACAAACGATTGCAGTTCAATAAATCCCTTGGGTTCGAGTTGTATCCGTTTTCGGATAGCTGCAAAATCATCTTTCAGCGACAGCCCTATCTTGGTAATATCCGAAGCTATTAGTAACCGGATTAAACATTCGGGAATACCGATGAGGTTAAGGCGGAACAGAAAACAGGTATCGTTTGTCGAAAGTTGCATTAAGGCAATCTTACGTACCACTCCTTTGGTAAACGAAGGCCGCGTTTCAGTATCAAACCCTATCAGTTCGAATTTTTCGAGATACGATACCGCCTTTTCGGCCTCCGATTCGGATTGTATTACAATAATCCGTCCCGGAAACACTGCGGTCTCTAGTTCTGCTACTTGTTCTTTTGATATTTTTGTCACCACTCGGCCTGTATATTTTCGGGAAGAGAATCGTCCTCTTCATTATCGTCAGTCATCGTATATCTGATAGAATGTAATGCACGCAAAACATTCACCAGCTTTTGTCCCCAGTATAGTTTGAAGTTGTCATAGCATGTAAACAGAGCCTCATACATCGTTTCGTCTAATCCTTGTTGATATACCGATATGAAATTTTTAATATCCTGATATATATCCGCCAGATCTTCCGAGATACTTGCCGAGATCGGAGTATCACTATACTTCATATCTTCCAGAAATACTTCCAGATAGGTGTCATTGCTTTTGAATGTCGAATATAGTCTGGTTACAATATTCACATAATCTTCTTCGGTAACGGAAACTTCGGGGTAAATATCATACTCTACTTCCAGTTCGGGCAATAATGTACCCTTGAGGTATAGCAGAGGCAGTAGTTTTGTTAATTTACCGGATAAGTCTGTCGCAGTCTGTTCTTCATAAGTTTCTAAAAAAGAGCAGAATTGTACTCCAACAGCAACAAACTCAACTACATTTTTTGAAAAAACTATATTTTGAGACAAATCATTCTCCATTGTAAACATCGTTTGTGGACTATTTACAGTCCGTTTATATTATCACTAGTTAAAAATATATAGATAAAATATCTAAAGCTACATCTGATACAGTTTGCTTTGTCAGTATAGTTAGAAATATTCCATCCTACAAATTTAGGAAATTATATTAAAACCCGATACCCTAAGCCAATATCTTGCAAAAGTGTTTATTCTCTGACTGATAAAGGTCTCAGGCCTTTTTATTACTTTGGCCGGAGTAAATACAACTTAAAAGTTTTGTTAGAATATTGTAATATTGAGTACTTAGCTGTTACTTATTTTGTTAAATACACAGGTAAATATTAAATTTGTCTCAGCATTTCCAAAAACAAACAAAACGATTGACTTATTCAATGAAAAAAGCACTATTAGCACTAATTGCATTTATAACACTCGGTACACTTTCTTATTCGCAATCTTACGAAATCATCCAAAAGAAAGATAAATTCGGAATCACCGACGGTAAAAAGACTTTGGTAAAACCTCAGTATGAATCAATCTCGAAATTGGAAAACAGTAATTTCTGTGCCAAAAAAGAAGGAAGATGTGGAGTCATAACATCAATGGGTACAGTATTGATTCCTTTAGCGTATGATGATGTGAAAGACTTCGGATCAGGATTGTTCCTTGTGAAGGATCAGAATGTATGGGGGATAGTAGACCGGATGAATAAGCTGGTTCTGCCTATTGGTTATAATAACTTCAAGTTTATTGACGATTATTTATGTAAAGTGTCGTCACAAGGCAAATATGGCTTGATCAGTAAATATGGCAAAGTGCTTATTCCGGCGGTGTATGACGGTATCGATGAATTTAACCAGTCGACCTTTGTTATTAAGCAGAACGGAAAATCGGGATTAATAGATCATCAGGGTGATATCATTGTTCCCGCGTTATACGATGATTTCGAGAAGATGTCGGACAGGGATCTTTATTGCATGAAGTCGTCAGGAAAGATCGGACTGATGGATACCAACGGCCGAGTGATTCTCGAAGCTGTATATGATTCCATAGATTATAAATCGCCTGTAGGAATGCAACTGTCACAAAACGGAAAGATAGGCTTTTACACTCTTACCGGAAAAATTGTGGCTCCCGTATATAGCAAAATATTGTTTACTCAGCCCGAACTGGGACTTGCTGTGGTGAAAGAAGGAGAGAAGTATGCCATTGTAACTGCCCGTGGTACGGTTACAGCGGCTCTTTATGAGAATATAAGCCGATTTTCGCCTAATGGAGTAGCCTTTGTGGAGAAATCGGGTAAGCTTATGGCAGTCAATTCCGAGGGTAAAGAAATGGTACTTCAGGAGATAATGGGCGGTGTTAGACCTCCTCAATAATGTAAAATATCAAGTGTGCATATATAACAAAAAGGACATCAGTAAAGATGCCCTTTTTTGTTATATAACTTCTTGTTTTAAAAGAGCTTTTCGGGATATATACCTTTGTCGATCAAGTCGCGGACGCGTTGTACGACCTCGGGTTTATCTTCTGCGTAAGTTACTCCAAACCATTGAGCGGGAGTATTGACCAGCTTCACTTTTACTTCGCCATTAGCTACAAGCGTATTGACCAATGTTGGGATAAGGAACTCTGCTTTAGGTTTATCTTTGTTTTCGTTCAGAAAATCAACAAATCCTTTTTCTGACAGGTCGAAGTAATCGGGTGTAAATCCCCACATATTCATAGACACAGGGGTCGCACTCGAAACATTCTTCCAAGTTCCGTCATCGTCTTTAAAACGGGGGACGTCATTTAGCAGTTCAATCTGGGTACGCTCTACAATTTTTGTCAGGTAGTTTTCCCTATCTATTTCACAGATACCTCTGGCTACAGATCCTCTTTCCGATAGAGTGTATCCCAGAAGATAACCGATCATACAGTAGCTGCGTTCTTGTCCTTCCATGTTTTTCAACTGTCCTGCTAATAACTGAAAGCTTTCTCTTCCGTAAAAATCATCCGCGTTGATTATTCCGAAAGGTTCTTTTATTACATCCTTACCCATTAGTAAAGCATGGTTAGTGCCCCATGGCTTTTCACGTTCGGGATTAAGGGTAAATCCTTCGGGAAGATTATCCAGCTCCTGAAAAACAATTTCTACAGGAACAGACTTTTCATATTTTGACACAATCTTTTCTCTGAAGTCTTTTTCGAAAGATTTGCGGATCACAAATACAATCTTACCGAATCCCGAACGGAGAGCGTCATAAACAGAATAATCCATGATTGTTTCTCCATTAGGTCCGACTCCGTCAAGCTGCTTGAGCCCTCCGTAACGGCTTCCCATCCCTGCCGCTAATACAAATAATGTAGGTTTCATCTTGTTTCTAATATATTTTGTGGTTAAAAGGTGCTTCCTGTATTTTTCTTAAGCCGCCGATGGCATCTGATGTCTTAAGAACAAAACAAATATACTAATCTATTGTTGTTAAAAAAACTCATATCCGAAGTTTCAGGAGTAAACCTTTTGCCGGAAACTGCTTTCTGTTCAGAATCGGGTGAATTCCAAGATTTGTACCTTTTCCGGAGCTACATCCGCTTTGCCTTCTCCGTCAATTTGTACCGCTTTTTGCACAAATATATTCAACTGTTTTTTGTCTTTCCACAATTCTGTATCGTAAGTCGGTTCCCATGCGCCTACCGGGAATGTGGTAAGATCTTCTATTATCCATTTGTTATTGTTTACATCCGAACATTTGGCTATCGAAACTTTTGATCCTCTTTCTTCATCTCTGAATAAGAGATACAGGTTTACCTGTTTTCCTTTCAGATAGGCTACTATCTGGGGGCGTGATATCGGAATACTTTTGGTTCCTCCTCCCTTCAGAGAAAAAGCGGTTTTACGAAAATTCAGATTAATGCTGTTCCATTTTTTTTCATCGAAAAATACGACATGATATTGAGGTATATCTGAGCCTTGTTCACGCCAGTATGTTGCTACATAAGGATTACCTTTGCTGTCGGCGGTCATAGACGTTTGATTTATCAACTCGCTGTTCTGTGGTATTTTGCAGGCATATTCTGCCGAAGAAGCGGTGATCGGCAATTTGTATGGCTGGTTTGATGAGTTTATCCATGTTTTACCGCCGTCCGTCGAACGGGCATAACATAAGTCGTGATTCGTTGATACATCCCATGTTTCACGCCATACCCACGATATATGAATGACTCCTTTATGGTCGACAAATGCCTGCCAATATGCATTTCTTGAGTTTTCACCGTCTATCAGGTTGGACTGTATTTGTGTCCATGTTTTTGATTTCAGCGTATAACGGTTCATGACAAGGTTGCCTTTGCCCGATTGCCCGTCACGGAACATGAATATCAGATCGCCATTCGGCATTTTGAAAAATTCAGGATAGGTTACATTCGTTTCGTTGTTTCCACTCATCGCTTGTTTATCGCCTAGTTCGAGTGAATAAGGAGCTGTACTTTTTGCATAATTCAAGGGATGCCCGTGATGATCCCATGATACATGAAGATACCCGTCTCCGTCTACCATCAGGCTGATAACATTGTGTGCATCATTTACATTTCCTTTGTATTGAGTGCGGTTAATGATCCAGTTATCTGTTCCCGATTTGCGCTTCCCTAATACTACATACCCATCCTGATCGTAATAGGCTGTGTATTGTATTCCCTTATGTGTAACCAGTGAATTTTTACGGAATACGGTGACATTCACAGAATTGTTTGCCCACCCTTCACCTACGGTTGTCAGGTGTTGAGCTTCTGCCTGGTAAGGTAAGATTATACTCAATACCGAAAGAAGAAATAATTTGTATGTCTTATCTGCTAACTTCATTTGAAATTCAATGCTTTAAGGATGAAAAGGTAACGTCGAATCAGTCAATGGTGATCAGTTTTCAATTGCTTCGCTCTCATTTTTCATTTTCAAAAGGTAACAAAGGTAACACCCTTTATGTACACTTTCGGATGTTACTTTTTCAGTTGATCACTGTTGCCTGTTAACTGATTTCAAAGAACTTCTTACCCTATAGATAAAAAATTGAACAAAAGGGTCTGTGCCCCTAGAAACTAACGGCGTGATCTTTTGGAAAATCTTGTCCGCTCCAAGCCTTCTTTGATGTCCAGTCTTGGGGAGAAGATGTCCAGAAGGAATCATCGGCAGGTAATCCCAATGGTAGAAAAGCGAGTGATGTAAGATATAGACTTCCGTTGTTGGTATACCAGTCAGCTAATTTGGGTTGATGTCCGGCAAATCCCAGTTGTAAAAATCCTTTTTGAGTGAAATTTCCTTCTGCGGAAAACATTCGTTTCAATACCGACGTCATTGCTGCCCGTACCTGTCCTTCGGGGAGCTCTTGTGGCAGATTTTTACGCCATGACAATAGAGCTAAAGGCTGGAATACTCCTGCTCTGTATGTCATCGAACGACCGAATACAGGGAAAGTACCTTCCGGCGAAACGAGCCTTTCGAGAATCATGCTGTAACGCTGCATCCTTTTGCGGGCTGTTTCCAATTGTTCGGGTTTTACCATTCGTTTCTTTTCTACAAGATGTTCCAAAACTTCTACATACATAGGTTGTATAACAAAGCTATTGTAATAATCGAAAGCGAAATGTTCTCCATCGGCATACCATCCGTCTCCTACATACCATTCTTCGATTTTACGGATAGCACTGTGTATGCGGTAGGCATCATATTGCTCATCGATAGACATCAGAAATGTTTCTACCATTGCCGAGAATAGCAGCCAGTTTGTGTAAGGCGGATCAACTCTTCGCAGTTGTTTGAATTCTTCTATATATCTTTTTTTTGTCAATTCATCCAAAGGTTCCCACAGTTGTTTCGGTGCACGTAAGAAGCTGTTTGCAATATAAGCTGCATCTACTAATGGTTGTCCTTCATTTCTCCATAGCAGATAATCGGGGCTATTGGGGTCAACGGAATGTGCATAACTCTTGAGAGCCCATTCTCGAAGCTGTTTTCGTTTCTTTCCCTCCGATGTGTTATCGTCGGGTAATGCCAGCCAGGGAGCCAGTCCCGACATTAATCTGCCGAAACACTCCATATAGGTTACACGCTTGTCTCGTCCATCCCATGTCGGACTGAGTTCGAGTTCCATATTTTTACTGAGTTCACCTTTGCTCATATTACTAAGTACAGGTTCTGATATTTTGTACATAAGATCTGCCCAATATGTACGGTCGTCAGTCTGCGATTGTTTGTTTTGGGCATTTATCGAAAGTATGCAGGTATATAGTGCTATTATGGATAGAATCAGGTTTTTTTTCATGTTTTATCTTACTATAGTTAATAATGTCAATTTGGATTGGTGAAATCATTCTTTAAAATTATACTACGCGCAATTATAAAGACCTATTTTTTATCGACATACTTAGCCATTTCGGATGCCGCAAGCAGAAATGCTCCTACTCCAAAATCGGCAGTGGTTTCAGGTCCTACATTCTTATGTTGATCAGCTCTTTCTCCTATTGGCTGTACATATCCGATTTTTCCATCGGGTTGTAATGCTGTTTTGGTCAGATAATTCCATCCTTTGGTTACAACAGGCAGATAAGTTGCTTTATCTAAAAAGCCATTATTAATACCCCAAAGGTATCCGTATATAAAGAATGCGGTTCCGCTGGTTTCAAATCCGGGGGCTTGTGCCGGATCGAGCAGACTGCGGGTCCAATGCCCTTCCTTTTGTTGAGATGCGGCTAGTGATTTTGCGAGGGCATTGTATACTTCTATGTATTCTGCTCTGTGGATATCTGACTCGGGTAAATCTTCAAGAGTTTTAGCTAACCCAGCGAATACCCATCCGTTACCCCTCGACCAGAAATCTTTCAGGCCTGCATTGGTTTTATGCTCGGGATAAATGTATTTTGCATCACGGTAAAAAAGTCCTGATTCCGAGTCATACATCAATTTTTTTGCATAGGCGAAGTATTCATGTAATTTTTTCAAATAAAGGTCATTTCCTGTGATTTTATAGAGTTTAGTCATAACAGGCATAACCATATAAAGACCGTCGGCCCACCACCAGTAATCGTTATTAGGTGTTGACATCTCGTATTCCATCACTTCTTTAGCTCGGGCTATTTTTTTATCGTCAGGTGATAAGTTATACAAATCGGCATATACCTGAAAACAAGTTTGCCAGTCGCCGAACAAAACGTAATCGTCGGTTTCTCCATACGAGTATTTCCATGTCTTCTTATCGTCTGACTTTGCTCCTTTCCATTCATTTGTTTCTGCCCATGCTTCGGAGTACGCTTTATATTCTTCTATTCCGGTAACTTCGTATGCCGCCATATTTCCGGTATGGTATGCGGCTCTGTGCCAAAAAGCATTTTCGTGTGTAGGATGTGTCGATTGCCAGTATCCGTTTGCTTTCTTAATTATATCTACAACTTCCGTTTTCGACTTCGGTAGAGTATCGTTGTTTTTGGGTGCTTGTTTTGTGCTGTTTCCTGAACACGAGGTTATAAGTAATATGAAAGGTAATAGTAATAAAGTCGTTTTCTTTCCCATTATTTATTTTTATTAAGTTACTGTAAGTTTTTAATAATAGACTAATTCTATTTAGTTATCTGTTGTTACGATTATCAAGGTAATAAAAGATATTAGACCTTAATAATTATATTTTGATCTCGAATTTGATAATGGTTACAAAGATTAAAAAATAGAAGAGTTTAGAGCAGGAGTAATAAATCAAAAAGGGGTAGAATATCATTCATTGACAGAAAAACCCCACCTATATACTGTCGGCGGGGTTTTCTTTAAATAGGTCTGTGACCTTTATTTTATAATACTGATTGTATAACTGTATGTGTATTCTTTGCCAAAGAAGCGGTATTGATCAAGAGGAGCAGCTCCCCAAGAATTCAAACCTGCAACCCCGCGTTGGAACAAATCCACGCACAATACAACTTCTTTGCGGGGAAGTATATCCGATGAGTGCTGCTGTTTCTTTGTCATTCCCGGATCAAGATCTTCGGGCATATTATTGGTAGCACTTACCGATAAAGGCTGCAATCCATCTATACGGATACCCGAATTGTTTTTGTCTTTCAATGTCAGCCAGCGTACATCTGTTTTATTACCTGTTTCCTGAGGCCTGAAATATGGATATGCCTGTTCTTCTACATCTCCGGTCCAGATTCCCATAAATGTATCGTGATGGCGGTCTACATAGTTTTCCCAAGGGCCACGTCCATACCATGTGAAGTTGTCATATTCTTTAGGTAAGGTCATAAGCATACCGAAACGCATCATTTCGGGCAGGTCATCCGAAAGTGCTTGATAATGAGCGGTCGTTGTCAGGCTTCCGTCTTTGTTTACCAGATAGGTGATCTCTACCTGAGCTTCTATACCTCTTAGTTTAGCCAGATATGAAATAGATGTGCCGTCTGCTGTTTCCTGCATTCCTTTGTATGTGTAAATAAGATTATGTCCGGCTGCATCCCATAAGCGAAGTCTGTATTGAGACCAATCTCCAAAATCGTTATCGGTAGGAGCTCTCCAAAAATTTAAACGAGGAAGTTCATCAAATACACGCTTGCCGTCGTTAGTTACCGATATCAGCGATTTGCCGTCTTTTGCAGAGAATTCATAGTTTAGCGATCCCGATTTAATAATAATTTTATCATCGGTTTTCTCTACGTTCAATGCTCCGGAGTAATTTTTCTTTGCAAAATATTGATTTTTAGCGAATGCAAATTCTTCTTTTGCTACCTCAAATCCGGCAGGAAGAAATTCTGTTTTCTCCTTATTATATGCAAATACCTGTAAATAATATTCAGTTCCGGCTTCAAAAGAAATTGCGGGCAAGTTCAGTTTTACATCTTTCTGTGTATCGGCAGGTACAGTTGCCTCGAAATTCTGTTCGGCAACTTTTTCGCCATTCTTTAGCAATACCCATTTGTAAGTGTAATTCTTAGCGGTAAGGTCTGTGAATTTATAATCATTTATAACAGTGATGATTCCATTATCAAGATCTTTTGCTTTGAACATGATATTCTGGTACACTTTCTTTACGATATGTGTATGTGGCATGTAAGTTTGGTCGGGAGCGATCACCCCATCCATACAGAAGTTACCGTCATTCATTTTATTGTAGCCTTTCAGGTCGCCGCCATAAGCAAAGTATTCTCTTCCTTGCTCGTCTTTGGTTTTGTAGCCGTGGTTATACCATTCCCAGATAAATCCACCTTGCATATTTTTACTGGTACGCATCAAATCCCAGTAATCTTGGAAGTTACCCATACTATTACCCATAGCATGAGCATATTCGCACATGATATAAGGACGTCCGAGATCTTTGGCTGCATCACGTTTCATATTTTCCCAAGAAGGGTACATGTGGCAGATGATATCTGTATTGCGGTCTTTCTGATAAGCTTGTTCGTATTGTACAGGACGGCTGTTGTCTCGTGCTTTCGCCCAATCGTACATATCGAAAAATGCTTTTCCGTTACTTGCTTCGTTTCCTAATGACCAGAAAATTACTGAAGGATGGTTTTTGTCTCTTTCTATCAGTCTTTGAATGCGATCCATGTGTGTTGCATGCCATTCTGGAAAATTCGAAACGTTGTCAGGTCCGTATCCTAAGCCATGAGATTCGAGGTTTGCTTCGTCAACCAGATAAATTCCGTATTCGTCACACAGTTTGTACCATAGAGGTTGTTGAGGATAATGAGATGTACGGACAGCATTGATGTTCAGTTCTTTCATTAATTGAAGGTTGCGCATCATGGTCTCACGAGTCACTACTTGTCCTGTGTTGGTGTTGAATTCATGCAGGTTTACACCTTTGAAGTATATCTTTTTACCATTGATAAAGACTTGACCGTCTTTTATTTCAATCTTGCGAAATCCTATTTTACTGGATGTACTTTCAACGATATTTCCTTTATTATCTTTTAGTGTAATCAACAGTGTATAAAGATTAGGGGTCTCGGCTGTCCATTTTAATGGAGCTGACACTGTTCCGTTGAGTTTTAGGTCGGTTTTATCTCCTGACGGAATAGATATATTCTGCGATTTGGACAGTACCTTTTTACCGGCTTTGTCGATAATAGATATTTCTACTTTCTGATTTTGTGCTTCAGTTGCATAATTCTTTAAAGAAAGATCGATGCTGAAAAGACCGTTTTTGTAACTCTTATCCAAATCGGGATGAGCAAAATAGTCAAGGATACGGGTTTGTGCTGTACTATATAAATATACACTGCGGTTGATTCCTCCCAAACGCCACATATCCTGATCTTCGATATATGTACCGTCACTAAATTTATGTACTTCACAGGCTAAGGTATTCTGCCCTTTGCGTATATATTTGGTAATATCGAACTCGGCCGGACTTTTGGCATTTTCGGTATATCCAACTTCCTGACCGTTGATCCATACATACATTGAGTTTGTGCCTCCTTCGAAGTGTAGATATACACGTCGTCCATCCCAATCGGAAGGGATATTGAATGTATGTCGGTATGCTCCGACCGGAGCGTCTTCCCTGTCGATAAAAGGAGGGTTTTTAGGAAATCCAAAGCCTGTATTTACATACATGGGTATTCCGTACCCGTTGAATTCCCAGTTTCCGGGAACAGGCATATTCGCCCATTTGGATACATCGTAGCTCTCATTATAAAATCCGGATGGAACTTCTGCCGGTTTCGGAACCCAAAAGAATTTCCATGTACCATCGAGAGATTGAAAATAAGGTGATTCGGAATAATTGTCTTTCAGGGCTTGCTGTTCATTCTGATAAGGAACAGACGTTGCACGGGTAGCCTCTTTATTTACGGCAAATACTTCGGGGTTTTCCCAGTTCGGTACAGATTGCTGTGCAAAGAGTGCTCCTCCTCCCAACAACAATAATGACAGACTTAAAGTTTTTCTCATGATATATATAGTTTTAAGGTCTCAGACCTAATTATTATCGGATAATACAAATATATATATAATATAGGTGTCAATATGTTCAGTAATCAGTCATATATGTAGTCTTTTTATATCAAATAAGGACATTTCTTCGTTTTCAGATTTTTTTTGGAGAAGATACTCTTCGTTTTCTTCCTTGTATATGTCTCATTCATTTTTTTCAGTGCTCTTTTTTTTGTTTTTTTAATAAAAGAGAAGAATCATTCATTGAAAAGCTCCTTTATATGGGTCTTTCTCCCTCAGAATCCTTTACTGAGACTTATTTCACTACTTCTTGAATGAAAGAAATATCATCTTCTTTGAATGAATTTTAAACCGTGAATCATTATTTAAATCGCATTTTTGCACATGGAAGTTTAACTTTTATTTAGTACAGAAATTCTAAACCTTAAAAAACTCTAACCGATTTTAATGTAAAACAAGTATCAAATGATTTATGGCAGGCTTTAGTCTGCTTTATTAAGTAAAGTTATAAATAAGGTCTCTGACCTTTATAAAATTAATCCGCAAAAGAAACCTTAATTTTTTTATTCAGACCACATTTTAAATGATCGTGAACAGGATTCTTTCGATAATAAGAAAACTGGCTTAAAATTCTAAAACTATATTTAATTTAATACCTAATGAAATTATGAGAGAAACTACAAACATTAAGAGATTAGTGTTTCTTCTTATCTTGGTGATGACTTACTCCATACAACTATTTGCCCAAAATAAAGTGCAGGGGACAGTTGTGGACAGCTCTACAGGGGAGCCTTTGATCGGAGTGGCCATTTCTGTTGAAGGAACAACACAAGGTACTATCACTGACATTGACGGGCGGTTTTCGATTGCAGCATCTCAGGGTGCAACTTTAAAAGTCGCTTATATGGGATATATAACACAGTCTCTGAAACTGGGGGCACAGTCTACTATTCAGATTAAGCTTGTAGAAGATACTCAACTTCTGGACGAAGTTGTTGTAGTGGGATACGGTGTTCAGAAAAAGTCTGATGTTACAGGTTCTGTTACATCAATTAATAAAGACAGGCTGGGAAAACTTCCGGTTACAAACGTTTTACAGGCTGTTCAAGGGGCTGCCGCCGGTATAACTATTACTCAAACTTCTTCTATTCCGGGAGATGCTCCTGATGCGTTGGTGAGAGGAAAGAACTCAATAAATGCTTCTACAGGACCTTATATAGTTGTCGATGGAATTCCTATCAGTAAATCGGGTGGTACGCTTAATGATATCAACCCCAATGATATTGAATCAATGGAAATTCTGAAAGATGCTTCTGCTACTGCTATTTATGGAACAAATGGAGCGAATGGTGTAATTCTTATCACAACAAAAAGAGGAAAATCGGGCAAACCGACTATCCGTTATGCCGGTTATGTGGGAATTGAAGATTTCTCTCATAAACTGAAATTCGGAAGCGGACAGCAAATGATCGATCGTTATGCTGAGGCTGCAAGAATTAATAATACCAGCTTATGGAATAATACTCCGGTCAGAAACGAATATGAATATGATAATTATCTGGCAGGAAAAGAAATTGACTGGATTGATGAGATTTCCCGAACAGGAGTTATTCAAGACCATAATGTGAGTATCGCCGGAGGAGCCGAAAATGTAAAATATTATATTTCTGCAGACTTTTTAGATCAGAAGGGTATAATTAAAGGATTCGATTACAAACGTTATTCTATCCGTACCAATATAGATGTGGATGTGACAAAATATATGAAGGTAGGAACCAATTCTTATATTGTATCACATAATAACGATGGAGGGCGTGCCAGCTTATTAATGGCTGAGGCTATGTCTCCTTACGGACGCATGTATTACCGTACCTATGCAGGTGACGATAGTTATACCGAAAATGGAAGTTATGAGATATATCCGATGGCACAGGAAAAATTGTTTACAAATCCATTGATGCGTACAACAACCAACCCCGAACGTCGAAACTGGAATGTAAATATCAATGGATATGCAGAACTTGATTTTGGGAAAATATTAAAGGGTTTAGATGGTCTTAAATATAAGTTTAACGGAGGATATACATATTCCCCTAAACGTACAAACGAATATGATGGAGAATCGGTTAATAATCTTACCGGATGGGCAAAAATATACAACGAAGAATCTCAAACCTATACTATCGAAAATATATTCTCGTATGCCCGTGACTTCAATAAGCATCATATCGATTTTACAGGGTTATATGCAGCTTCCCGTAAAAAATGGCAGAACTCCAAAGCCGAGGCTTCTGTATTCATAAATGACAGTCAGGAATGGAATAATATCGGTTCGGCTCAGACTCAATCTGTTGGATCTCAAACAACGTTGTACACTACGCTTTCTCAGATGGGACGTTTGAACTATTCTTTCGACAGCCGTTATCTGTTTACATTTACCGTACGTCGTGACGGTTCTTCAGTCTTTGGTGATAATAACAAATATGGGGTATTTCCATCTGTTGCTGCTGGTTGGAATGTAACTAATGAATCATTTATGAAGAGTACAGAGGATATTCTTAGTTCATTGAAGTTGAGATTATCGTATGGTAAAGCCGGAAATGAGGCTATTGGGGTATATCAGACTTTAGCTAAAATGGATAATGGTATGCTTGCAATGGGAGGAGCATCCAATACAGCTCTTTATCCTAATGATATGATGGGGAACTCTAATCTAAGCTGGGAAACAACGAAGAGTTTCAATGTTGGTCTGGACTTTGGGTTATTGAAGAATGGAAGAATAACAGGTAATATTGATTTCTATTCGTCTACTACAACTGATTTGCTGTTGAAACGAAATCTGCCTAAAATATCAGGATTTAATTCGATGTATGCCAATATGGGTAAAACCGCAAATAAGGGTATTGAAATAACTTTAAGTTCACGTAATATTGTTACCAAAGATTTTACATGGACAACAAATCTGGTATATTCTTGGAATAAAAATGAAATTAAAGACCTTTATGGTGATAAAAAATCCGATCTGGGAAACCGTTGGTTTATAGGACAGCCTATCGGTGTAATTTATGATTATACAATGGTAGGTGTATGGCAGGAAAAAGAAATAGCTAATGGAGATCATCTCAAGTGGGATCCTCAAGCTAAAGCGGGAGATATAAAACTTGCTGATATTAGTGGTCCCAATGGTGTGCCTGATGGAAAGATCGATGATAATGACCGTAAAATACTGGGACAGACTTCTCCGAAATGGATTGGAGGATTGACAAATACATTTACTTATAAAGATTTCAGTTTAAGTGTATTTATTCAGACTGTTCAAGGTTTAAAGAAGAACAACTCTATGATAGGTATTGCCGGTGACGAAATGGGCCGACGTAATATAGCATCGGAAATAGGTTACTGGACTCCTGAAAATCAAAGTAACAAATGGAGGTCTCTTAGCAATACATCGAACAGATATAATTACGGATTTCCTACCGATGCAAGTTTCACTCGTATCAAAGACATAACATTGAGTTATAACTTACCGACAAGTGCTACAAGTAAATTAGGAATAAGTGCTCTGACTGTTTATATGAGCGGACGTAATCTGGCAACTATTACTGATTGGATTGGTTGGGATCCTGAAGCAAGACAAGTTGCAAGGGGAAATAGCTCATGGGACTCAACAAGAGGTGAAACGGTATATGATACCAGTAACTACCCTATGACTAAGAGCGTTGTATTTGGGTTGAATTTAACTTTTTGAAAATAGATAGTTATGAAAATAAAAAATATAATATTAAAAACATTCGCAGTATCACTTGTCACATTAGGATCGATATCGTGCAGCGATAGTTTTCTTGATGAGAAAATGTATTCAAATTTTGATCCTTCGGTCAATGACGTAGAATCTAAAGTTGTAGGGCTGTATCGTCAGTATGCTGCAATTTGGGGGATGTCCAGCCAACAAGGTTTCTTGAGTTGCTTTCAGGTTGGAACAGATGTCTGTTCACCCGGGCAGACACAGGGTGTAGAAGTCGGCTTCTATAATTATCCGAATCTTAATTCGGAAAATGCAGGCGTTAGTTTCTTGTGGGAAAAATTGTATGAGATTATCAATAGTGCCAATCTTATTATCGATTCTCAGGGAGATAACGGAGATAAAGCTGCTGTAGCTGAAGCTAAATTTTTTAGAGCTTATGCTTACAATATGTTAGTTACTCTATGGGGAGGTGTACCTTTGGTTACAAAATATGATGGTGCAAATCCAAGGACAGACTACGTTCGTGAGACTGTTGATAAAGTTGATGAGGTAATTGATGCCGATTTACAATATGCGATGACTTATTTGCCTAACGTAGATACTTCGAACAGAAAGGAGAGCCGTGCGACAAAAGACTTTGCACGTCAGTTGGCAGGAGAAGCTTATCTTCGTATGGGCATGCGTGATGCATCATTCTTTAAGAAAGCTGAAGATGCCTTGACCTTGATCATTAGCGAAGGGAAGTATAAGCTGATCGATGCCCGTTATGGAAAATACCTAGCTGAAGGAGGTGACTCTTACAGGGATATGTTCAGATTTGGAAATCAACGCCGTTCGGAGGGAAATACCGAAGGGATATGGACTTTCGAAATGGAATACAACCGTGATGTAAACGGTGGTACTATTGATAATCCGCAACATCGCCGTGTATGGGTTCCCGGGTATTACAATATAGATGGTATGGTTAATGCCGATTCTTTGGGCGGACGTGGTATCGGACGTTTGCGTTTAAGTAATTTTACTAAATATCACTTATTCCAAAAAGGAGATATACGAAACTCTAACTATAATATCCGACGTACAATGTATTATAATAAACCCGGTTTCCATACAACGATAGGTATTGATGCCAACGGGTTTAAGGTTACCGCCGGTAAAGGAGTGAAGGATATTGTTGTTAAAACAGGAGATAAAGTGGTTCCGGCAGCAGGAGATTCACTTGGATTCTATTATCCGCATCCAACGAAATGGGGAGGGTATGATCCTAATGATGACTTTGGATATGCCGTAGTGAAAGATTGGCCGGTAATGCGTTATTCCGAAACATATCTGCTTAGAGCTGAAGCTCGTTTCAGGCAAAATAACCTGACAGGTGCAGCAGAAGATATAAATGTGATAAGAGATCGGGCGTTCAAAGCATATCGTACCGAAATAAGCAATCCGTCATATGGGAAGGTAAGTGCTTCTGATATTAATATCGATTTTATTTTGGATGAGCGGGCCCGGGAACTTATAGCCGAAGAAAACCGCCGTATGACCTTAATAAGAACCAATACTTTGTCAAGTCGTATTCTGAAGAATGGTGATGCATCTCCGGATAATAAGATTATAGTCGGATTTAAAGATTATAATACATTGTTACCTATACCATTAACAGAAATCCAATTAAATAAGGATGCTGTTCTTGAACAGAATACCGGATATTGATTGAAAGAAAGCATTTAATAATGTATCTTAAAGCGATAACCAGATCTTGCTGTCATGCTTGTAAAATCAGCAGAAAGGTCTGAGACCTTAATCAGGTATATTGATTTAAAAAATACCTCTGGAGATAAAACTCTTAGAGGTATTTTTTATCTTTGATATATACATCTATCTTTATAGGATAAGTAACAGCAAGTGTTTAAAGAGGTGTTTTAAGACGATAACCAGCTCATGCTGTTATGTTTGCTAAGTTAATAAATAGGTCTGAGACCTTAATATGTCTTCTGAAATGAAAAACAAAATACTCCGTTATCTCATTACATGCAGCCTGCTTACATTTTTATTGACAAATGTAGCAGCGCAAAAAGTAACGATGAATTCTATACCCCAGTTAGATCAGTATTCGTCTTATTCGGTGCTGAGGGTATATCAGGATCGGGCAGGATATATATGGCTTGGGACGATGGATGGCATATGCCGGTATGATGGCTACAGAATTCTTGTATTCAGAACCGATTTTAACCGCTCTCATCTATTATCGAATAATCAGATATCAAGTATTACCGAAGATGACAAATATATCTGGATAGGAACCGAAGAAGGAATAAATCTTTTAGATAAGCAAACCTATATTGTAACGCCTTTTGCAGATAAAGAAATACAATCACAGCCAATAAAATCGATATTAGTGGCTTCCGATAAATCTATATGGATCGGTACAGACAGGTATTTATATCATTATACCAAAGACCGGACTCTTATAAAGCGGTTCGATGATTTTCCGAATCTCTCCATAAACCAGATATATCAGGACTCATACGAAAATATCTGGGTACTGGGGTGGGGACCGGGCTTGTTTAAGTTCGATAAAGAAAATTCAACTCTGATCAGGTATCCTAAAATAGGCTCAACCAACAGTCCTTTCCGTATGTTTCAGGACTCCAACAAACATTATTGGATATGTACATGGGGCGATGGATTGTTCAGTTTCAGACCCAATAAAAATGAAGATGAGATGTATGTCTCGCAGAAAGTAAATAACACAGAAGATAATCAACCTCAGAAAACATTTTTCAGTATAACCCAGGATCATCAGCAGGGCTATATCTGGGTGATGTCTTTTTCGGGGGTGCATGCATTTAAATACACGGATGTATCTGATCCGGTGCTTGAAGAGGTAAATGTATCTCCTCTTTTCAGGGAATCGAATAATATATTCAGCGAATTGGTTACAGACCGAAAAGGCAATATCTGGATTGGTACTTATAGCGAAGGAACTATTACCATAAATTTCGACAAGCCTTCAATCAAAAATTATTCACTCGACAATGTTAAGCAGCGATTTGGTATCGCATCCAATATAAAAGTTCTTTTTCAGGATAAAACAGGGCTGTTCTGGCTGTTTCAGAATAGGGTAGGCTTAGGAACTTTCAATCCCGAATCCAATCAATTTAATTATTATACAGAATATTCGGATTTGAGAGATCAGTCAGATCTTCGGTTGATTAATTGTATTTCAGCCCCTCCTTCTACAGACGAAGTTTGGGTGGGAGCCGAAAAAACCCCTTTTATATACCGGCTCAAAAAGAGCGGTAATGAGATATCATTAAGTGGTAAAATAGATTTAACGAAATATACAAAAAGTCCCGGACTGCCTTTGATATTCTTTAATGATGCCAAAAATAATACATGGCTGGGTACATCTACGGGTGTCTTCATGAAAAAATACAATGAAGAAGAACTTCATCTGATCAGCGATACATTGGGAAATGTGACGGGTATTACCGAAGACAATAATGGAACTATATGGATAAGTACCAGCAAATCGGGGTTATACAATATCCCGATTAAACATAACACTTCTATTGATAATCTGAAATTATTCAATTTCAGAAAAGGATGGAACGGCTTATCCAGTGATAATATACAATCGGTATGTGCCGATCAGTCAGGAAGAATCTGGATCGGGTCTAAAAACGGAACTATTGAAGTTTATAATACCATAACTGATAAAATAGACGATTACACACGGAGTTGTGGTATGACGGGAGACCCTATTCTTAATATTATTGTAGATAGGATGTCTCATGTTTGGATTCTTACGAGCCGCTATGTGACGGAGTTTAATCCTGAAAATAAAGCCTATCGGAATTATAAAAGTACAGACGGGTTGTCAGTCAACTACTTTCACAAAAATTCGGTGTTTGTCAACAACGACGGGGTTATATATTTTGGCGGAAATAAAGGTTTTGCGGCATTTAGCCCATCCGAAAATTTATCGGCTCAGCCCGGTTCTGAGAAAGTACTTGTGACAGATATTAAAATTCAGAATCAATCTATTTTTTATCAGAATGCAAATAATAAGTTTGATTTGGATAAACAAACCTTGACTTTAGATCCGAATGATAAAAATATAGAAATAGATTTCTCGTCACTTAACTATACTTATCCTTCAAAAATCAGATATGCCTACAAATTGGAAGGGATTGATGAGGACTGGATTTATACAGATAGTAATAGGCAATTTGCCACATATAACCAGTTGAGTAAAGGTAAATATATCTTGATGATTAAATCTACAGATGAGAATGGCTTGTGGAGTGATCAGGTTACCGAACTTATCATATATAAGCTGCCGGCTTTTTATGAAACATGGTGGGCATATACCTTTTATGCAGTGATTGTGATTGTGTTTATGTATTTGGCCTTGCGGATTGCAACAAACAGAATCAGGCTGAGGAATAAGCTGAAAATCACACAGATCGAGAAAGAAAAGACAGAAGAGTTGACGCAGACCAAACTTCGTTATTTTACAAATATATCGCATGATTTCCTTACGCCCCTCACAATTATTTCATGTCTGATTGACGATCTGGAAACAACTTCAAAAACAAAAGTTCCTCAGTATGAGACAATGCGTTCGAATGTAAGCCGTTTGAAGCGTTTGCTTCAACAGGTTCTTGATTTTAGAAAAATGGAAAGTGGTAATATGAAATTAAAAGTGACTAATGGTAACATTATCATTTTTATTAAAGACATCTGTTATACACATTTTGCCCCCTTAATTAAAAAGAACAATATCAACTTTTCGTTTACTTCCGAAGTGTCGGATATCAATGCTTATTTCGATCCTGATAAAATAGATAAGATTGTATTTAATCTCTTATCAAATGCATTTAAATATACCCCTGTTGATGGTGCCATCTCTGTTGATATATCGTTATCAACCCAAAACCGCCACAATTATCTGACGTTGAATGTCTCGGATACAGGTATAGGTATTGCTGAAAATCATCTCAAAGATGTATTTACAAGGTTTTATACAGACAGCCAAAGAGCTAGAGGTGAGACTAACGGCATAGGTTTATCCTTAACAAAAGATTTGGTGGAACTGCATCATGGAACTATTGCTGTGAGTAGCTCGGTAGATATAGGTACAGTATTTACAGTGGTTATTCCTGTTGATAAAGAAAGTTATACCGAAACAGATATTGTAAATACTCCCGATATTATATTTAGTGAAGAGAGCTCTTTCCCTCACAATGAAGAGCCCCAGTTTTCAGAAGGACAACAAACTGAAGGGGTGGATCGGGTAACAATACTTCTGGTTGAAGACAATGAAGAGCTCTTGGTACTGATACGGAATATTTTATCGAAACAATATAATGTAATTACCGCAGCCAATGGTAAAGAAGCTGTGGTAAAGCTGCAAAATAATAATATCGATATTATTATCAGCGATGTGATGATGCCGGAAATGGATGGATTTGAATTGTGCCGAGAAGTGAAATCAAATATCGAGACAAGCCATATATCCATCTTATTATTGACAGCAAAAAACAGTGCCGAAGACCGTATCGAATGTTATAATGCCGGAGCAGACGGATACATGTCGAAACCGTTCGAAATAAAAGTGCTTGAAGCCCGTATCAACAATCTGGTGAGTAATAAAGAAAGTAAGCAGCAAGAATTCAAATCGAATGTCGAAATCAATATCTCTTCTCTCGAATACCCTTCGGCAGATGAACAGTTTCTGAATAGTGCGGTAAAACTGATTGAAGAATACTTATCCGAAACAGAATTCGATATAAATACTTTTGCGGAACATCTGCATATGTCGAAATCATCTTTGTATCGGAAAATCAAGTCAATGACAGGATTGTCTCCCATAGAGTTTATCCGCAATATTCGCCTGAAACATGCCTGCAATATGTTGAAAGATAAATCAATTTCGATAGCCGAAATTGCATATTCAGTCGGCTTTTCCGATCCTAAATATTTCACATCCTGCTTTAAAACTGAATTTGGAATGACTCCAAGTGAGTATCAAAAGCAAATGTAAGTATCTGGAGTATAGATTTGTTTTAAATAAAACCGACTATCCAGTTTTGTTTTAAGATTGATGAGTTTTATCGTCAGAACAGATAAGAACGGACGTTGTTTTACCAATCCATTCCTTACGCAGTAAGAAGAGATTTTCGCAGCTGTCTAGACTTACAATTATCAGGTTTTGCTTACTCATGAAATCTTCACTGACATAATCCATACTGATATTACGGATATGGTTTGGTGCATTATGTTCTATCAGCCGGATCCGCTCTTTTATTGCATTGTTACTTTTTCCGGATTGGTCTAGTATCGAAATCTGAGCTCCTGCATTGTGTATAAATTTCTGTGCATAAGTAATCAGGAATTCATCTTTTTCGTTGAAAATAGGGATGAAAATGTTATCTGTACTCGATAGATCTTTATCTATAAGTATACCTACGGGAATTCTGCTTTTAGATAAGATCAGGCGTGTGTTATTATCTATAAGATTGCTTTCTATCAGTTTTTCTTTGCCTGTAACTGTATTGATTAGTTTTTCGGGATTAAATATCTGAGTAGTAAATCCCAGAACCCGACCCAATACTGTTCCTTCAAAAATTGATTCTTCAAGGTTCATCAGCAACAGGTCATAGTCTCCTTTATTGGCTACATTTACTACATTATCCCCGATGTCGGTTGTTATTTTGAATAGTGAAATGATTTTGCGGTTTAGTGATTGAGCCTCATCAATTAAGGGGGAGAATGCTTCTTTTTCGTATACATCGGCATCTATCTGGTGTAATCCTTGAGGAGATGTAAGATGAATAGCTGTTATTGAAGTATTATCGTCAACACGTCTGGTCAGGCTATTTGCCAGTCTGACCAAAGCTCTCCCTTTTTCGGGATTTTTGAAGAATAAGAGCAGCTTGTACCTTGCCAGATCGTACATCTTTTCGTTGGCTGCTTCTTCATCTTTCTTGAATATTTTGTTGATAATATTCAGTGAGGGGCCTGTCATAAATGTAGTGACAAGAGCCATGATCACCATCATTGCAAATATCTCGGCATTGAGTACTCCCAGATCGTACCCGATATTAAGAACAACCAGCTCCATCAATCCTCGGGTATTCATTAGCGTGCCTATGGTAAGACTGTCTTTCCAGTTTTGACCGACAAATCTGGCTGCGATGGCACTTCCTGCAAACTTTCCCACAACAGCAACAAGAATGATCAAGCCTGTGATTTTCCAAAGTTCGGGATCGTTAATCAATCCGATTTCTGTACGCAATCCGCTGATTACAAAGAATAGAGGAAGGAAAAGAACTAATGCAACATCTTCTATCTTTTCGGTAAACATACTTCTAAACCGTATATTGGCGGGCATCATTACGCCTGCCATAAATGCTCCAAAAAGTGCATGAATCCCTATTGTTTCGGTAATAAAGGAAGATATAAGCAATACAAGGAAGAAGAGAGCTACAAGCGATTTACTCAGGTTTTTATCCGACTGATACAATTCGCCGACTCTGCGTAAAAACGGGCGTACAAGCTTTACCATGAATATGACATAGGCTATAGCTAATACTATTGTATAGAGAGAGCTTAGAACTGATCCGGCTTTCACTATTGCTATTACTACAGCAAGCAGACACCAAGCAGTAATATCATCGGCAGCAGCACAAGTAATTACTATCGCTCCGAGTTTTGTTTTATGGATACCTCTTTCCTGTATGATACGCGCCAGTACCGGAAAGGCTGTTATGCTCATAGATATACCTATAAAGAGTGCAAATGACGAAAATTCGACATGTTCGGGAGCATGGGCTTTGTATATCAGGTAAGCAAGTCCGACTCCTAACGCAAAAGGGATAATGATACTGGCATGACTGATGACTACAGCTTCGTGAGCTTTAGTTTTCAATACTTTCAGATTTAGCTCCATTCCTATAACGAACATGAACAGTATAAGTCCTATTTGGCTCAAAATACTCAAATTACCAAGGGATTGAGTCGGGAAAATGAAATTCGACACATCAGGGAAGTATAAACCTAACAAAGATGGTCCGAGAACAATACCAGCCAGGATTTCACCAATAACCATTGGTTGTCCGATCTTTTTAAATATCCAGCCAAATAGGCGTGATACAATAATAATTGCGATAATCTGAAGAACAAGAAGCCCGATGGAGTGATGTAAGTTATCAATCAAAGAATTGAAAAACTCTTCGAGAGGAGTTCTCTCTGAAATGTTCGAAACAATTCCGCGTCCTTCTTCTAACGATTTTCCACTAAATATTATCCAGTAAATAAGGATAGAAAAACCACCGATTGTAATTACATAGAATAGTATATCTCTTAGTTTTTTCATAAGTCGTAAACAAGTGTAAAAGGGTCTGAAACCCTAAAATTAGAGATATAAATAGTTTCTGAGTCGGTTTAGCAATAAAAGCTGCATAAAATGTAATGAAGCCTTGGTATTTTGTAATGAAATTAAGGTCGCAGCCTTATTAACAACCAGAGTCTGTTATGACTTGAAAATGTATCATTAAATACTTTCGTTTACTTATTTACCTGAGTTTTCTACCTTATAGATAAAATCATCCCGATATACTTCGGATAGTGAAAACCGGATTGTATTATCGTTATGAATAATGTCGGATATTATCTCATCATAGGAGAAATATTGTATCGTGCGTAAGGCTATTATCTCCCTTTTATTGATACGGCAAAAACGCTTGGAGGGAAGAAGACTTATCAGCTTATCGAATGAGATATTTTTCAGGGTCAGGGTTTTTCCGTCTTTCAGGTACACAATTTTGTCTCTGCTGTCTAAAGCTGCTATAGTTATGTAATCTATCTGGTCGAAATAGAGAAGGACTTTTCCTTTTTCACTGTTCAGTTGGGTGAATGCTTTTGTTGTTCCCGGCTTTTCCAGATATTTGATTGCTTTGTCTATGGCTTGCTTAAGTCTGTCTCTCTGTATTGGCTTACGAACGTAGTCGATAGCATTCAGGTCGAATGCTTCTGCTGCATATTCTTTATATGCTGTTACAAATATGATTGCTTTGTCCTTTAGTATATTAGCGATCTGTAATCCATTCATTTCTCCCATTTCGATATCAAGAATACAAGCGTCGAATTGCAGCTGTCCTATTTCATTCAGGAACGCTTTCGGATCATCAAAAGCTTTGATGACCTCTACTTCCGGAAACTGCTGGCAAAGCATTTTCAGATAAGCTAGTCCTGGTAATTCATCCTCAAGGATGAGGCATCGAAGTTTTGAATCCATTCAGATCAATTTTTAAGTGGGCAATATATGCATCGTCATCAATGATGCGTTCCAATTCATAACAGCCCTTGTAGAGCATATCTAATCGTTGGTCGAAGGTTATGTTCCCGATACCGCTTTTCTCTTTTTTAAGATTGGTTCGGGGTGATATTTTATTTGAAACAGTGAGGCTGAATATATTATCTTTAAACCCGAATACAATTGAAATATACGAACCCTTGCTTTGGAGATCGGCATGTTTAAAGGCATTTTCAATCAGGTCGATGCTTATAAGCGGAGCTAGTACACGCTGCCTGTATAATGCCGAGGTCTCGTCTATTTTTGTTTTTATGGTCAATTCGAACAATGGACTGAGCTTGATCCGGTTTACCTCTATCAGATCTTTGGCAAAGTCTATTTCCTCCTGAGGAGTCACGTACTTGTTTTTACTCTCATATAGAATGTAATCAAGAATATTTGCGAGTTTATCTAAAGCAAAGTATGTCTGGTATGCATGAGATTGTACCGAGTTTAGTATATTCTTGAATAGATGAGGATTCAGAACCGTTGCTATCGTTTCGGGGTACATATTCGAACTGTTCTCTCGGATTGTACTTAGGCGGGTTTCCAGTAATTTCTCTTGTCTTCTTGATTTTTGGAGCAAGAGAAAGAGTATTACGGCTGAAGCCATAAATAAAATAAGTAAGATCAATAAAACTTCTGTCATCATATAGCGTACTACTATATGGCAAAATTAAGTATTTATATCGGATTTCAACATGTTGCTCATATTAAGTCTCTAAAGTATATCTCAGGAATGATTTGTGCTTGCAACGTTAAAAATAGGGTATGAGACCTTATTTCCGTAAAAAAGGTATTTTATAGAATCGCTTTATTGCAAAAAGTTGTACTTGTCCCGAATGAATACCTATACTTCGATCATTAAGCATTGATGGGAATACCACATTTCCTACATAATAAGCTCCGAATGCCCACGAATCATGGTTATATCCTACAGCTATTCTGGATGTGGCAGTAGGTGAAACCTCTAGTTTTGCTTTTCCTATATTATCCAGTTTCTCGTATCCCAGACCTACTCCGGCTGTGATGGCTCCGGTGGCATACCAATGACGTCCCATAATCCACGTGTAGGCATATCCTCCGCTAATACCGAGCTGGATATTATCGAATGAGTGCTTATCGGTATAAGTAAATGAACTGTCTGATTCTATTTTGCTTTTGTATAGACTTATGCCTGCCAGAAATGTTCCTGCAGATTTGAGCTGTCTCTCATTGTGAACAAATGCGGCTTTGTAAGAAAATTTACGGTTGTTGAATATATATTGCAGGCTAGCTCCGTATTGGCTTACTTTTAGATCAGGACAGTTTCTTATATTCTTCCCCTTATCATCTTCCCAGTCAAATCCCTTATATCTTTGAAGATACAAGTCGAATACCAGTTTCCGGCTGTAATTGTGAAGCTGAAAGTCAAATGATTTTGTTTTGCTTCTTGTTTTGTCTTTCATAAAGTTAAAGCTCCGACCGTAGCTTAAACTTATGATCGTGTTATTTATAGAAAAGCCCAAACCCAGTTTGGGTGGGTTGTTTGGTACATAAGATCCTGATTCTTCGGGTCTGTCATCCGAATCCATTATGAGATTGAGCACGTCTTTGGCAAAATATGCCCTTACAGAAAACACATCACCGTAAGAACTTATGTATGTGCTGTCGGTTTGCGCATGTATGTAGAAAGACGCAAGGGATAAAAGAAAGATCAGGCAGATTATTCTTAGCATTGAGTGTTGTTGTTTCTTCTAAAAAATAAAGGGGTTGCCTATAATGTAATATCAGACAACCCCTCTTTGTATCTATAAGGTACTATATACCTTAATATCTGTAATGCTCAGGCTTGAATGGACCTTCTTGCGGTACACCTAGATAATCGGCTTGCTCTTTTGAGAGTTTTGTAAGTTTTACACCGATTTGTTCGAGGTGAAGTCGTGCCACTTCTTCGTCAAGATGCTTAGGCAGGCGGTACACGTCTACAGCATAATCTTTCTGCCACAATTCGATCTGAGCTAAAGTCTGATTTGTAAATGAATTACTCATCACGAATGATGGGTGACCAGTTGCACAACCTAAATTCACAAGTCGTCCTTCAGCTAGCAGGAATATAGAATTACCTGTAGGGAAAGTATATTTATCTACCTGAGGTTTGATATTTGTATGTTTTATACCGGCGAAAGTTACCAGCTTCTCAACCTGTATTTCGTTATCGAAGTGACCTATATTACATACGATAGCCTGATCTTTCATTGCTTTCAAATGATCGATAGTAATGATATCTTTGTTACCGGTAGTTGTTACGAATATATTTCCTTCTTTTACCGCTTCTTCCATTGTGGTTACTTCAAAGCCTTCCATTGCAGCTTGTAAAGCACAGATAGGATCTATTTCGGTAACGATCACACGTGCTCCGTACGAACGCATTGAGTGTGCACAACCTTTACCTACATCACCGTATCCCGCAACTACAGCTACTTTTCCGGCAATCATAACATCTGTCGCACGTTTGATTCCGTCGGCAAGAGATTCACGGCATCCGTATAGGTTATCGAATTTCGATTTTGTAACAGAGTCGTTTACATTGATAGCAGGAATAAGCAGTTCGCCGCGCTCCATCATCTGATATAAGCGGTGGACACCTGTTGTGGTTTCTTCCGAAACGCCTTTCCATTCGGCTACTGTACGATGCCATCTTTGGTTATCTTCTTTCAATATTCTGTTCAGGGTGTCAAGTATTACCTGTTCTTCGTGATTTCCGCCTTTACGGTCGATGGTTTTCGCATCTTCTTCGGCTTTGAATCCCCAATGTATAAGCAGAGTTGCATCACCTCCGTCATCAACGATAAGGTTGGGACCTTTTCCTCCGGGGAAACTCAATGCTTGTTCTGTACACCACCAATATTCTTCGAGCGTTTCACCTTTCCATGCAAATACAGGAATCCCTGAAGCTGCGATAGCCGCTGCGGCATGGTCTTGTGTCGAGAATATGTTACAGCTGCACCAACGTACATCAGCTCCTAAGTCTTTAAGAGTTTCAATAAGTACCGCTGTTTGGATAGTCATGTGCAACGATCCCATAACTCTTGCACCTTTCAACGGTTTCTGAGCACCATATTTTTTGCGAAGTGCCATTAATCCCGGCATTTCGTGTTCTGCTATTTCTATTTCTTTTCTCCCGAAATCGGCAAGACTGATATCTGCCACCAGATAAGGCAGATTTGGCAGTAATTGTTTAGACATACTGAGTAATTATTTGTTTGTTAAGGTCTCAGACCTATTTATTAACTTTGTAAGTATAAATGCAACAGCGTGGTTAACGCTTTGATATATAACATAAATGCTTTCTGTTACTTATTATGTTATCCGGCAAATATACGGATTATTTTCTTTTTATCTCGATAATAAACCCTTTTCATAAAAGGATCAGATGATGCTGAGTCTTATCTTTCAGTAGATTAACCTGTAAAAGGTTACAAAAGTAACAGTCTTTATATTCATCTTTCGGATGCTTCCTTTTATTACTTTATAGGCATCTTCTCAACATCCAATTCTGAACTTTCAATAAAATGAAAAAGGTAACAAAGGTTACTCCGAGATTACCTTTTTGGTGATGATACCATTTCTTTTTTTCCTAATTTCTGAAAGAACGCTTTGTAAACAAGTGAGCTGCACCCTCTTTCTGTATAGATAAATAAATTATAAAGGGCTCTGATATCTTATCTCACTATATTTACTGGATGTTTATTTCCTTTATAGCTTTTAAGAATAACACGGGTTGAACCGACTTTTAGCTTTGTTTCCAGTTTTATGGGCATACGGTTATCATCATCTGTGATGTACACTTTCATGGCTTCTTTTCCATTATCAAAAGCTTCATCCGCAACATAAAGAGTCAGCTTCAGACAGTTGTATTTGTTTCCGTCATTGGCTTTTACTGTTTCTTTTCCGTTATAGATAATACGCATATGAACATTCGATTTTCCGGTTATAAACCGTACTTTAGTTTCGGTGATATCATTCATTTTACGGTAATCGAGGGTACGCGCGTAGAATAAAACACTCATCAGGTCGTATGTACAGGCATCGTTTTCGATGGTTTCATCGAATTTGAAATTACCATTCTTATGTCTGATTGATCGGGTTTTTACCTTTCCGTTTGCATAAGAGTATCCGAGACGTTCTTTGGTATAATCGCCGCCTTCGTGGGCATCCTTCGTATAACCGAGAGGTACGATATCTTTTGTCGTGTAGCAGACAAGAGTATCGTTAAGTTCAAACATTTTCCGTGCGAATCCTTGTGATTCAGAGATCAATGTCATCTTATATGCATCTTTACCTGCATATTTTACATTTTGGGTAGTCAGGCTTGCGTATCCACCCTTAATGGTCGCTGCAAATTTGATGTAAAGATCATAAGTGAGATGTTCTCCTGCCTGAAAATATTTATTGTCGATACTGCATTGCGCCGAAACATGGTGTAAGGGCAGTAAAGACAATAGTAAGATAAATGAGTAAAGAATCTTCTTCATAAGCATCTTAAGGTCTCAGACCTATTTAATACGTATTATTTATGTTAGTTGTTCCTGTGTTATTATACCGATTCGTCGAGTTGGTTGTATTGGTCGAATTGGTCTGAGAGTTTTTCCGCCTTTTTTCATTGGCTTCTTTCCGTTCAAGATCTTTCTTTTTCTTATCCTGATCTTTGGGCTTGTTTTTGGTGATATCAAGCGGTTTCTGCTTGTCGAGCGGAAGTTGGGTTATATCCCAGTCTTCTTCCATCTCCCAATATGCTTTAAGATCTACGCTTTTGTCGTAATAATATACCATTTCGGGTTGCAGGTTTTTCTCATAATCCCCGGCATCCCATTTTCCGTTTCCGTTTGTATCTATAATGATACGTGCGTAATACAGACCCGGATTTAAGTTTATAATAGAGGTTTTTGGTAATTTTACTTTTTCTTTTCTGACTACTTTGTCTGACTTATCGAGTATTTCAATAAAGGCAGGTATACTATCGGGTACGTTATTCAGGTAAAATGTAATTATCCCGTATTGATCCTCCGTTTTTACCTTAAACCCGGCATCAAATTTATTATTCCATTTACCGTCATAACTATATATGGCAGCAGAGTCTATCGCAAACTTGTATTGACTGCCCTGTTTCCACTTATGCTGCAAACTATACTTTCGAGGGTTTAGAGTATCTTTCTTCAATACAAAGTCAATATCTTTATATGTTGAGTCTACCAACTCCTGTAGGCGCAGCTGTTTCTTTTCGAGATCTGCTATCGGTCTTTCAAATTCGACGTTTATATCCTTATATACATCGAATGCTTGTGCTATATCGGTTTGTATTGATAGAAATTCTATTTTTTCTTCTTCGTTTTTCTTCTTTCGTTTCTCTCTTTCTTTTTCCTGCTTTTCATGTTCTTTCTCTTCCTGTTTTCTATGCCGGTTTACAAAACTGAGTGTGTCGGTTACAGGTTGCAGCCTGTTTAGTGTATCAGTTGCAAAATAAGAAACTTTCAGATTGATGGTATCCATTTCTGCAATCGCAGGCTTGGTAATCCAGAATTTTAATGTGTCATTTCCGGCTGTTCTTTCCAATACAGACCATTCATTGATGCCTGCCGGTATATCCAAAGGTTCTATCTTAGGCATTTGAGTAGCTGATCCGAAGAAAATATTCAGAATATCACTCGATGGCCGGTCTACCTTTTGCAGATACTGACGTTTAAATGTTGAGGTGAATGATCTCAATACAATATTGTCCGGTAAGAATCGTGTGTAATTGACAGTCTTTATTGTGTCGAATATATGTTTTATGTCGAATATACTGTCCTGACGGCTTGCAGCCTCACTTGATGGGACGATCAGGTCGCTAAGAAAGGCTATTGCTTCCCCCGGATCGTTGTACATATAATCGCGGTTGATATCATTCAGCGCATATATTTTATATTTACCCGGAGAGATTCCTTTGATCGTGAATCTGCCCAATTCATTAGTTCGTGAAATACGAAGGAAAGGTTTTTTTGTAAAAGCAGTATCCGATAAGTCGGAATGTATACCTACATAAATAGCTGATACAGGTTCGAGATTATCGGCTGTTAGAACTTTACCCGAAATAGCGAGGCTATCGACAACATCTCCTGTCGAAAAAGAAACGGCGAAATTTTCGAGTACATTTTTTTCGTTATTATCGACTATTGCATCCGTAAAATCAATAGTATATGTTGTATTCTCCTGTAGAGTATCTTTCAGGTCAACAAGCACTCTGTTGTTTATTGCTCTGATATTCGGATAATTCTTTTGGGGAGGAGTTATTATTATTTTCTCTTCCGGCTTTTCGAGCTGGACAAGTTCATCAAATATGATTTCGACTTTGCCTTTCTTTACATTTGTTTCATTGAAATTTGGGGTGACTTGTACGACTTTGGGCGGATCTAGGTCATAGTCTCCTCCCGAAGGTGAGCCTATACTGGCGCATGCCGTAATAAATGCCGCAATACCGCATGCGGAAAGTATGCGGATAATATATTTATTTGAATCTGAGATGTATTGTCTGAACATATGTCACTTACTTGCTATTTCGGACAAAAATACAATGTTTTATCTAATCAAAGGTTGTAATGCCTTGTAAAGAGTGATCTTTGTTCGTAAATTTCATTTTTTTAAGTTCGTACTCTTTAGTGCTCGGTATTACTTTTTCTTTCTTAACAGGTTTGGCAAGGATTTAAACGGTAATATTTTATTGAATCTAAATGCTGATATTATGATAGATACAATCAATAGAGGTACAAGTATTATTACACTGTATTCGCTGTAATATTTAGCAGATGCAAATCCAATACCGATAATAATAAGACTGAGTATTCCCAGCAGCGAATTTTCTTTTGTCCATCCGAAAGCAATCAGTTTTCGCCCAGCTATATATACAACAGGAAGATATACGATATATCCGATAAAATAGGCTATACCGATTGACTCAAAACCTAAATGAGGATATATCAGATATGCACTCCCCAGATATACTGTCAGATATAGTATTTCGGTAAAAAAATATACAGCCCCCTTTCCTTTAGCGAGAAGGATAAATCCTAAGGGCCATGAAACAACTTTCAGAAATGTGCCGGCTATCTGCCAGTTGAGGACATCCGATGCTCCGATAAAATCGTAACTGTAGAGAGTAATAAGCAGCAATTTCGAAAACAAGAGCAAGGCCAGTATGGCTGGGGCACATAGTATCAATACAATATGCGTTTGCTCATTGATCAATCGGGATGATGAGCCGTTGTCTTTGATTACACCGCATAAGCGGGGATAAAAATCGGCTCCCATTGATTTCAGTATAAGAGAAAGATAAACATTGGTAATTGTAGATGCTGCCTGAAACAATCCAACCGCTTCCAATCCGGAGTTGTTAACCAAAAAAGCCCTGATAACAAACAGGCTTGCCGTGGTTGGTATTGCAGCCAGAGCAACAAAAAATCCCAGACGCAGCATTCCTGTTCCTCTTGTTCTTATTTCACTGAATGATAATTGTACTTTGGGTATTTTCAGTTTCCGCCGATAGTAATACGCACTGCAATACATCCCTATACTTACGGCTATAAATACGGGAATCACCCCATTAAGATCAAAATATGCATACATCGGTATAGCCACAATCAGTCCGGCAATATTCCATATGATAGATGATTTTACCAGATATGATATCTGTCGCAGTCCTTGCAATACTACCGTTTGCCCTGCGGCGAGTACCATAAAGAATAAACTGATGGATAGCGCCCCTATCTGATAGGTATGTGTTGTGTCATCAAATAACCATATGCTCACAGGATAAGCACAGGCAATACAGATAACCGTACTAAGTAAAGCCAGAATCAAAGACCATGTGTCTATGGTTGAAATTGTTCTGTATAGCTCGGTTTTGTCCTCGTTTTCGGCAGATTGCGAAACATCCCGTACTCCGCTGGTTTCAATACCGAAACCGGATATGGATTTGATAACATCGAGAATCGATTGGTAAACACTGATAAGTCCGGCTCCGACTGTTCCGAGGAGTATGGCTATGACTTTGTTGCGGATGATCCCGATAAGAATTGTTATCAGTTGAGATCCTCCGAAAATACCGGTCGATTTGATAATCCGTTTATATGAGTTATCTACCTTTTGCAAAATATCTATTTATAATATATTACTCTTCTCTAATTTCCTCTTTTCCAGCAATGAATATATCCTGAATATCGGAGGAAAGATATTTTCCGCATAATTAAACAGGCGGAACACTGTCGATGGTGATACCGATGTTTTATTTTTTTCTATTCCCCTGATTATCGCTTTTGCTACCGTTATCGGGCTTTGGGTCGGGAAGGGTAGTGGCGGAGAGGTATTATCATGGGCCTTTTTGAAAAACTCGGTACGGGTTGCAACAGGATAAACGGTCATCGTATGAACACCTTGAGACTGCTCGAAGTGATATGTCTTCATAAACTGCCTGATTGCAGCTTTTGTGGAGCAATACAACGAATAATAAGGCAGCGCAACAGTAGATACAGCCGATGAAATACTGACAAAAAAACTTGATCCTGTCTTATTAAATTCGATTTGTTTTTCGAGGGAATATATGGGAGAGATGGTATTCAAAGAGAATATCTGCTCTATATGATCCCAGTCGGGAGATGATAATTTCTCGATATAAGCAAATCCGGCATTGGCGATAAACAAATCAATTTTATCGAAGATGGTTTCAGCAAACAAAAACAATTTGTCAACACCTTCTTTATTGCTTACATCGCATGAATATGGATATATGACTCCCTCTTTTTGGGGTATAGGAGAGGTGTTTCGCGCTACAGCTATAATTTTTACACCCTCATAACGTGAGAGCTGTTTTAATACTTCTAATCCTATTCCGGATGAAGCTCCTGTCAAAATAATATTCTTACCATTGATATGCATAAACCATTTTATCTATTTTGGTTGTTGGCTTGTCTTATCTTATCTAGAGTATATAGATGGTGTCATGTTAATCATTCCATAATACACTATAATATTCTCCCTTTTGAATACGAAATAGGTTTAAATCTATAGATGGTAACTGCTGATTAGATATGACATATGCAGTTTTACTTATTGGTTGGATATCGGGAAGTCCGAAAGATATATTGGCGTACGACAATCCGGTGGATAGCATGCGTCCGTCCGAAACGAATGTCTTAGCGAATATATAAGGGCTGACCGGTGTATAGAAAAGCGTATAACTGTGCGTGAAATCTTTAGGATAGAATATTTTGTTGAAATGGTGATCTTTCGTGAATTTAATCTCCTTCTCGAAAGTATAAGAATTGAACGGTTTGTATACTTCCCGATCAAAATAATTGCGAAGGAATAATAGAAACGAAATGGAATAGATAGAGCCGATAATGACAAAATTAGTCTGTCCTATTTCGATAAATTTGAATATTCCGTATCCTGTAAAATAAATGACTGGAAACCACAATAGGTTCCAGTGGTTAATTGTCGGTTCTACGATCAGGAGAATTGGTAGACAGGATATCAACCAGATCAGAAAAATATCGTTGACTACACTTTTTTCTTTATATCCTTTGTATATGCCGAGAATCAGAAACGGTAGTGATATTATATTATAGAAAATACCGGATACAGGAAGAGAACTCACATTTAAATTATCTATACCTAATACAACTACCTTGTATGCATATTTGAGGTACAATAAGAATTGTTGTATGAAGCGACCTGATCCGAATAATGTAGTGTCATTGTGCCTGCCGTCGCTTAATTGAGTGATGGTAACTGGTCCGATTGTAAATTGTTCCAATTTGAAGAACAGCGTAAATGCAAAAAGTATCAAGGGTAATAAAATAAGGAAAGAAATGCTTGCTGCAATTATTTCCTGTTTGACGCTTAAATACTTTTTTCGATACAGATATAGAAATCCCCCAATAAAAATGAATGGTAAGACCATCCAGCTTACTCCGTATCCGTAAGCACTGAGAGCTAATAAAGAAAAACCAGCCACAGTGAGTCCTGTTTTTCTACGATGTGTATATATAGATAAGATTATAAGGCAGATTCCTATAAGTACCAGATCGGGGCATATATTACAATCTACTGCAAAGCGGCTTTTTATGATATGCCAGGGATTAATTGCCAGAAATGCTGTGATACAAAATACAAGAGATCCGCTTTGTTGAGATTTCTTTAAAGTTTTGTAAAGGACGATTAAGGCTAAACAGCTGATCAAAGACATGGGTAGTCTGTATGCTTCTACATTTAGCCCGAATAGTTTAATGAATGGTAATGCCAAGTAGGCATACAGTGCACTTTGTCCTGTTCCCCACGATTTAAGATAAACCGGATAGGAGGCAAGATTGCTATCCACTCCATAGTTAGCCAGCGACCAGGAATCATAAGCCCCCATTGCTTCGTCAACAAATACCCCATGCGGATATGATAAATTGATAGAGCGAAGAAGTATCCCTATAAAAAGAATCAACAAAGTATATACAGCTAATTTTCTTTCTTTTGACGAACTGGCTCCGGTTATCCGAATTTCATGAATTATGAATGCCAGCACAAAAGCCAGAAATATTATCTGAATAATTATATATGGTTTAAAGTCCATACTCGATACTACTTATATTTGTATTAACGAACGCTATAACAGCTTGATTCTTAGTTTTAGTCATTCCATATAACGGAATAATATTTCCCTTGTTTTATTTTGAATTGCTTTCGGTCGATGTATTGTAATGTCACATTTGGAATCAGGTATGCTGTTTTGGGTGTTGGCTCCATATTGTTGGGTAGCCCGATAACTGCATTATCAAAAGATTTGGCGATTTTGATTCCTTCTCCTCTGTCTATCCTTGTATTAGCAAAAACATAAGGCGAGATCGGATTATAGAACAGAATCTCTCCCTGTGTGAACTCCCATGGATAGTATACCTTGGAGGGGTTAATAGTCCTTATAAATTTCATTTCGTTTTCGTAAGTCCATGAATAAAAAGGACTGTTTTTTTCTTTATTGAAATAAAATCTTAAGAAACATCCGAATATAATAATATATATTGGAATAGATAGCGCGAATATCTTTTTATACTCAATAGCGATCCAAATGCCGTATGCGGAAAAATAAATGAGAGGGAACCAAAGTATATTCCAATGCCAGACGGATGGGGTGACTAATATTATTATGGGAATACATGCGAGCAGCCATAATCCGAAGATAGTATTTAACGATCCTTTCTTTCGGTAGGCAGAATATATTCCGATAACGGTAAAAATTATAGTAAAAGCATTATAAAACGTTCCATAAGGGGATATCGCATTCATGATGTCTCCCGAGTGGTAATCACTACCCAATATTACAATCTTTACAGCCGATTTTATATAGTTATAAATGATTGCAAGGTTTAAATCTCCAATAGGATTCATCGTGTGGTTATGTCTTCCTTCATTTAGTACGGGTATAGTGAGGGGACCTAATTTTATGATATCCAATTTGAAAAAGAGGACTACGGCAAACAGTATTAGAGGTATGAGTAAAAGAATAGATGATATTGCAGTGTATATAATTTTTCTTTGATCTGATTTTCTGGATTTAATGAGATATATAATAATGCAGATGTAAAATACAGGCAGCATCAGCCAGGAGACCCCATAGGCATAAGCAGCAAGGTATAGGAAGATAAACCCGAATAAAAGAAACCAGAATCTTTTATTATTACAGCTATGTAAATATAAAAGAAAGAAGCAAGCTGCAATCAGTATCATATCGGGACAGATGTTACAATCCAGCCCAAATCTCGATTTCATGATGTGCCAAGGACTTATAGCCAAGAAGAAAGTGCATACTGCAACCAAGCTTACCGATTTTTGAGTTTTTCTTAATGTGTAATAAAAAAAGATCAGAGAAAAACAGCCTATAAGTGATGCCGGCAATCTGTATGCTTCGGCATTAAGTCCTAGCAGTTTTATAAATGGAAGAGCTGCATAGGCATATAATGCGCTTTGCCCCGTTCCCCACGATTTCAGGTAAACCGGATAGGATGCTAAGTTACTGTCTACTCCATAGTTCGCCAGACTCCATGAATCATATGCACCCATTGATTCATCCACGTATACTCCGTGTGGATATGCCAGATTTACGGATCGGACAATAATGCCTATAAATAAAGCAGATAGAGTCAGAATTGATATATTTCTGTTTGATTTTGAATCATTCCACGACTTTTTTAACTCATAAGTTATGAATATACTTACCAGTATTATAAATAGTCCTTGGATAATGTAAATGTCAGAATTCATTAATCAATATTTTATTTATTCCACAAAACAGAATAATATTTGCCATACTTAATATTAAAGGAGTCTTTATTTATATGGGGGATCATGTCATTGGATATAACATAACCATTCCCTGATTGTGGTATAATTTCAGGAGGTAGTCCTTGTATGATAATACTGTTTATGTTTTTATTTTTATTAATGTTTTTATTGATGTCCGTAATTAAATATGATTGAGTGGTTTTTGGATCAGTCGGATTGTAAAATAAAACAATACACGGACTTATGTCATGTGGGTAATATATCTTTTTTAGATTGAGATTCTGAGCAAACTTCACTTCATTTTCAATCATGTACGATTGAATAGATGTCGATGTTTTGTTACCAAAATATATAGATAAGAATAGGCCTAATATTATGGCGTACATGCTAAAAAAAAGAGGCCGGCACTCTTTATATTTACTGGCGAAGTAATATATTCCATTTGCTGTTAAGAAAATAAGGGGAATCCATATCAAAGTCCAGTTTACGACTCCTGTAGAACCTATAGTTATTGTCATTATTGAAGATATAAGAGCAATACTTATTATAATCACTACAGGTTTTCTGTCTTTGTAGGCTTCAATTATTCCATAAACAAGAAAAGGCAGAGAGATGATATTATAAAATATGCCGAAAAAGGGCATGGATGTTTCTATAGATACTCCATCTGTCCCTAGTAATAATATCTTAGCCTTACTTAATAAGGACTGGAATATTGCAATTGCTAAATTGTCATTCAGAAAAAGAGCTATAGAATTATTGGTTCGCGGATAGCTTAAGCCTGTAATAGTAAAAGGACCTACTTTCACGGGTGGAAAATCAAAGAAGAGTATTCCGCAAAAATATAGTAAAGGTAGAACTCCTATAGTGATTATGATACTATTGATAAGAATGTATTGCTTTTTTATCTTACCAGTTTTATATAAATACAATGATGTCAAGAGCAAAAAGAAGGGGAGGACTGTCCATGATATAGCATATGAATATGCTGTTAGTACCATAAATAAACACCCGAAAGTATAATATGTGATTCTTTTTCTTGAGCTACCCTCGTAATAAGCAAGAATTAAAAAGCATATACTGTATAACATTATCTCGGATGATAATATGGCATCCATCGAGAATCGGCTTTTCATTATATGCCATGGACTGATTGCTAAAAAAGCACAGAAGCATAAAATGAGTAGTGTATTCTGATTTGTTTTTCGAAGTGTCAAGTAAAAGAATAGCAAGCTAAAGCAGCCAATAATGGACATTGGTAATCTGATTACTTCGACCGACAGTCCAAATATCTTAACAAGAGGAAGGCTGATATAGGTATAAAGAGCACTCATCCCTCCACCCCATGATTCAAGATATACAGGAAATGATTGTAGATTTTGGTCGTATCCGAAGTTGGCTAAACACCACATATCATACCCCTGAAAAGCTTCGTCAATATTAACACCCTTCAAGTGGGAAAGATTGATGCTTCTTACTATGACACCTATGAAGATGATAATCAAGGTTAAATACAATGTAAGCTTGTCGTTTTTATTATTATAATGCTGTCCGATAGATTTGTATTCGTTAAAAAAGAATACAAGCATAATAATGAAAAAGACGCCTTGCACTATCATATAAGGCTGAAATTCCATATAGTGTAAATTTGAATGAGTATCCCTTTATACTCTCAGTTGTATGAGAAAAAATATCCCTTTATCTTATTTTGTCAAAGCCTTCGCCGTATACACCCCTAACGGTACTCTGCGAAATAAAGGCTTTTTCATCTATGCTGCGAATCAGGCGGAACAATTCTACTGATTCGGCTCTCTTTGCCAAAACCATGATTACTTTGGTTGGCTTTTTAGTATACCATCCCATTCCATCGAGCATTGTGCATCCCCGGTGAAGCTCTTTATTGATGGCTGTAGCTATTATATCGTGTTTGTCGGATATGATCAATACCTGAACCGATTGTCGGAAACCGTTTATAACCATATCAATAGCGTACGTCATTACACCCATTACGATCAATCCGTAAACAATCTTATTGAAGTCCTGAAACACAAAATAGGAGCAGCAGATAATCGTGAAGTCACAGAGGAGCATTCCCCGTCCGAAGGCTATATTCTTATATTTATTGATGAGGGCAACTATAATGTCGGTTCCACCCGTGCTTCCGTTTGCACTGAATACCAGACCGATGCCGCTCCCGCACATCATCCCGCCTATTACTCCCGAGAGAAGTGGTTCTCCTTCTATAATAGGCTCTTTCATTATTATTCCCAAAACGGTCATCATACCGGTTAGAACAACAACCCCGTAAATGGTTTTAACAAGAAATTTTAACCCCAGTATTTTCAATGCTACGATCAACAGTAGGCAGTTAACCACAAAGTAGGTCTCCTGCAACGGAATTCTTCCGTTTGTTGCATATTCGACCAGCAACCCGATACCGGCAAGTCCTCCGGTTACGATTTCTCCGGGGCGGATGAAACAAATAAGACCAACTGCATATAATGCAAGACCTAAAGTGATATTCAGGTAGTCTTTCCAATAAAAATTTTTAAGATACCGTTTAGGCATAATAATATATTCGTATAATTAATTATAATACGACGTTTACGATTTTCTTTGGTACGATAATTACCTTCTTAGGTGTTTTCCCTTCAAGCCATTTCTGAGAATTGGCATGATTTAAAACTGTCGATTCTATTTCGTTATTCGCTGCGTCAGCTGCAAATTCAATCGTAAATCGGGCTTTCCCATTAAAGGAGATGGTATAATTAATAACATCTTCATTCAGATAATCTTCGTTGTGTTCAGGCCATTGTGCATCACATACAGTAGTTGTGTAGCCCAGATTACGCCACAGCTGCTCTGCTATATGGGGTGCAAATGGAGCTATTACTGTAACGAGTTGTTCCAATACTGCCTTCTTGTTGCATTTCAATGATGTCAGTTCGTTAACACAGATCATAAAGGCTGATACTGAGGTGTTGAAAGAGAAATTTTCAATGTCTTGAGTCACTTTCTTTATCAACTTGTGCAATGATTTCAGTTCGTCTTTTGTAGGAGCATCATCTGAAATAGAAACTTCTTCTCCATTGAAAAATAAATTCCAGAAACGACGAAGAAAGCGATGCACACCATCTATACCATTCATATCCCAAGGTTTAGATTGCTCTAATGGACCTAAAAACATTTCGTACATGCGTAATGTATCTGCACCATATTTGTCAGCAACATCATCTGGATTTACCACATTATGATACCTTTTTCCCATCTTTTCGATAGTCCATCCACAGATGTATTTACCATCTTCAAGGATAAATTCTGCATTTGCAAATTCGGGACGCCATGCTTTGAATGCCTCTAAATCAAGGATATCGTTGCTTACAATATTTACATCAACATGTAATTCTGTTGTCTCGTGCTGATCTTTCAACCCGAAAGAAACGAACTTATTTGTTCCGTTGATACGATATACAAAATTACTTCGTCCTTGTATCATTCCCTGATTAATCAGCTTTTGGAATGGTTCATCCTCACATGAAACATTGATGTCGAATAGGAACTTATTCCAGAAGCGGCTGTATATCAAGTGACCGGTAGCATGCTCTGTTCCTCCGATGTATAAATCGACATTCCGCCAGTATTCGTCTTTAGCCTTACTCACTAATGCCTCATTATTATGAGGATCCATATATCGAAGGTAATAAGCCGATGATCCTGCAAATCCGGGCATTGTATTCAGTTCCAAAGGAAATATCGTAGTGTCGTTTATTTCCGATTTGTCTACTACTTCTTGTTTTACACTGTCCCAAGCCCATTTTCCAGCGTTTCCAAGAGGTGGTTCACCTGTTTCGGTTGGTAAAAATTTGCTTACCTCCGGCAATTCCAACGGAAGTTTATCTATTGGCAGCATATAAGGCATTCCGTCTTTGTAATAGACAGGGAATGGTTCGCCCCAGTATCTTTGACGCGAAAATATAGCATCGCGAAGGCGGTAATTGGTTTTCACCTTTCCGATGCCCTTTTCTTCGATGTATTGTTTTGCTTTCGATATAGCTTCTTTTACAGTCAGTCCATTCAGAAAATCGGAATTAGTAACGATACCCTCTTTTGCATCATAACTCTCTTCCGAGATATCGCATCCTTCTACAAGCGGGATAATCGGCAGATTGAAATGTTTTGCAAAAGCATAGTCTCTGCTGTCGTGAGCAGGTACAGCCATAATTGCCCCCGTTCCGTATCCGGCAAGTACGTAATCCGCAATCCAGATCGGAATTTCTTTTCCGTTCAAAGGGTTGATAGCATGTGATCCGGAGAATACTCCCGATACTTTTTTCTCTGCCTGACGTTCTCGTTCCGTTCTCTTTTTGGTTGCTTGCAGATAAGCGTCTACTTCAGCCTGCTGATTTGGTTTAGTCAACAATGACACATAATCGCTTTCGGGAGCAAGTACCATAAAGGTCACCCCAAAAACGGTATCGGCACGGGTTGTAAATATTTCGAGTTCGATATTAGAATCTTTTACCTTGAATTTCATTTCGGCACCTTCCGAACGTCCGATCCAGTTTTTCTGGGTTTCTTTTAAAGAGTCTGTCCAGTCTATTTTATCCAACCCTTCCAACAATCGTTGTGCATAAGCCGAAACACGAAGGCACCATTGACGCATTTTGCGCTGTTCAACGGGGTATCCGCCACGTTCCGACAAGCCGTTGATTACCTCATCATTGGCAAGAACTGTTCCCAATGCAGGACACCAGTTTACCATTGTTTCGCCCAGATAAGCGATGCGGTAATTTAAAAGGATTTCCTGTTTTTCTTTTTCAGTTTTGGATTTCCATTCATCAGCCGTGAATAATAATTCTTCGCTGCAAGCTATGTTCATACCCGCAGAACCCTGTTGTTCAAAAACAGAAACAAGTTCTGTTATCGGGCGGGCTTGTTGTTCGTCATAGCAATAATATGATTCAAACATCTGTACAAATGCCCATTGAGTCCATTTGTAATATTCGGGCTCGCAGGTTCTGATTTCACGATCCCAGTCAAAAGAAAAACCTATTTTGTCTAATTGTTCTTTGTATCTTTTGATATTCTGATTGGTTGTGATTGACGGATGCTGACCTGTTTGTATCGCATATTGCTCAGCGGGTAGTCCGTAGGCGTCATAACCCATAGGATGCAACACATTGAAACCTTGCAAACGCTTGTAACGGCTGTAAATATCCGATGCAATGTAGCCAAGAGGGTGTCCAACGTGTAATCCTGCACCCGAAGGGTAGGGAAACATGTCGAGGACATAGTATTTTGGTTTATCTTTATTCTCTACAACTTTGTAGATTTTCTGATCTGTCCAAAACTCTTGCCAACGTTTTTCGATTTCTTTGAAATTGTATTCCATGACCTTTTTTTAGTGTTTCTATTCTAAGTCAGTAACAGAACGCATTTATAGACATATTTAAGAGAATAACAACTTAATAGCTGTTGTTCTTGGATCTGCCAGTAAATAGGACTGAGACCTTAAAAGAACTTATTTGATGATATATTTTTTTTGCACAACAAAAATGTTCCGATTTCTCGAAACTTCAGTCGCAAAGGTAGTTATTTCTTTGGATTAAAAAGTATTGTCTAAAATGGAATTTTAGACATGTGCTATAACTATATTGTATCAGTTGTATGAAAAAGTAATCATTCTTATTTTGCTATGTATATTTTTCATAAAATAACTATATTTGAAAAGTTTGATTATCAATATTTGATTTATGGAACTTCGTACAGAAGACAAGCGTAGTGGTAGCTTTGCTGAGATAAATGTAAGCTATACAATGAAAGAAGCAATTAAGGAAGCAAAAAGATGCCTTAATTGTAAAACTCCGCTCTGTATTCAGGGTTGCCCGATAGAACATGATATTCCCGGATTTATTCACGAATTATCAATGGGTAATATTGGAGGTGCAATGCAGATTATCAATGAAAAGAGTAATCTTCCTGCGATTTGCGGCAGAGTATGTCCTCATGAGAAGCAGTGCGAGGGGCATTGTATTCTTAACAAAAAGAATAATCCCGTAAGAGTGGGTAAGTTGGAGCGTTTTATTGCGGACTTCGATAGTGAGATGGAGTTGATAAAGCGTAAGCTAAAACCCAAAACTAGGGGAAAGGTGGCCGTTATTGGTTCGGGGCCTGCCGGATTGACTGTTGCTGGAGATCTTGCCCGGGAAGGTTTTAATGTTGTGGTTTTCGAAGGGCAGAAAGAGTCAGGAGGAGTATTGATGTACGGTATTCCCGAATATCGACTGCCTCATGAAATAGTTAGGCGAGAGGTGCAAAAGATCGAAGCATTGGGTGTGACATTTATTAATGATTGCGTTGTCGGCGAAAAAATTACAGTTGATGGTATGTTGTCTCACGAATTTGATGCTGTGTTTATCGGATCTGGTACTTCCGTCCCCAAGACTTTAGATATAAAAGGAATAAAGTTATATAGAGTATTGCAGGCTTCTTATTTTCTGCGAATGGTTAGTTTGTTCAATAGTGAAGAGATAGGGCGGGCAGCCGTGCCCTTGATCGAGGGTGAAAATGTAATTGTGATTGGGGCCGGTAATGTTGCGATGGATACCGCCCGTACAGCAATACGGATGGGAGCCAAAGAAGTAACGATTGTTTCAAATGATACGATGGAAAACATGCCTGCTCTGCAAACAGAATATAATGAGGCATTGGAAGAAGGTGTGAAATTCAGATGGCAGACCGAAACCAGAGAATTTCTTGGAGACAATAATACCTTGAAAGCTTTGAAGGCAATGGATTCGTCGGGAGAAATTACAATTCCAGTCAATCGTGTTTTGATTGCTATCGGGTCTAAGCCTGCAAACCGCATCGTGTCGACCTCTCTTGGTATCGAAATAAATGAAGCAGGATATGTGATTACAAAAGACCATCCGTATGGGATGACTACACGAAAAGGAGTTTTTGCGGGAGGTGATGTGGTGCATACTCCTCAAACCGTTGTTTTGGCTATGAGAGATGCAAAGCGTGTGGCAATGGGGATTGCCCAATATGTGGATGCCGTGAAATTACTCAGCGACTAGTTTTTATTATTATATTTAATGGATCGCAGGGATGCGAAAAGCGGCAGTCTTTATAAGAAAGACTGCCGCTAATTTTTATCTATTGCTTAAAATAACATTCGACTATGATCCGAATGCGAGTTAATGAATAGGGGTTTTGAGACCTCTTAATACATCTTTTCTCTTAAAGCTTTAATTTCCGGTGATACGATATAGTCATCATAATCCATATATTTATCAATGATCCCGTTTGGAGTCAGTTCTATTATACGGTTACAAGTTGTCTGGATGAATTCGTGGTCATGAGACGACATCAAAATAATGCCTTTGAATTGCTTCAGAGTATTATTGAATGCCTGAATAGATTCCAGGTCGAGGTGATTTGTAGGAGAATCTAATACCAGGCAGTTGGCACTCTTCATCATCATACGTGCAAGCATACAGCGCATTTTTTCTCCTCCTGATAATACTTTGGCACTTTTAAGTACTTCTTCTCCGGAGAATAACATTCTCCCTAAAAATCCTTTGATGTATATTTCACTAGTGTCATCAGAGAACTGAGATAACCACTCAACTAAATTCTGGTCTATTTTGAAATATTCCGAATTGTCAAGAGGAAGGTAAGCCTCAGTGATAGTCTGTCCCCATTCGAATGATCCATTGTCTGGATTCTGGTATCCATTGATGATTTCGAAGAAAGCGGTCATCGCTCTGGGATCTTTTGAAAGGAAAACGACATGGTCTTCTTTTTCGATATTCAGGTTTACATTATCGAATAAGACTGTGCCTTCGACAGATGCCTTCAGGTTTTTTACTTCCAGAATCTTGTTTCCAGGTTCACGATCAGGAGTGAAAATGATTCCCGGATATTTTCGAGACGAAGGTTTTATCTCCTCAATGTTTAGCTTTTCCAACATCTTTTTACGGCTTGTGGTCTGTTTAGACTTAGCTACGTTGGCACTGAAACGGCGGATAAATTCTTCGAGTTCTTTTTTCTTTTCTTCGGCTTTTTTGTTTTGTTGAGCTTGTTGACGAAGTGCCAGCTGGCTCGATTCGTACCAGAAGCTATAGTTTCCGGGGTAAAGGTTTACTTTTCCGAAATCGATATCTACAGTATGTGTACATACAGAATCGAGGAAGTGACGGTCGTGTGATACGACTAATACAGTATTTTCGAAATTGGCAAGGTATTGTTCCAGCCACATAACTGTATCAATGTCCAAGTCATTGGTAGGCTCATCGAGCAACAGGTTGTCGGGGTTTCCGAAGAGGGCGCGAGCCAAAAGGATACGCACTTTTTGCTGACCGCTCATGTCCCGCATCATTTGTTGATGAAGTTCGTCTTTTATCCCTAACCCGCTTAATAATGCCGCTGCATCGTTTTCAGCATTCCATCCTTCGAGTTCAGCGAACTTTTCTTCTAATTCAGAAGCTCTGATTCCGTCTTCGTCCGTAAAGTCTGCTTTAGCATATAATGTGTCTTTTTCGGTCATTATATCCCACAATATTGTATGTCCTTGTAGCACTGTATTCAATACAGTCTGATCGTCATACGCAAAGTGATCCTGCGACAGAACAGACATACGCTCGTTTGGGAGCATTGAAAAAGAACCTTGTGTTGCATCTTTTTCTCCACTTAATATTTTTAAGAAAGTAGATTTTCCGGCTCCATTCGCGCCGATTATACCATAACAATTGCCCGGTGTAAATTTCAAATTCACATCTTGAAATAACACTCTCTTTCCAAACTGAATTCCTAAATTAGATACTGTAATCATATTTTACCTCAAAATTAGAGGATAACCGATACTGGCTATCCTCTAATAATATTTATAATGTTTTTAAAATTATCAGAGCGCCTTTATGTCTACCGAAGTCTGTAACTCGGGTATGATCTGAACATCTTTTGTATTGTTTCCGCTTTTCACCTCAACCTTCACCGATTTGGCGGAGTTGGATGGGACGAATTTTTGGAATGCGTAAAGATAGCTAAAACATGGCGTATATATAGGCTCTTTTTTGAAAAGATCCGAAACTTCTGCATATTTGTTGATACTCCATATCATACAGTCAGGGAATCCGTTGGCATCGATAAAGCGAGTTTTAGGATTTCGGTATTTCATTGATTCAATGATGAATCGCTTATAACCGTTCTCCTGTTCTGCTTTTGTATATTTAAAGTTTACATTGTTGATCTTTTCAACAACATCACCGGCTCTTAGTCCGGCTTTGTAGGCAGGAGAGTTTTCGTCTACGCTAGCAAGGGTTTTGAGGTCTTTGTTATCAAAATTCATACCTGTGTAATTAAAACCTTTGTAGTTGACAAGATATTTCGCTGATGTTTTGGCGGTGGTGTAAGGATATTGCATCATCATGAGAGGTGCATGTATACGGGTATATTCAGATAAATCATAATCGGAAGTAAGGTATTCGGTTGCTTTGCAATCCCAAATCTGAGTCATTTTATCTTTACTGATATACTTTTTGTCGAAAAATCTGATTCCTAATTCAAGTACATATTGTCCTTTTGTTTCTGCATTCACATCATCGCCCGAAAGTATCGGAACCTGAATCATCTGACGGGTTTCAGGATCGAATCTCCATGTCTTTTGATTTTGAATTCTACCTGCAGAACTGTATTTAACATTCGGCTGATAACTGTAGTACGATTGTACAATAATGTCAGGATCATTGCTGCTTCTTGTTAAACCTCTATCAATAAGAGCTTCTTCAATTATTTTGTTTATGTAATGGTCTATTTCGGGAACAGATGTACCCTCATTGATGAAATCGAATGTGTGATAATCCGAAAAGTCAACATTTTGATTCGGATTCACTTTCAGAGGTAAGGTAAATGATCTGTCGCTGGTGCTTTCTATGCTATAAAAAGAATACATAGATGCCAGATCAAATTCACTGATGGAATTCATAACTCTGGTCTCTGCCTCTACTTTGTATTCTTTAAAATAGGTATTGATATTTCTAATAGTTAAAGTCATATCCCTTTCGCTGCCTCCGGTAAGCCATCCTGCTATTGTTTGGCTGTTTCTTAGATAGGTTGCAGAGCCGTTGACTTCCATTATGATGTCGCCACGTTTCAATCCCGCATTGTATGCAGAAGAGAAAGGCTGTACGTATGTTATTACGGGTTCGCCGTATCCCCAGTTTGGGTTATTACTAACTTCGAATAAAATACCGCAATCTCGATATTTACGGTTTGGTTGAGCATTTATCCCTGATACGATTAGTGCTATAAGAAATAAAATAAGACTTACTTTCTTCATTTATTTAGTTAATTTTACGTTTGTTGCTCTTTGTTTATGTGGTTTTATTTCTTTTTGTTAATATGTAAGTATGTCAGTTTTTTATACTGAGTTTAACAAATTCGGTCATCAAAACCTTACAGATCTTTAAATATACGTTTCAGTTTGCAAAGATACACTATTAGTCTAATAATCAAACGCTAAATTTCAGATAATTTTTTTTGCTCTTTTCTCTGGTTTTTATTTTGTATCTTTGTATCCCTTTAAGGATTGAGTCCTTTTTGTATTGGCTATATTGTTGATATGATTGTAGTTAATTGTAAACATAGATTGAATAATCAAAAAAATATAAGGATATGTTTTCAGGAATTGTTGAAGATGCAGCTATTATAAAAAATATCCGGAAGGAAAATGAAAATATACATCTGACTCTCGGTTGTTCTTTTGTGAAAGAGCTGAAAATAGATCAAAGCATCGCCCATAATGGGGTGTGTCTTACGGTTGTAGATCTTGCCGAAGATTCTTATACTGTGACAGCTGTAAAGGAAACGTTGGAAAGATCGAATCTCGGATTGTTAAATCGCGGAGATAAGGTAAATGTGGAGCGCAGTATGTTAATGAACGGACGCCTTGACGGGCATATCGTTCAAGGACATGTTGACCAGACCGCCCGTTGCATCGCTATTGATGAAGCGGATGGCAGTTGGTATTTTACTTTTGAGTATGATTACGATAAAGAGATGGCAAAAAAAGGATATCTTACAGTAGATAAAGGATCAGTTACGGTAAATGGTGTAAGCCTTACTGTATGTAATCCTACAGATAATTCTTTTCAGGTAGCTATTATTCCATTTACATACGAGCATACAAACTTTCATCAGTTTAAAGTAGGCTCGGTTATTAATTTAGAATTCGATATTATCGGAAAATATATCAGTCGTATTGCAGCAATAAAGTAATACTTAAAGATTGATTTATTTACGGTTTGCCTAAGTATTTGATAAATGAGGCCGGAAGTTTTTCTTCCGGTCTTATTTGCTTTTATTGGTATGTACTTTTGAATAATAGATAAGATAGGTAGTATAATAAGTCGGTGAGACTGTTTGATAAACTTCTGATTTTAAGAATTGACAGATATATAATTTTATGATACGAAATGAAATCTGTTAATTAAATTTGTTTGCTATGAAAAGAATATTGTTAATTGCGATCATGCTATTCTCAGTCTTATCTGTTGAGATTTGGAGCAAGAGTGTTACTTCGGTCAAGGATTTAAAAGCGGGAGATTCGTTTAGCTTGAAAATTACTGTTCCTGTCGGAAAGTCAGAGCCTTCGTCGGTCTGGAGTTATGATAATGTACAGAAAATAGATGTCGAATTTATTGTTTTATCTGTAGATAAAGATTCAGTACGCATGGCTGTAAGACCTTTTAACTGGTATATATGCTATCCGAATCTGAATTATCCGGATTTATTAAAGAGAGAAGGTGTAGGAGTAAATAATTATTTAGACTTCAGTTATTACGGCGATTATTTTGATGGAAAGTCGCGTTTCTTTCTTTTTGAGAATAACTTGGTTACAGCATCGCTAGCTAATAATACCGGAGAGGTGAGCGTTAATTTTCCGAAACAGACTGACGACCCGAAAAGTGGGAGGTCAGCTAAAATGTGGTATGCACAGATCTTCGAGATACCAAAGGGGTTAAGTATGGTTCATTTTGATGGAACGATATTAGATTATACTCTGAATTTTGATTTTATAGTAAAATCTGCTCTGCAATCTTATTTTAATCGATGGACGAAGAACCTTAAAGAAGGACTGTCCATGCCTTGGCTGATTGATTTGAGTCCCGATGTTAAAAAAAATTCAGAAAGTCCTGCATTTATTCAGTTAAGTTCGGCTTCATTCGATTTAAATCCGAATACTCAGATAAAACTGACTGTTCCTGTAGATATTGAAGAAGATCGGGTTTTTATTTCTAACGGAGACATTAAAATAAAGCCGGTTCATAAAGATGGAAATACTTATCAGTTTGATTTATTTTTATCCGAACCTAAGCGGGTTTATTTTGAAAACGTTATACTTGATCTTACTCCCGGAGATTCTCTTAATGTAGCTTCCATTAATAGCGAATATAAGATCTCAGGTAAAGGGTCTATAAATAGTATATTTACGAATGCAATAGTGCCGCTATTATATAAGGGGGAGAAGAGGTCAGGCGACTTTTTTGCACAAGCTGAGTCGGTTTTCAATACAGAGTTCAGCAAATATGAATCTTCGATGAATGAGTATTGGGTAAAATCAGCCAAGCTTTCATTCGACTATTGGTATGCGGCTCAGAAGATGATAATCTATAATGAGAATGTAATGAGAGATTGGGGACAGAGGTATCATGACGAGAGCAATATACCTTGGGGTGATAAGCATTTTACGAATCTCTATCCTTTTACCGATTATTTGTACCAGCCCTATAATTACGGGGATCTTATTCAGACATTTTTTGACTTTAAAGCACGGCAGGCAAATAATAGTATACTCACCGGTATAAGGTATTTACAAGGGAATATTATGAAATTTTATTTTGCCGATGCTATCTTTTGGGGATATCCGAGGTTTTATTTGACAAGCGAAGCCTTGAAAGATCAAATGATTTATTTTCAGTTGAATGAAAGCGAAAGGGAGTATAAATATTTTATTGAAAGATGTAGTATTCCTGAGTTTCGGACTCCGGTTGTCAATTTGCATGAGAAATTATTGAAAGTTGAGCCGGGAGCCAATTTGAAAGGCTTGGATCTGGATGTCGAGAAATACCTTTCGATTGGAAATAAGTCAGATGAATATATAGTTCTCTTTGTAAGCGACAATTTAGGTAACAATCCGGATGATCGGTTTTTCGAAAAAAGACTAAGCAATTTCGAAGACGAGATTAAAAAAGCCAAATTGGAGAAGAAAGTAAAAGTTTATATTGTTACCGGAGAATCCCAAAAATCTCTTTTTGAGAAAAATAATAAGATTCATCAGTTCTTGCATTTTGTGCCCGATAAAGTCATTAGAGATTATCGATATAAGGTAGCGTCTAATCCAGATGCTTATATCGTGATGAGGAATGATGGTACTATTGTAGATCGATGGCAAAACAGCAAATATATAGATTCTCCTCACTTTCTGATTCGGTTGATACAGGATGATATGGATACCTTAAAAACAAAAGACTCTGCTTTAAGCAGGGTCTTACCCTTTGTTTTGATTATATTAGCGGCTGTTCTTGTTACATTCTTTCTTGTGCGTTTCTTCGTGAAAAGGCAGGAGAGGGTGAGGAGGCAGTTACTTGAACTCGAACTCAAGGCTATCAGGGCACAGATGAATCCTCATTTTACATTTAATGCTTTAGGTTCTATCCAAAATCTTATAGCTCAGGATAAAAGGAAGGAAGCAGATGAATATCTCGTTAATTTTGCAAAACTTCTTCGTATTGTGTTGAATTCTTCAGAGACAAGGCTGATTCCTTTGTCGGATGAGATAGCTCTCATTAGTTTATATTTGCACTTAGAGCAATTGCGTGTTCCTTTTACTTATTCTATTGTGGTCGATGAAAATATAGAAACTGAGATAGAGGAAATTCCGGGAATGCTTATTCAGCCTATTGTTGAAAATGCGATAAAACATGGGATTGTTCCTTATGGAGGAGGAAATGTTATAATTGATTTCAGTCTGAAAGATCAAATTTTATATGCTCAGGTAACTGATACCGGTAGTGGATTTATGCCGGATATAGAGAGTAAAACGAAAGGTTTCGGTTTGAAATCTACCCGAGAGCGGCTAGCTTTATTGAATAAAGACTTGCACTTGAATATAGGCATACAAATAGAAAATGTAGAGCAGGATGGAATAACAAAAGGATGCAGGGTTATTCTTAGTATTCCTGTTTGATGGATAAAGAATCTGATAATATGGAAGATATAAAATATAAGATAAGAGGTGTAATTGTTGAAGATGAACAGCACAACAGAGAGAACCTCTATAGTAAACTCAAAGATTATTGTCCTGATTTGGAGGTTGTAGCCCTTTGCTCTTCAGCTTTGGAAGGGAGACAAAAGATCTTAGAGCTGAAACCCGATTTGGTTTTTCTCGACATTGAAATGCCCGGAGGTGATGGTTTTTCGATGATGGAAAGTTTATCTGACTTGAATTTTGAAGTCATTTTTGTGACAGCATTTACGAATTATGCGGTTAAGGCTATTAAGTTTTCTGCGTTGGATTATATTGTAAAGCCTATCGATACAATCGAACTCCTCCGGGCAGTGGATAAAGCCGCAAAATCAATACAGAATAGGATGACTAATCTCCGTATGGTTAATCTGCTTGAAAACCAACACCGTGATTCTCTTAATAAGGTTATCGCTCTGCCTTTGTCAGATAAGATAGAGTTTGTAGAAGTGGCTGATATCGTTCGTTGTCAAGCTGATGGAAACTACACAAATTTTTATCTGAAAAATGGAGATAAACTATTAATTTCAAAGACGCTGAAAGAGTATGATGAGCTGCTGACTGCATATCATTTTCTGAGGGTACACCAGTCGCACCTTATAAATCTGGATGAAGTGAAGAGCTTTGTGAAAACTGATGGCGGATATATTCAAATGAAAGACGGAACTAGTATTGTTATCTCAAGGCAGCGTCGGGAGATGGTTTTGAGGATATTAAACCATCGTTGAGGAAGAATTTCCGGTTATCAGATAATTTCACATGGACAATCATGCCAATGTTGTTTTATATAATTCACTTTATCATCTTCTGTGACAAGATAGTCAATATCCCCTAAGGATGCGACATGATATGCCCTTGCGGTATTGAGCTTATAACTATCTGCCAATACTATCCTTTTTTTCCCTCTTTCTATCATGAAGCGTTTTATCATGCCTTCCTCCCGATCGGGAGATGTTAATCCTTTTTCCGGATGTATATCGCTAATGCCAATGACCGACCAGTCTGGATGTACGGTTTGTAAAGCCTGAAATACTGATATTCCGACAGTAACCTGAGATGAGGGGAATACTTTACCTCCCAAAAATATCACATCAAGATTAGGGTGGTTAAAAAGAACGTTTACTATAGGAAAGCTATTTGTATAAATAGTTAATTTGAAATTTTTGGGTAGTTGACGGGCTATTTCCAGATTAGATGTTCCTCCGTCTATTAATATCACATCCCCTTCTTTGAAAAGAGGTATTACTTTTGCCGCCATTTGCTGTTTGCTGGCAATAGCTGTATTCAGCCGATCTGTAAATTCTATCGAAATACCCGATTTGGGAATTGCACCACCATGTACTTTGGTTAATAGTCCTTTTTGTTCTAATTCAGTGAGGTCTCGTCTCAAAGTATCATCCGATACTTCTAATTCTGCACTAAGGGCTGTAACGTATATCCTGTTGTTTCTACTGATACAGTTTAGAATATATTCATGTCTTTCTTCTTTCAGCATAATACCGCTTTTAATGTTGCATAATTCTGCAATTATACATAGTTTTAATGTAAATAGAATGCTTTTTTGCTCCTTTTTTATGGGTTTTGCGGTTTTTTGTATTGTGTTATCTAATGTTTGAATAAAAACCTCAAAACTGGAAAGAATTCAGCATAAGCAAAAAATAACCCATAGGGGAAATTAATTCGGATAAAGCAATATTAATAGTTAATAAATAAAAAAATGAGACATCAAATCTTAGTGGACATGGATGGTGTATTAGCAGATGTATATACACATTTTATAAATCTTGAATACAAAGAATCAGGTAAAACCTTTACTCAGGAAGATTTGCGAGGTCGTTTGGAGGATTTTGTATTCCCTTCATTTCAAAAACTCGTAAATAGTGTTGGATTTTTCAGGACTGTGCCTCTTTTACCTGACAGTGTCGAAGGCTTGAAGTATCTGAACGACAAATATGAAGTGTTGATTGTGTCTTCGGCTACAGAGTTTCCGAATAGTTTAACAGATAAACGTTATTGGCTGGCAGAGCATTTTTCATTTATCTCATGGAAGCAAATGATTTTCTGTGGAAGTAAATGTAATATAAAAGGAGATGTAATGATCGATGATCACCCCAAAAACCTTTCTTTATTTGACGGCAAGAGAATATTGTTCTCACAGCCGCATAATGTGTATGTTCATGATGAAACTTACCAAAGGATTTCAGGATGGAAGGATATAATGAACCTGCTTTAAAACTGAAGCAGGTTCATTATATCTTTAAAGTAGAATTACTGAATTTTAAAATGTATTACTTCCATCTAAAATACTTCTGTAATGTATGTCTGGCATTATTGACCGTTGCCAGTAAAAACTGAGGGTGTAAAGACTTTCCCGCAATTATAAGAATCACAGCAAATAAAATCATCAGTATACCCACTGCCATCCGCATAGAGAAGAGTTCTCCAAAAACGGAAACACCTATAACAACAGCTGTCAGTGGCTCTAGTGCTCCCATAATAGCTGTCGGGGTAGAACCAATAGCATGTACAGCCTTAACCATCGTTATTAAGGATATTATAGTAGGAACTAAAGCCAGCATTCCTGCCCACATCCACATGGATGGTGTGGTCAGCATCTGTAAATGGTTGGCCTCTGAGCTGAGGGAGTGTATAGTAATTGTCAGCATACAGAAAAGAAGCACATAAAATGTGAGTTTCACCGATGACATGGTTAATGACGATTTGTTTACAATTATAATATAGACGGCATAGCTAAGGGAAGATGTCATGACTAACAGTACACCGATAGAGCTTAATGTACTGCCTCCCTCATTCTTGTAAAGGAAAGAAATTCCGGCTAGAGCAAAAAGAATCGATAAAGCGGTAGTGAGTGATACTTTCTCTTTAAAGACCACAGCCATTATTACTGCAACCATTACAGGATATACAAATAATATAGTAGAAGCTATTCCTGCATCCATATAATGAAAACTAGTGAACAGGCTTAGCGATGATATTCCAAAAAGTATCCCTAAGCTGCTGATAATAAGTAATTCCTTCGGAGTTATCCTGAAAGACTTTTTTTGAACAAGCATTAGTCCTCCGAGAATGATCGCAGCTAAGGAAAATCTGTAAAACAGAACGGAATTGGCATTTACCCCTTCTTTGTATAAGGATAGTGCTCCTAGTGGATTTGTTCCATAGCTTACCGCAGAAATAACGGCATATAGAGTTCCTTTCAGCTTTGAATTCATGGAATACTTTTTGAAGTAAAATTACAGAAAAGCTCCGAATATCTATTCTCTGAAATAATAAGAAAAACAAATAAATAAGCAACAGAAAGTATTTAATGTAGTATTCTAATGTGATAACTTACTCTTGCTGTTATGCTTGCTAAGTCAATAAAAAGGTCTGAGACCTTAAGATAATCTTCTTATTCATCATTTTTGCTTATTAATTTTCCATTGACTTCGACATTCTCAAGTTTTAGATTAACCACGTTTTTCATTTGAGTTGCTTTCGGGGCATTCTTTACCTTTATATTCCGTAATGTTATGTCGTGTAATTTAGCTTCGGGAACCCCGTTTGCCATAATAGCGACACTATCTACTCTGTTGCACACAATGTTTTCGACTGTAATATTCCTGAATTGAGTGGGGTAGTTGCCCCCTCTGTATCCATGATAATCGGTACGGAAGTTAACTACTCCCCACGAGCAAATGTCAGCTTCGATATTTCTCATGTACAGATTTTCGAAGAAGCCTCCTCTATCGAGATTCGACTTAAAATATATGGCATTTCTACAGCTGTCTATTTTACAGTCTTCGATAAATATATTGCGTACTCCTCCCGACATCTCACTCCCGATAGTTATAGCCCAACGTGCAAAATGGCAATTTCTGATGATCACATTTTCGGTTGCGCATCCTATTTGCCAACCTTCCTGGTCTCTTCCCGATTTGATGGCTATTCCATCATCTCCTACATTAAAATCGACATTCTCGATCAGTACATTTGATGATGATTCGGGGTCACATCCATCATTGTTAAGATTATTACTGTCGATATATACATTTCGCACGATTACGTTATCACAATATACAGGATGGATAATCCAAAATGGAGAGTCGTATATTTTTAGATCTTCAACTAATACATTCTTGCAACCGAAAAATTGAATCATCCCGGGACGAAGATACCAACCTTCCCCGAAGACACGTTCATAGACCGGAATAGAGTCGTTGCCCATTTGGCGCAGTCTATCTGTTGCCGGATCTTGTTTTTGCCGCCAGCTGTTGAATTCAACAGATCCATTGCCATCGATTTCTCCTTTACCTGTTAGTGCTACGTTTACTGACTGATAGCTGTATATGAACGGGCTGTAGTTATAACATTCGGTTCCTTCCCATTTAGTAAGTACCATCGGTAGATAATCTTTAGGGTTGGTCGAAAATTCTAATCTTGCACCTTCCTCGAGATGTAGGTTAACATTACTTTTCAGCATGATTGAGCCCTTCACTAAATAAGACCCCTTAGGGATCAGAACCTTTCCTCCTCCATTCGTATTACACGTATTTATAGCGGTCATAATGGACGGTAAACTATTGAAGGTTGTATCGGACTTAGCGCCGTAATCAAGAATATTGAATACCGTGTCGGGGAATTGAGGAGGTGATATGTTTTTCATTATATGAGGAACCATATCCCATCCTTCGGCAATGTCATTTGATTTTGTGTGTGTGCGAGAACAGAAAGTGATAAAGAAACATCCTGTTATAATAATTAATGTAAAGAATAAGTTTTTCATGTTGTATTTTGAGTTAATAATTAATGTTTAATGGGAACAAAACAATAATATCTATTTTGCTGAATAAACACAAAAGGTAACAAAAGTTACTCGAAAACTACATCTTTTCAGTCGTATACTTTTCCAAGTTGAGATATTATTGTGAAATTTAAAGAACACTTTTGGTATAGATAAAAATATAATGATATGCTAGAAGACTGATTGCAAATCCTTTTTTTGATTAGGCCACGGAGTATATCCGAGTAGATGGAGGTTGCTTTCCACATCTTAAGTAGGCGATTCAAAATATTAGATTTACCGATATAAACTCCAATCGATTTGACTCATTAGATAAAAAGAGAATATTAGATTTGCAAAAACAAATGCTATAAATATATATACAGCTATATCATAGATAATCCTCTTTTTCCTACTTAGGTTGTCAAATTCTTTTATTATAGTTTTCCATTGATCACGAGATTGAAATACTATATAGTTAAAAGCATAAACGAGAACTGTTACAATCCATATATATAAGTTATTATTTAGATGAATATATCGATTAATGAAAATTTTATAATAAACGTAGATAGATATAAGAAAGAGAAGCTCTAATATGGACAATACTATATTTGCTTTCATCTCTGTCTTGAAGACAAAGAATCCTGAGTTATAATACTTATATAATCGATAATATAGATAATGATATGCTTTTTTCAAATTCATTTTAATTAAATTCCTCTTCATAATTAAAGAGAGAAAGAAACTGATTATCAGCTTAGATATATAATAATCGGTATGATCTGGAATTGTAAACAGTAAAGTATAGGATTAAGCTAATAATAACTGCAGTTATTATCATGAACAGTATACTTCTCGTTATTATATTTCGGGTAACAAATCCAGAAGCACTTGTTTTCGTTACAACTTCTGTTTGAGCTATATAATCTCCAAATTTTCTCCCTGTGAATAATATAAGGAATAAATCAATCGGCCATAGAAATAAGAATATATTCCGAATACAACAGATTAATTTGGATGGTGTAGATTGTCCTTTCTTTTTAACAACTTTCAGTTTGAGGATTCTTTTACCTAAACTTTGTCCATCTAATATGTCTTTATTCAGAATTAAAGAAAATATCAAAGAAAAAACTATAATAATTGTCAGTGGGTGCTCGTCCATGAACAAGCTTATAATTGCACCAGGGAATAAGATAGATATAAGATCAATATAAAAAGCTACCAAACGTTTAATTTTCATGAGAAATATAAAATAGATTAAATAACATATATTGGAAATTGAAATTATTTTATTGACATGTATACCAAAAAATAATAAGAGTAAAAAGATGGTAAACCAATTCATTCTTTTTAAATCAGCAGCCTTAACTTTTCCTTGAGAAAGAGATTTTTTTCTTATAAAATAAGGTACCTCCAAGTATACATAATATAGACATACAGATATCATCAATATTGATTGGATGAATAAATAGTGATGATATAAAAAAAACCAAAACCAATGATATATAATCCAATACACATTAATAATGACTTTAGTTCCTTTATTTGCATAAACATATAAATTTAATTATATAATAATTACGATTGTACTGAGTTCAAATCTAAACTTCTATTTCCAGAGATCCGATAAACTTTTTATAACTTCATATAAAGAGGCTTTACCTGCTGTAGCTCCGCCAAAATTCAAGCTAATAAGATTAGCTTTAGCTTCAACTCCTTTATTGTTTACTTTTACAGCAAGACCAGCTTGCATACCAAGACTTATGGAGGCAGAGAAAGCCCCTTTGAAATTATTGTAAGCTTCCCCCCAGGATTCACTAATCTCATCAGATTATTCCCTACATACACATACGGACTCCAACTAAAGTAATTCTCAACTAACGGGTCTACACTCGTAAACCTCACAGTTGCCGGATCCATATACCTAGCCGCATAATCATCCATCAAAAATAGAAGAACACACCTGTCCCTCTTCTATTTGCTTCTATAAAGATATTTAATAAAAACTCAATATTTGGTGAATCGAGTTTTTTTTGAACTCCTTTTAGGTATTCTATAATCTCTTTTATTTTACTAATATCAGTGATTTCCTCTTCTTCATAATCATCAATAATCGTATTTGCAATCATATTAATCCTCTCAAAAATGTGTAAATTCCATAAATCATAAAAAATACAATCATCAAATACATATTCATTTAATAAATTTTTGTCTTCATATTCTATTGATGCTTGTAGTTTACACATTGCTTTTAGGTCTTTAGGAACTACTATTGTTTTCACTATTTAATCTATATTATTAAAATGGATTATACATTTATATTCGGAAGGAGGAGTTCCCTTCGTTTTGCCATCTATAATTGAGTTTGTTGGTCTTGAACCATTCATATCCAAATAACGAGCCTTTCCTGTTAGTAGAGTGTTTTCTATTCTAAAGTAATTACTTATTTCATCATGAACAATTTGAATACCCGTGGATTCATTTTTATAAACCATTTTTCCTGAAGTTGTCTTTACTCTTGTTGCATTAGGAGCAAACCTCTTTATCGCTTCTTTTAAACTCGCAGAAGGCCATTTTGAGCCGTATGTCCGAACCCTTATAAAGCAAGAGCTTCCTGAAACTTTGTTCCTTGTTCCAGTAGAATATCCCCCCAAAATCGTTGCACCTAGAATTTCTCTATGATTTTCCGTGTATTGTAAGATTTGTAATCCTGAGAGGTAACTGCTGTAAGATATTTTCTGAAGAACAAGAGAATATTTATATTAGTTCTATATCCCAATGAGATTCTTTATCTTTTCTCTTAGCATAATAACCTAAAGGAATATTTACAACTTCTAATATTGACGCATCAAGACTTATGATTTCCTCAAATGATACAATTCTATAATCATTTTCATCACAATCCTCGTCCCCTGAAAATTGCCAAGCTCCATCATCCTCATAATGAAAGACATATATTATAGGGCTTTGTTGTTCTAATACATATTTTGTAGTAAAGACAGCAACATTTAAATCTTCTATTTTTTTTTGCTTCATTTATTGCTTTTTTTGAGATTCTCTTCTTTTGAAATTATTCTTAAATTTGAATTTTCATTTGTACCTCCTTTTGATCTAGGTTTGATATGATCAACTTCTGCTTGATTCATATCTGCCTTCTGGCCCTTTACATTTCTTGATGGGGGATTTAAACTTCGACCATCCCCATCGCTTTTTAAACGACCATTGTTTTGCTGCCTATTTGCATCCAGAAGATTTTTTCTTTGTGTAGAGGTTGTCTTTTTCCCTTCCCCTGCGTTCCGAGGATTAGGAACATTTTCATATTTTCCACGATCATATCCCTCTGAAGCATTTTCTTGAGCGTTATTCATAAGCATAACTCCTCCAAAAGCAGTTGCGGCTCCTGTCCCCCAAACTACCGCTCCAGTTGCGGCAACAACTCCACCTTCTGGCGCTCCAACACCAGTTGCGGCAACAACTCCGCCTGCAGCCATCATCCCTCCGCCCCCTGAAGAAGATGTAGCTCCATATAACATCAGAGCAGCTCCCACGACCGTAGAAGCGTCATCTACAGCCTTTAATGTTCTATTATAATCTGCACGATCATTAGGTGTATACAAATCCCTTATAGATGATGAGTATGGTAATGCGTTACTAACTAATCCAACTGCGCCTGCTACTAATTTATCCCTCCAGTCTTTTCCATCTGAGTCCACCAACCTCATCGGATTATTTCCTACATATGCATACGGACTCCAACTAAAGTAATTCTCAGCATGAGGATCTACCGTCGTAAACCTAACCGTTGCGGGATCCATATATCTAGCCGCATAATCATACTGATTCAGACCATGTGTTTTGTCTAACTCCTTTCCATTGTATTTGAAGTTCTGCTTGCCCTGTTCTAAGTCCGTCTCTTCACCAAAAGACATACCGAATGGATAATAGCTATTCCGCTGAATAACCGATCCCGAAGCATTGGCCACTATGCGGTTATTACCTAAGTGGTCTTTGATGTAAAAATAATAAATTCCACCTTCGATATATCCGTTATCCGTAAGTATTTTGTTGAGTATACCGTTTTCGTATATCTTGTTTCCAACATAGTCGGTCGTGTCCTTGTTTCGATAAGCCGCATCATTCGATATTCCTTTTACGGGTTGTACCTGAAGAGTGGGATCGACCAAATGTATCACCTGCAGTTTTGCTCCGGAAGCTGTGTAGATATAGTAATTCTTTCCCTTGGCAGTTGCGTTATTGATCAGCATTTCCTGAGGCAGATTCAATGAGTTGAAAGAAACCGTCTGGCCTTTATTCAGATCATTGGTCATCGCGCCGTTCTTATTATAAGTATATTCCGATGTGGTTACCTCACTGAAATCTTTAAAATCGGCACTGGTACTCAACGTCACATTAGGTCCTGCATCGGTAATGTATTTTAACTGGTTGCCCGTTCCATCATAATTGAATGTCAGGTTATCAATTGTTCCGTATGTTCCTGCCGCAGTCAGTCCTTCTCTGGTTAAGGTCTTGATATTGCCGTGAGTGTCATAAGTGTAAGTCGCCCCGAATTTACCATCGCCTGTATAAGTTGCAGATTTAAGACGGGAGATATTGTCATATGCAAATACATACTTACGGGTCTTACTATTCTGTGTCCATGTCTGAATACCTATATCTCCGTTCAGGTTATAATCTAATGTTTCGCTAAGAAGGGTATTGCTTATGCTCTTAGTCCACGACCGAATGTTATATGTGTAATTGGTTGTTAAAGCTGCTTGACTATTGGCTGCGGTAGATTTCAACCGTCCCAACTCATCATATGTATTCTGTGCCAGAATAACTTCACTGCCCGTATTCAGCTTATGTTTTGTTGTGAGTAATCGTCCTGCATGATCGTATTCGTATGCATATAATTCGGTTTGGGTAGTCGTCCCTTTGGTATGCACATGCTGTTTTTTTATCGGTTGACCTGTAAAATTATAGGCGATGTATTCTGTTTCTTTTCCTCCTAGATGATTGGTGCTTTGGGTCTGAATCAACTGCCCTTTCAGGTCATAATACATGGCTGCATAAAGCAATTTGTTTGTATTATTGAGCTGAGCGGTGATTGTTCCTGTGAGTAAGGTTTTATTATTACCGTGCTGAGTTCCATATCCGGTCTGAGAAATAAAAGTCCAGTTTGGAAAACTATTAAGATTGATAAACTCATAATTATCATAATAATTAACTGTAAGGACCGTTGGCGTTGATAGCGTAATACCGCTTACTTCATATCCTTTGTAATTGTTCGTTGCCTTTTTCCAATCTGCCTTTACGACTGTTGATTGCAGAGGGCTTGTGTTATAATCCAATGAATTTTTGCAGATACCGCTAAGAACAACCCTACCCAGAGCATCGGGCACAGAGAACAGCCATTCGCTGTTTTGTCTTTGTTCGCCATCCTGAGTCAGGATCAAGCGGTCTGCCTTATCATATACATAATATACAGGTTCACATCCCGGAAGTTTTTTCCAGATACATAGGTTGCGGTCATTGAACTTATATTGATAGGCTAATAAGTTGAGGGTAGCAGTATCGCTCTTTCCTGCGGCTAAAGGAGGCAGCACATAGCAAAGATTACCATAATCATCGTAAACATAATAAGTATCGAGATTTGCACCATCGTTAATCTGGCGTGTCATTACAACCTGACCGAGCTTGTCTTTAAACTCGTGAGAGATGGCTCTGGTATTATCTGTCCGTTCGTCTTTAGTTTGTGTAACATACAATTCTCCTGTCGGATAATTAGCTCCTTTGGTCAAAGAGGGAGCCTGACGGGTTCCGCTTACCGTGTACATTATACAGGCATTAGATGTTTGATCATTGGTCTGATAGGCTGTTTCGGAAGGAGCGTTCGCCCATGCGTCTCCCGGTCCGAATTGTTTAATGATCCGATTTAAGGGTGATGCTTCATATATGGGCTGGTTAAACGTCCGCTGCTCTCCGTAGGTCGTTTTTGAATTTTGAAGAGCTGTTGAATAGGGTATAAATGCACCATTGTTGCTAGCTGCTGCAACTCCCGGAAGCAGGCTCAGAGAATCTCTTCCGACCGCATCGTATAGCTGATACGTAGCCAGATCTTTAGTTGAAGGTGTGATTGCCCTTTGTACCGTTTGTATGGGACGTCCCAATCCGTCGAAGTATTGTATTTCATCCAGATAACGGGAAGCATCTTCTATCAGGTAAGTTTTCGTACGGATGTAATTCTGATCCGCTACAGCCGTTGCGTTTATATCCTGACCATTGAATGGATCACAGGTCGACGGCGACACTTTCAGAGTCAGGGTCTTCGTATTATCAGCCTTGAAAGAGAACTTGGGTTGAAGCGTTATCTTTGTACAGGCTGTGACACTGCCTCCATTGGGCATAGCTCCTTCTCCCAGATTCACTTCACTTTGAGAATAAGCACAAAGGTTACTCAACAAACTCAGATAGAGTATTATATATTTTTTCATCGTTTGTGTTTATTGGTTTTGATAGTGATAGTCGTAAGTATTAATCAGTTTACCATTGGCATCTTTTACTTTGAATAACCTCCCGAATGAGTCGTATTCGTAAGTGGTGGTTACTCCTCGAGGATCGGTCATGGAGGTCATCCCAACTAAGGGTTTGTAGGTATAGGTGGTGATAAGAGCTTTAGAGAGAGTTTTTTGTAAATCTCCATCTTTTAGTTTTGTCTCATTAGGAATTGCCAGTTTTGATAATGCATCAATATTGATAACTCCAAAAAGTGTCTTAACTGCAGTCTCAACCTCAGAGTAAGTTGCATTCTTGATCTCTGCAATAGGGTATTGGCCATCATAGCTCCATAAATAGATTGAAATCAATCCATCTTTACCCATAATACGCCCTATTTGACCATTGTTTGTATAATTACCTAAAGTATTCTCCAAAGAAAATTTATTTGAATAATTATTTAGATTAAGATTATTCTCTGCTACTAGTTTATAATATTTATTAGGCAGTAATAATCCTAGAGTATCTATATAAGAAATCTTTCCGCCCCCGATTATCACGTTATCTTTCAAATCTATTGATTCAATAGGTTGATTGAGAATGTAATTGTTCTTCATTTTTAGACTTAAAGCATCAGTAAAATCAAATGGATATTTTAATATACTTTCTGTTACTGATTTCTTACTATCTGTGATTTTGGTACTATTATTTATAAAATAGGCAGGATCATACTTATATTCTTTTGTAACTGAGATCGAATCTTTATCAAAGTATTTTATATTAATTTCCTGAGTTAAATTGTATTTTTCAAATTCTCTTGGATAGAAAAATATATTAGGCAGTAGAGTATTAGTTTCATTTTCTATTAAGCTTTTCATCGGAAAGTTATACATCCGTAATCCTTTTGTAATAAATTGATGTTTGCCTAGTGTATATGTGTATAAACTTCGTTCTTTTAACTGGTTATTACAATCTCGAATTTGTTTTTCTATAAGAGTTCCATCTAATATATCATAAACACTTGGGACGCCCGGGACATACTTTGTATATAAATTTATCTGAGGACTTTCACTTGTATTATGAAATTTTTGTATTGTATAACCATTTTTTTCTTTATCTTCTTTAACCATTGAATAGCCTACATGGTTTTTAGAGACGCTATATAAAGGAGAGGTTTGTCCTGTAAAATAATATGCTTCCTTAACTTTTCTGTATGTAGGAAGGCCATACCCAGTCATTGAGTTGATAGATGTGGTCAAATGAGCAAGTCCGTAATGCATCGGATTGGCTTTTATAATTCCTGATGATTTCCCTGATTCATCAACGTACCCATACTCTGTGAGATTAACTGTCCCATTGGGTAGGATATTCTTAATGTTTTTGATTCGAATCCCATTGCCTTGTATTTCTTTTTCTTTATCTTTTTCATATACGAAAGGACTGGAATATGTCATAGAAAATGAAAAATATGAGTTGTTACGAATTTCATCATCTATATTCATATCATAAGAGAGTACAAGTCTATAGGTTCCATCTGATTCGACAGCGTTTATTTCATCAAAGACCTCTCCATTTGAGAGTTGCATATAAGTGAACTGTTTTGTGAAAATTCTGGCCGATTTCCATTTTGTATCCTCTAATTTTTGTAGATTAATTGATACATTAAATATCCAGTTTTCATAAGGGTTATTATCTAATGGGGGAGGACCCTGGAGGTACCAATAATATTTCTTGTTCTGAGCTCCTTTTTCTATCGTAAATTGGTCACTATTAATGGTTGCTTGCCCTCCATATTTAAGAGCTGTATCTAGTATAAATAAAACCGTGTCTTTTTTTTCTAAACTTAATCCATCAAGCCCAGGTGTGGATAGGAAGTTGTTTAATTCATATATAAATTCAGATCTTCCTCCAGTAGGATATGTTATTGAAGATAGTGTTCCAATTAGGGTTGTCTCAAGCAGAGAAGACTTGTCCCTTCCTGATAAATAATTATTATTACTAGAAGTATAGGTATTTGTTATGCCTGCAATTGTCTTAAACCCGGTATTTAGATTGGGTTCAGCACTTTTGTTATAATACCCCCACCAGTCAGTCGCAATAGATTGCTTAGATGGTATTTTCCCGGTTGCTCCTAAATTATAGTTTAGTATATATTTTTTTTGTTGATCGCCTGATTGTTCAGAAACTTTATTTAGTAACATTTTGCATGTTAAATGTTTACCTGTTTCCCCTAAATAAGAGTATGCTAGATTTATTTCTTTTACTAAATTTCCTGAATTATCCTTGAGTTGAATTTTATCGATCTTATTGGCTCCTATAATATCTAACCTTGCTGAGGACGAAAAATTTATAGACCCTTTATCAAAAAGTATTTGACTAATACGAGGTTGTTCTATCTTAGAATACGAGTAAGAGTAGTAGCTAAAACTACTGCCTAAATCTTTAGGTAAATCAGGATCTGAATAAATTGAAGAAAATACTTCTTCGGCAAATGATATAGGAGTTTCAATTTCTTCAGTTTCATACTTAAATTCCACGATATTATTTTTAGGCGATTTAATCTTTGATAAATACCACGCAGTCATTACATACCTGCTGCCGTCTGTATAAAATAATGAGCTTTTAGGAATTGTTTCAGGATTTATATATACATTTAAATCTGTTCTAAAATAAGCTTTAGATCTTTCTATTTGAGAGAATGTATATTCATATCCCTTAGAGTCATATAAAATCCATTCGTATTCGCTTGCTTTTTTTACAAATAAAAACTCATTATGATTCTGAAAATAAAATGTTTGATCGGCACTCATAAGCATTTCTCCTGATTTATTACAGAAATTATAAAAATATGAGTCTGGTTCAGGATCCATTTCGCCTAAATAATACGATCTAAAACCTATCGCAGTGGGATCGAATAGCTTTTCTCTCCAAATCAATCCACTAAAATCGTCATCTGAAGGATCGTTTCCTGGGGGAAAAAATTCTCCCGGATGATCGTAAAATCCACCTCCGCCAAAATCATCTAATCCTTTTATATTCCGAACAATACATCCTCCTGCATTTAAAGTCCATCCTAATCCGACAGAACTGGCTTCTTGCGCAACTTTAACCCCTGTTGTGCGGTATGATAGACTAATAGGAATCACTTCTCCATCAAGATTTATCTCGTATATCGGAACCGAAACAGAGATTGTTCCTGTATGTAGGTCAACAGGTACCACTCCATATGCTCCTAATGCTGCAGCATTAGGGGATGTTGGAATAATGTTGAGGTTAGGAGTAACTCCATTATCTGCGTGTGAATAAAGTGTGATTAAACACAACAAGAACATTATACTTAAGGTATTTTTCGATATTTTCTTTTTCATTTCTTAATCACTTTATCAGAATACACTTTATAACCCGTACCTATACTTATAATATAAGTTCCCTTAGCTAAGGATGAACAATCGATTTGTTCACTATATACTCCACTTGAAGAAATAGGTTTAACTACAGTTTTTATAAGCCTGCCCTCAAGATTGTAGAGTGAAATTGTTACCGATGAAGGCTTCTCCAGATAATACTCTACTGTCAGCAAGCTTTCAACCGGATTAGGATAAAAATTATAGGAGAGATTTGCATTGGGCTGTTCTTGAGTCGGATCTGTCACATCCTGTATCTTATGATCGATATCCCATAAACTATCCAACACTGCCAGATTATCAGGGTCTGTATCTAAATACAGATGTTCCTGAGGAGGAAAGAAAAAAGCTGTTGAAAATTCATTCGCAGTAGAATCCTGTGGAATTGTTTTGATCGTCTCAAAAATTGGATAACGGTACCCTTTCGAGAACCATTTATAGTTCTCGACATTCATATCCAGAATAGTATTTACATTATTATTGACATCGAAAATAGTCTCCTTGATGGTTTGTACGGTCTTTACCCGCATGACATTCTTCAGAGTATCTCCTGACGGAAGAATCATTATACCGTAAGCATCAGCTGTCTGTTTAATTTCTCCTTGTGATTCGAAAGGGATACGACATGAATATAGTCCTTTTGACTGGTATTCCTTTTGATGCGGTTCGTTATAATTAGTAGGATATGCCATCGATAATAGTGAAGGTGTATACTTCAGGGAAGTCGTCGCATTTTCATGACCCAGAACATACAGGCTGTTATCTTTCACCTGTAGATAATACATGGTGCTGTGCTCTGTTCCGATCAGATACCGTACCGAATCATTATTTGCTTGTATGGTGTCACGTCCCAATATATAGTAAGAATTGTCCAATAAATCAGGAGAAGAATAAGTCAGAGAGTACCGGTTATTAATAGATTTGAGTTTTCCAAAATCCCAGATGACGTTTTCTCCTTCTCTTCCGGGATCTTTAAATTCGACCTGCTGTTTTATTATTTCATCGCCGGAACGGGGACTGTTATAACGTTGTACGATTTGCGCTGTTATTGTCAGCGGAATGGACAATAACAGAATAGCAGTAAAGCGAAACTCCATATACTGTATATTTTAGTTGTTTTCAAGTTTGTATTTATAGTTTTGTTCATTGTGATCTACTCCAATGAATCAAGTCTAAACGATGTTTTATGATTGAGAATAATGATTAATCGGGCTAGTGTCTGTCTTTAATGTTTTGTAAAATTATAGCATTCTGTAAATATATGTTATTTTTGCGAAAAAAAATGAATTCTTGGCTGTTTTTGCTGTTATTTGTCCATTTTTTTTAGATATATGATGTTTTATACTGCTATTTATGATAAATAATTTTCGTATTAGTTAATTAAGCTAGAAATTTGTTGTCATTTATTTATGTTGGTAATGGGATATATTCTCAAAGTAAGAGAAAATAAAAAAAGCAACTACATTACTGTAATTGCTTTTGGGAGTGGTCCCACTTGGGCTTGAACCAAGGACCCCCTGATTATGAGTCGCATTTGAATGATTTTCAGATGCTTTCATTCGTTTTCTTTTTGTTATAATATTATTGGTTTCCAGATAATTATTGAAAACTGATTTTTCTTTTGATTGGATTGATTTTACTTGTTTTACCAAGAGTGTGTGCAAATCGTGTGCAATGAAAGAATCGTCTTTCTACTTTTTAGTGAAATGGCATCTCATTTATTATGCTTTCTCCTTTTACAGGATCAAATTCGCCCAGACTATTAAGTTTTCTTACATCAGACAGCCAACTTTTGTTACCATCATTTTCATAGATAAAAAGAGTATCGCCTTTAATTACTTTATCATAAAAATGATAGTATCTGGGGGAGTATTCTTTTGTAGAATACAAAAAAATAGATTTATAATTATCGACGATTGATTTTATAGATTCAAATTTATTATTGACATCAATATATAAGGTATTACCAAAAGTCAATGAGATTTTATTTTCTTTTGTCTCAATTGAGATATCACGACCTAGAGTTAATTCTTCATTTGTAATAAAATCCTTGTAATATGCATAAGTTATAACGGTATCATTATAAATATATTTTTCTTTACATCTGGTAAAAGACCTTTCACACCCGAACCCAGGCTCACAATAATAATCTTCAATCCAAATATTAAACCAATAATTGTTCTTTCTAATGTATGTTGTTGGAATTGTATGCTTTTGGGTCGAATATTTTATGAATATGGTATCTTTTGTATATTTTATAGATACGTAAGGATGTTTCTTTTCATTAGAAGAGAAATCAATACCAGCCATCGAGAACTCATCAAATGTCTGATAATCAATATGTTTTCCTGGTGTTTGCATTGAGAAGAATAGTGTTATTATACAACAATAAAATGAATATTTCATAATTCTTTTATTTAGGTTCAACCTCGTCATCAAAAGTTGCTCTCCATGAAAATTTGCCATCTTTTGTTATTGAAAAGTCATAAATAGGCTTAGCTTCTTTGCCTGGAAAAGCTATATGATAAGAGCTGTATGATTTTTTTCTCCCATTTAAACCTCTATCAGGCTTACTTAAATAATCGCTTCCGTCAAATTTATAGCCCGAAAGAACGGCGTGATCAGAAGATACTACGGTTGATCCAGTTTGTGTAGCAAAATTTTTTATGTATTCTGTTCCCTGTTTATCTCCAGCTCTTGTCATATTGCATACATTAAAGAAGACATTCTTACCTTCAAGACCTGCTTTTAGGGGAGAGAAATCGTTCTCTTTAGTTGTAGATAACTGTCCTATTTGAGCATATCCTTCAGAACCATGGCTGTTGATCGAATAACTCTTTGTCGTGATTCCGTTTGCTTCCATATCGGACATTCCGTTAGCCATATCGTCAATATTATCAACTAAGAGAACAGGTATTCCCTCTTTTTCTGCAACAGAATAATCATGTCTTAAAATTCCAGTCTGTTCATATCTAGTACTCATAACAATAACCACTCCGTAACTTGTATTATTTTCCATACCCCGTTTCTCAAAAAGAAACATTCCTGTAGGATCGGTAAATCTTAATGGATTATTACCAACATAGGCATACGGAGACAGATTATAATACTTCTCCGCTTTGGGATCGACCGTCGTAAACCTTATCATACTCGGATCCATAAAACGGGCAGCATAATCATACTGATTCAAACCATGCTCTTTATCCAACTCCTTGCCGTTGTTCTTAATCTAATTATCGTCCAATTCCTCTCCGAATAACGTCTCAAATGAATAATAGGCATTCCACTGAATAGCTGTACCTGATACAGAAGAGGCTTTACAAATCCTTGTCCACAGTTTTTCGACAGGAATATCCGAGGGGACGAGTCTACTTATTTCAATGTAGATTGTCCTAAATTCATTTTGATTTTTTTTTAAAGACCTTACCTTTCCATATGATATTATCATCAATTATTCGGGCGTATTCTCCCTTAATATAATATTTCTCAAAAAAAGAATTATCGATAGTTGGTATATTAATTTCAATATAGTTTATGCCTTTTTCTAATGTAAAATCTAAAGTATTATACTCTAATATTCCATAAAACGCACCTTCAGCTGTATGTGGCATTATATAATCGGGATAAATTTGAAAGGAAATATTTCCACCTTGAAATGGTATTGTAAACTCAGTTTGTTGTGATGAATAATAAAATTTATTTTGCTTAAAGTTTGAAGTAAAAGCCATAATTATGAGGTTACCCATTGTATATGGTATTATGATTTTAATTTTCAAACTATCATTAGAGATAAAATGATTTGCTTCCTCTCTTATTTTTAGGGTTTTACTTGCTTCTAAGAATGGATCTTTTAGAGAGTTCAACTCTATAAAAGAATCATTTATTGGCTGTATAATACCTTCTGCTAAGATTTCTGAATTATATCCGTTCCTTGCATAATTGGGAAGGCTCATCTTAAAATGCTTGTCTACTACTTCTATATAGAAACCAGACTCATCATAATATTTTCCATCAATTTTTTTTTGTGGAAAAATTTGACAATAATAAAATACTAAAAAAAATAGAGTGAAAATATATTTTTGCATAATAATATTATTTATTATTAATTTTCAAAGCTCTTTTGACAGCTTCAGAATATTCTTTAATAATTGGATATACATAATTCTGATTGTCATCTTTTATATTTCCTACCGAATGAATATCAATGCCCTGTATTCCGTTGTGATTCTTTCCGGGAAAAGTTTGATCAACTGAGTATTGGAGTTGATAAGATTCAACTTCAATATTAGACTTGCCTTTTAATCCTGAGCCAGAATTAAGCAACAGGCCTTCATGTGTAAATTTTAAACCACCTGCCTCTAAGGACTGACGTACATGGGATATTTCATGTATTGATAATGCGTCAGAAGATGATTCAATATACACTTTCCCATCACTTCCCTGACGAACAAAATGCTTCCCTCCTGAAGTATTATTAATAGCGTAAGTATTATTCTTATCTGCTCCAAGCTTATCAATATCATTTTTACTTATGTTAAGATTACTAATCCTACTTTTAGCTTCGGCTATTTGTTTTTCTAGATTTTTAGTTTTTTTCTCGCTATGTCCTCCTTTTGCTAAACTTAATTCATTCTTCTCTATATTATTATTCAAGGTCTCAATCTTTTTATCAATATTTTTCTTTAATTTATATGCTACGTTAGGATCATCCCAAACCATTCCTGTAGGATCAATAAATCTCAATGGATTATTACCAACATAGGCATACGGAGACAGATTATAATACTTCTCCGCTTTGGGATCGACCGTCGTAAATCTTATCATACTCGGATCCATAAAACGAGCATCATAATCATACTGATTTAAGCCATGCTCTTTATCCAGTTCCTTGCCGTTGTACTTGAAGTTCTGCTTGCCTTGCTCTTCACCCGATTCTTCACCGAAAGACATACCGAAAGGATAATAGTTATTCCGCTGAATAACTGATCCTGTCGCACTTGCCACTATACGGTTATTACCTAAGTGGTCTTTAATGTAAAAATAGTAATTATTTCTTTCAATGTATCCATTGTCTATCAGAGTTTTATTGAGGACTCCGTTTTCGTAGATTTTGTTGCCAATATAGTCGGTTGTATTTTTATTTCGATAATCGGCTTCATTGGTTGTTCCCAAGACAGGGACTGTCTGCAACGTGGGATCCGACCAATGTTTTACCTGTAATTTTGCACCTGTGGCAGTATAGGTATAAAAATTCTTACCTCTGGCTGATACATTATTTACAGCCATTTCTTGAGGTAAATTTAGACTATTATATTGTATAGAAAGTCCTTTGTTGGGATCTGAATCCATCGCCCCATTTGTATTGTATGTGTATGGTTTCGTTGTGTTTTTATTCTGCTTAAAATCAGAACTTGTGGGCATATCAACATTTGGCCCTAAATCGGTTATATATTTCACTTGATTACCTGTGCCTTTGTAATCAAAAGATAAACTGTCGATTGTTCCATATTTACTCGCTGCGGTCAATCCATCTCGGGTTAGTTTTGTTATATTACCATGTTTATCGTAGGTATAGCTTGTTGAAAAATTTCCATCTCCCGTATATTGAGCTTTTGTTAATTGAGACAACCCATCATAAGTAAATTGATATGTGAGCTTCTTATTATTCTGTACCCATTCCTGAGTCTTGATATTTCCGTTTAAATTATAAGAAAGAGTCTGGCTGAATAGCGGGTTGCTGATCGATTTAGTCCATGAGCGTACATTATAGGAGTAATTAGTCGTTAATGCACTTTGATTGTTTGCCGTGGTAGATTTGAGCCGTCCCAGGTCATCATACGTATTTTGAGCTAAAATAACTGCTGCCCCTGTATTTAGTTTGTGTGTAGTAGCCAGAAGACATCCTGCATGGTCGTATTCATAAGTATAGATTTCGGTCTGGTCTACCTTTCCCGGATATTTATGAACATGTTGTTTATGGATCGGTTGCCCAGTAAAATTGTAAGACACATATTCAGACTCGGTTCCACCTAAATGATTCGTACTTTGTGTTTGGATTAACTGTCCTTTTATATCATAATACATAGCTGTGGCTATTTCTCCGCCGATGTTCCCATTACCATCAGTATACTTTACCCGCGTACCAACTAATAAGCCTTTGCTGGATGTATGTTTTGTTCCATACGTAGATTTAGGAATATAGGATAACTTGGTCTTAAGATCACTACTAATATTTAGCATTGTATCTATATCATCATAATAATTTGCAGTTAACACGGCAGAGTAAGGAACTTCTCCTAATGTATTCCATGTGTATCCATAGAAAGACCCAGATTGTATATTCTCCTTTACGAAAACATTCTTATATGTTGCAAGCAAAGAGGAATGGGTCAGTTTCTTCTCTAGTTGAGCAATTCCTGTTAAAATAACTCTACCAAAGTTGTCATATTTAATGAAACTCCAATCGTTTTTGTTATTTTCTCTTTGTTCTCCATCCTGAGAGAGAATTACCCGATCTGCTTTATCGTATACATAGTATATAGGCTCGCATCCTGGTAATTTTTTCCAAATACACAGGTTGCGATCATCATACCTATATTGAAAGGCTAATGAGCTGAGGGTGGCAGCATCTTTTTGTCCTTCAACCATAGGGGGAAGAACAAAGCATAAATTACCGTAATCGTCATAAACATAGTATGTATCATGGTTTTTATTATCCGAAATTTGTCTCGTAAGGATTATTTTTCCTTGTCTATCTCTAAACTCATACGAAACATTCTTACTTTCATCTATATTCTTAGTTACATATAATTTCCCGGAGTCGTAATTTTTTGATCCACCTAAGGTTGGTGCTTGTCTTGTACCAGTAATAATATACATAAAACAAGCAAGAGCTCCTGTTTGGCTGTTTGTCAAATCAACTGTTTCAACAGGAGATTCACTCCAAAGTCCACCTGGTCCAAACTGCTTCTGTATTCTATTTAATGGAGATTCTTCGTAAACAGACAGAGAATAAGGATGATCATCCTTATTTGTAATCTTTGATTTTTCGATGACAGAAGAATAGGATACAAATTGGCCATTATTTTCAATTTCACTCATTGCTCCCGGCAGCCAAATTCTTGATGTCCTTCCTATTTCATCATATTCTTGGTAAGTAACCATATCTTTTGCACTAGGAGTAAAGCCTCGTTGAATAGTTTGGATAGGGCGCCCCAATCCATCGAAATACTGTATCTCATCCAGATAGCGGGTCTGGTCATCTCTTAGATAGATTTTTGTCCGGATATAATTTTGTCCTTTAGCTTTTACCTCATCCATATCCTTTCCATCAAAAGGATCACAAGTTGAAGGCGTTAACTTGAGATTTAAAGATTTACTCGTTTCCGCCTTAAATGAGAATCCCGGTTGTAATGATATTTTGTGGCATGCAGTAATTATTCCTCCACTCTTGGAAGCATTAGAATCCTTACCCAAATTAACTTCACCTTGCGAGTAGGCCGAAAATATGCTCTGAAGAATTATGTATATGATTAGATATTGTTTCATAAGTCAAAAGATAGATTATTAGTCTTGAAAGTGATAGTTGTAAGTTTGGATAACTTTACCATTGGCATCCGTTACTTTTATCAATCTTCCGAAGTTATCATACTGATATGTGGTCGTTGCTTTTTGAGGATTAGTCATACTTTGTATCCCGACTAATGTCTTATATGTGTATGTTGAAACAAGAGAATTGGGTAATGCATCTTGCAGGCTACCATTCATTAATTTAGCTTCATCTGGCGTTTTTTGTTTAGAAAGAACATCTATACTAGCCACAGAAAAGACAGTCTTTACAGCAGCTTCTATTTCTGCATAAGTCCCATTTTCTATTTCTGCAACAGGGTGTTCACCCCCATAGCTCCAAAGGTAAAATATCTTACGGCCTTCTTTATTTGTACATTCAACTAAGTTATTATAATAGTCAAAAGATTGGTAAGATTCTATTTCTTTCATTCCAGATTCTCCTGAATATGATACTTCCAGATTTGCAGGGATAGATCCATAAACAGGTATTGGTGGGACGCGATAGTCAATTAAGCCTAATAACCCGTTTTTATAATTTCTTTTTATTCGGCTAATCTCCAAATTGTCAACTAAGGTTATTTCTTCAATCGGAAGAAGAATCATATTTCTTGAAACTAAATTGGAATAAATAGAATTATTAATATAATCAGATGCATGTTTATACCTTTTTTCCAAAATCTTACCATCGCTTTTCTCTTGGTATAGATTTTTTAAGAGTTTATCTTTATATGTAAATTCTTGTAAAGAAATATTTTCTTCTTTTTTCCCATTTTCATATGTATAGTCAATTGTTTTCTGGCTAATATTGGGGTAATCATATATTGGTTGGATATAACTTCCTCCATATGCATTATATTTAGAATAGTTTGTACTTCTATTTTGTATACTTATGTTTCTGATTTCCTTTAAGTTTTGAACTTCATAATTGTAAGTTTCTTCCTGCAAGATAGTTCCTTTATTATCATATGTCCTTTTACATAAAAGCTTTCCTCTTTTTTTTCGGTTAGATCCAAATGGGGAATCGGGATTAAGATCCTGTCCCTGTATAGATGCTATGTAGGAAATATCATAATATTCTTTACCAAATCCAAGATGTGAAAAAATATTTTCGGTATATCCCATAACTGTACCTCGAGCATCTTCCTGGGCTTCAATTACAAAACCATACTCAACAGAAGGACTTCCTTCTAGATTGAAATAGGCTTGATTTGTACCTCCTGATGTGAAAATTGCATTTGAAAAAAAACCATCTTTATATAAGGTCCAATAATACTGAGGAGTAAAAGCTAGTACCCCGTAATTATTTACCCCAGAGTCTTTGTCTTTAATATTAAAGTTGCTCTGATAATAGTACCCTGTAGTATATTCTAAGTCTCCATTATTATCGTAACGCTTAACCTTCCTTATTCTAATCCCTCCTGGATAACTTATATCTGCATCTTTTAGGTTATCTCGTTTGGGTGCTACTTGTAAGGTCACAATATTAGGTTCATATTCTAAGATAGAATAACCCTTTGTTGGATATGTAATTTTATATAATATTTCCGCTTGAGAACATTCTGAATCTGTTGTTTGTATATCTCCGTGTCGAAGGGCATAAAATTGAGCAGCATAATTTTTGAAAGTGTCATCTAATTTTTTATTATAATAATAACTACTGCTACTTTTTGATAGATTCTGAAAAAATGACAAGTTATTAAGTGAAGAAAAGTTTCCACAATTATAAAAACCCAAATGATCATAATGACCTTTAAAATATGGAGGAAGAAGACTCTGATTATATTGAAAATTATAGGTCTCATCAGAAGATCCTGCCCCTTCTTTTTTTATTTTTAAAAGTTTTAACCTTTCTTTTAAAGACGATGTATATTCGAAAAAAATCGAATAATTGGGTTGATATATTTGAATATTATTCAATTGTAACCATTTTATTTCTGATAAACTCTTTACATAAGTTCCTTCTGTACTAGCACCTTCACAACAAACATGGTATGCTATTTCCATTTCTATAGGAGCATTAGTGTAGGGGGCCAATTCTGGAAAATATTTTTCTGCATATTTTAATTCAGTAGTTTCTTTATATGAAAGACGAACAACTTCCCCTAACGATGTAGTACTTATGTTTTTAAGAACTACAGGCATGATTAATTGAAAGCTAAGTCCTTTATCAAACAGATAGTTTTTATTCTTAAGAAGATCATAATAAAAGCCCCAATTACCTTCTAGATTTGGGGGAGAATCTTCATATTCGAATGTTATATTTTCCGTATAAGCTGATACGGATTTGGCAGGCTCTATACTAGTTAAATGCCATGTTGTAGCAATTGGATAATGGTTCCCTGAATGTTGAGTAAAATAAGGGACACTATAATCGATGGCATCTCCCTTAACTCCCCCAAATGTAAATTTCATCCCATCTGGAGCGGTTAAAGTTATTGACTTAATTGTGCTTCGAGTTAAGTTAGGATACTTTATGTCAATTACACTAATTCCTTTTTTCACAAAAGGTCGTACCTCTTGGTATGTCATTAATTGGTAACTAACCTTAAATGGTAAGTCCGAATCTACAATCCAATTACCGTCAATACCCATATAAAATTCTCCTGAATAATTTAAGAAATTAAAAACAAATTTATCAGGAGATAAATCATGGGATGCATGGAATGGTGATGTTGCGTAGTCTAGCCTAGCTTGGCTACTCCAAGGAACTTTTACTGTTGGATAATACTCGTTTGGTGAATCAGGTTTATCATAATCATACCAATTATCTGCCAACCTATTTCTATTATTAAAAAAACCATAGTCATGCTCATCAAAATAATCACCTTTTTGAATAAGGGTGATAGATCCTCCGGCAAATAAAGTCCAGCCTAGCCCGGTTATTCCTGGATGATTATTAGGTTTGACATTATTAATATTATACCTAATACTAATAGGAACCTCAAAAGAGGATGTTTTTATGGTATGGAGAGGAACACTAATATCCGGAGTACCGGTGAAAAGACTAACAGGTATGGCTCCATATGTATTTAATGAGGCAACACTCGGAGCTTGAAAATTTTGTAATAATGTGTAGTCCTTGTATATATTTTCTCGGGGCTCATCTTGTCCCCAAATAAATAAACTCTGCAAAAAATAAAATAAAAAAAGTAAGTTGTTTTTCATTTCTTAATCAATTTATCAGAATATACTTTATAACCCGTACCTATACTTATAATATAAGTTCCCTTAGCTAAGGATGAACAATCGATTTGTTCACTATATACTCCACTTGAAGAAATAGGTTTAACTACAGTTTTTATAAGCCTGCCCTCAAGATTGTAGAGTGAAATTGTTACCGATGAAGGCTTCTCCAGATAATACTCTACTGTCAGCAAGCTTTCAACCGGATTAGGATAAAAATTATAGGAGAGATTTGCATTGGGCTGTTCTTGAGTCGGATCTGTCACATCCTGTATCTTATGATCGATATCCCATAAACTATCCAACACTGCCAGATTATCAGGGTCTGTATCTAAATACAGATGTTCCTGAGGAGGAAAGAAAAAAGCTGTTGAAAATTCATTCGCAGTAGAATCCTGTGGAATTGTTTTGATCGTCTCAAAAATTGGATAACGGTACCCTTTCGAGAACCATTTATAGTTCTCGACATTCATATCCAGAATAGTATTTACATTATTATTGACATCGAAAATAGTCTCCTTGATGGTTTGTACGGTCTTTACCCGCATGACATTCTTCAGAGTATCTCCTGACGGAAGAATCATTATACCGTAAGCATCAGCTGTCTGTTTAATTTCTCCTTGTGATTCGAAAGGGATACGACATGAATATAGTCCTTTTGACTGGTATTCCTTTTGATGCGGTTCGTTATAATTAGTAGGATATGCCATCGATAATAGTGAAGGTGTATACTTCAGGGAAGTCGTGGCATTTTCATGACCCAGAACATACAGGCTGTTATCTTTCACCTGTAAATAATACATGGTACTATGTTCTGTACCAATTAAATATCGTACAGAGTCATTCTTTGATTGTATAGTATCACGTCCCAGTATATAATAAGAATTCTCTAGCAGATGGGGTGATGAATAAGTCAGAGAGTACTCGTTATTAATAGATTTGAGTTTTCCAAAATCCCAGATGACGTTTTCTCCTTCTCTCCCCGGATCTTTAAATTCAACCTGTTGTTTTACAATCTCGTCACCCGAACGGGGACTGTTGTAATGCTGTGTTATTTGCCCGCAAAGACTTATCGGTAATAATATTAGGAATAGAAGGTTTAGTGTGTATTTTCTCATTTAGTATATTCATTAGTAATTGTCTGACTATTTAGTTGTTTTTTTATTTCTATATTTTCTTTTTTGAGTTCGATCACATACAATGTTAATTCTTCTATTTTCTGCAATAATTTAGCTTGCATTTCTCCTAAGCTTACCCCATTTTCGTTGACCTCTACTTCTGAGGGAATGTCCGGTAAGTGTTTATGTTTATTTATGTGGTTCTCTAGTTCTTCAAGGCTCCGTAGTTTGTATTCTTTATCAAATACAAAATCAGCCCAAGGCATAGCTTCTACTTTTACTTCTGTTGCACGGATAGTACCCGCTACTTCTAGTTTGTTTTTAGGATTATCAGTTCCTATACCTACATTACCCCCGTTAAAATATGTATCACCTGATGAATGAATCTGCACTTTTTTCGTGTAATTAGTTAAACTATTACTTATATACATCTCAAACATTGTAAACCTTGTGTCATTTCCATCATATGTACCGGGATAGAACCCGACCACATTATGAGCATTTCTTCCTTGGGGAGCTGAAATACGCAGAGTATGCCCATTATACATAAAGTCTGATGTAGCCCAGCCTGAAGTGGCATAAGATGTTGTATTTAGAAATATCCCTTTAGCACCTAGCGTTCCATTTACATCTAATGTGTATTGCGGTGTTTCTGTCCCTATTCCTACTTTATCTCCAAATACATTTTTATATGGAACTTTTACTTGTCCTGATCCGGTTAGAGCTTCATCAGACACAGTCCAGCCTGCAAAGTACTCAGGTTTCTCAGACATACCCTGAGCAAACGCACTCACAGTAAATCTCTGAAAATAAATTTTCTGATCTAAAAATATTACGACCTTTCCATTTTCATTACTCAACCATACTATAGGAGCAGTTCCTCCTGCACTGGACATTGTTGGAACATAAAAGGCATTGTTATATATATACCAACTAATTTGTAAATTTAAAGTAGCGGTAGCATCTATAGTCGAATTATAATTATATCCGGTAATGTTGATAACTGGCATCTGACTGCTATTTACAAATGGCAGATTAGTTCTTATTTTTACTCCATACTTAGGAGTATTGTTAAAGTGATAATTTACTATATTATTGTAGTTTTGACAGATAAGGATATAGGTGGAACTAAACAATAAAATAAGTAGTAATACAGTTCTCTTCATGATTATCTCAAATTGTGTAATTATTTTCCTAAGTTTAAAATCTCTTCTGTTGTATCTTTTATCCCTCTGTAATAAAAAATATGGTCGGGCCTTCTATTTTCTAAGAATATTTATTCTCACTTCTCTTAAATTGATTCCTCATCTCCAAGCTTACAAGTCAAATAGCTATCATATTGAATTGATTATTTGTTAATTAATAAAAATATTTAATCATTGAGACTTGTGAGATTTCATGTGATTGATTGTATGTTGTTAATGGTAAATTATTGTGAACTAGATTTATAAAAGATTGTTTGTGTATATTTCTCGTTACTTTAGTCTGTCAGAATAAATATATATTATACTGACAGATTACATTTTTCACAAAAAAAAATATTTTTTGACAATCTAATTATAGATATAACTATAAAAGGATACATAAAATATATCATAATTAACACATCCAAAAAAATATTAATTTGCTATACAATCAGGAGATAAGCGCGTTTATAATCGGACCAATTTGAAAAAGAGAATATCTAAATGTAATAATCCTCAATGATTCGTTGTCCAAATCTCTTCTAACTCCCCCTGATCCTAGATCGATGGGATTTACTTTAAATTGGAGAGTATATCTTATTTGAAACCAAGCAAGTGTATTCTTTCATATAAACAAAAGAATATTTCCTCGCACACAAAACGAGCGCAAAGGCTCAAAATGGGCTTATTTTGGAGTAAAAATATAGTTATTTTACTAGAAAAGTTGGTTCACTTACTTCACTAGGTTCACTCATAAGTAATGAACTAAGTGAAGCAAGTGAAGTGAAAATCACAACTTTTTATTTTAAAATAATAGAGTGAAGAAGGTGAAGTAAGTGAACTAGAATTTCAAACAATAATATTTATTTTTTGAGAAAATGTGTGCAATTTTGTGTGCAAGGCCTTCAAAAAATATGTGTCATTTCTGTTTCTTATCTGGTACTATTTCGAATAGATAAAAGCTCTTCTGGAAATAAGTAATACTCTTCTTTTCTGATACTGTATTATTCAAATATTTCCATAAACGTTCTGTACACTATATATCAATTATTTATCTCCGTGTGCGGTAAAAGTAGTAGTGTGTGCAAAACGTGTGTAAGAGAAAATAAAAAAAGCAACTACATTACTGTAATTGCTTTTGGGAGTGGTCCCACTTGGGCTTGAACCAAGGACCCCCTGATTATGAGTCAGATGCTCTAACCAACTGAGCTATAGGACCTGATTAAGAAGCTAGTTCTTGAAATCGGATGCAATATTACTGCTTTTTGTTTATATATGCAAGTTCTGAGTGAAAAAAGCAGTTGAAAAGATTCCTGAAAAAAGAGAACCTGTACATATATATACAGGTTCTCAGTATATTAGCTAATCTTAAAAAATTAGTTGTTTTCAGGACGAAGTTTTCTTACGACAGCACCCGTACGCCACATTTCACTTTCGCGAAGAGCTTCCAGTTCTTTCTCCAATCCTTCGCGATAGTCTGGTTTTGAATTGGTATCAATAGAGCGTTGAGCTTCATTGCCACAAGCAACTTCTGCATATAGTTTTGCGAATACAGGTTTTGTTGCATCATGGAAAGGTCCCATCCAGTCTAAAGCTCCGCGTTGTGCAGTTGTAGAACAGTTTGCATACATCCAGTCCATTCCTTTTTCAGCAAAAAGAGGCATAAGAGATTGAGTAAGCTCTTCTACAGTTTCGTTAAACGCTTCTGATGGAGAGTGTCCGTTTTCACGAAGAACTTCGTATTGGGCAAGAAGGATACCTTGTATTGCGCCCATCAATGTTCCGCGTTCTCCGGTAAGGTCAGAATATACTTCACGTTTGAAGTCTGTTTCGAAAAGATATCCCGATCCGACTCCGATTCCAAGAGCGATTGTACGTTCTTTAGCACGTCCTGTTGCATCCTGGAATACAGCGTAGCTCGAATTCAAACCACGTCCTTCAAGGAACATACGGCGAAGGCTTGTTCCTGATCCTTTAGGTGCTACAAGGATTACATCAATATCAGCAGGAGGTATAATACCTGTACGTTCTTTGTAAGTGATACCGAATCCGTGAGAGAAGTATAATGCTTTACCTGCAGTAAGATAAGGTTTAATGCGAGGCCATACTTCTATTTGAGCAGCATCTGATAGTAGGTATTGAATAATAGTACCTTTAGATGCAGCTTCTTCGATTTCGAATAGAGTTTCTCCGGGAACCCAACCGTCAGCGATTGCTTTTTCCCAAGTTTTACCACCTTTGCGTTGTCCGATAATTACATTAAATCCGTTATCTCTCAGGTTAAGAGCTTGTCCGGGACCTTGTACACCGTAACCGATAACTGCAATAGTTTCGTTTTTAAGAACTTCTCTTGCTTTTTCCAGTGGGAACTCTTCGCGGGTCGCTACCTGCTCGGTAACTCCTCCAAAATTCATTTCTGCCATTTTGTGTTTTTAATTTTATTATTAAGAAATAGATGAATTATTATTAATGATCGTCTAATAATGTAGACGTTATTTATTTCCATGTGACTCTGGCGACACAAATCGCCTTGTCGTCATGTCTCATATCAAGAGAATAGATATTATCCGAAATTTCTTTCTTAAATATAGAGAGCTCGGATGCATATTTTCCCTCTGTGATATAGTTTATTTCAAAGCCTTTAATCTCCTTTTTCTGATATAATTCAAGCGGAAATATATCCACGAAATGTTCAATGTATTTCATGCTATTCAAGTGCTTGTTTATATCTATATCGCTATACTTCACGATAAAAGAGTCTGCTAGTTCCGAATCTTTTGCTGGTACTATCTTTCCGGCACTGTCAATCGGGCATTCTTTGTCGGAGATAAAGTCTGTCATTCCCTCGAGTTCCAAAACATTTGTGGCTCTACGGGTCTGTATGTCTATTGATGCCCACAAAGAGCGTGCATATCCGAAGTAATTTCCATTTTGATCTTCAAAAGCGAAACATCTTTCGGTGAATAGCTTATTCACATCGGATACCCAGGTATGCAATTTGATTTGGGTATCATTGTCAGGATATCCCGATAATTGAATATTCATTCTGGTAAGTACCCATACCCGTTGTTTACTAACCATGCACGAATATCCGAATCCTCGTTCTTCGGCATGTCGGGTTGCCGCCTGAAGCATAAATCCTCCGATCATCGGTAATGTTGCTTTTCCCCTGAAGTCGGTCAGATATGCATCTATCGTATATGTATATGTCCCTATATTTCCAAGCATCAGAAACTTTATATCGCGTATTATTAGCTATTTTTTTTATGTTCAATTTCTTTCAGCATATCACTCAAACGTTCGATTTTTGATTTTGTGATAGCAATACGTCCCGAACGGATAAACTGAAGGACTCCGATTGCCTTACTTAATTCTTCGAAAAGAGCCTGAGTCTCGGCATGATGCCCTGTCTTATGCAATACTACACAATTTTCGTTTATCTCCAGAATTTTAGCATTGTATTTTCTGATCAATTGCTCTACCGTGCCCATTTTTAGAAAATCGGGTGTAGATAATTTGTATAATGCTATTTCCTGATGTATAAGTTCGTCATCGGTATTGAAATATGCTTTCAGTACATCAATGCGTTTATCTATCTGCTTTACGACTTTCACTATAGTATCCCTGTCTGTAAAGATAGTTATTGTGAATTTATGTATTCCCGGTAAAGCTGATGGTGAGACCGATAGAGTCTCTATATTTAGCTGCCGGCGGGTAAAAACACTTGTAACCTGACCTAATAGTCCTACTGTGTTTTCGGAGAAGATGGTTACTGTATATAATATTTTTTCTTCCATGACTTTTTCTTTGAAATATAATTTTCAGTTGCAGTTATACTTTCCACAGAAACAAATAGGTCTGAGACCTTATTCGTCCCCCAGCAGAATGTTTGTCACACAACTTCCGGCAGGAACCATCGGATAAACCATACCTTTGGCTTCTACATCCACATCCAATAAAAATGAGCCTTTGTGATTCAGCATTTCTGATATGGCACTATCAAGATCTTCGCGTTTATCTACTTTCTTAGATTCGATATTATAAGCCTGCGCTATTTTTACAAAGTCAGGATTCTTCATGACTGTTTCCGAATATCTTTCATCGAAAAACAGTTCCTGCCATTGACGTACCATTCCCAGAAAATGATTATTCAAGATTACAATCTTTACATCAATGTCGTATTGCATAATAGTACCGAGTTCTTGAATTGTCATTTGTATACCTCCGTCTCCAACAAATAGGCACACTGTCCGATCGGGAGTTCCAACTTTTGCCCCAATGGCAGCAGGTAAACCAAATCCCATTGTCCCAAGTCCGCCCGAAGTGACAACGCTGCGGCTTTGCTGGTATTTGAAATATCGGACACCCATCATCTGGTGTTGACCCACATCGGTAACTAATACCGCTTTATTTCCTGTCGCTTCAGATATTTTGTTGATTACTTCTCCCATCTTCAGATGGCCTGATTCGGGGTAAAGCTCATTTTTAATGACAACGTCGTATTCCCGCTGATAACATGCTTTGAACTCACCAAGCCATTCGGGATACTCTTTCTTTTCTATGTACTTCGTTACAGCAGGTAAGGTGTCTTTTACATCGCCGTATACACGAGCCGTCGTTTTTACGTTTTTATCAATCTCAGCCAGATCAATATCGAAATGAATGATTTTTGCTTGTTTGGCATATGTCTTGAGGTCTCCGGTTACACGGTCGTCAAAACGCATACCTATAGCTATCAGTACGTCACACTCGTTTGTCTTTAGGTTAGGGCCGATGTTTCCATGCATTCCGAGCATACCTACATTCTGAGGATGGTCAGTCGGTATTGATGATAATCCCAAGACCGTAAATGCAGCAGGAATTCCGCTCTTTTCAATGAAATCTTTCAGTTCCTGTTCGGCTTCTCCCAGAATTACGCCTTGTCCGATAAGTGCCAGAGGTTTTTTCGCTGCATTGATTATTCGCGCGGCTTCTTCTATCTCCTTATTGTTTATATTGGGCTTCGGCTGATAACTTCGGATAAATGTGGTCTTTTCGTATTTATAGTCAAGTAAACCATTTTGAGCATCCTTGGTTATGTCCAGCACAACAGGGCCAGGACGACCAGATGCTGCTATATAAAAAGCACGGGCTACTGCTGTAGGGATATCTTCGGCACGTCTTATCTGATAAGCCCATTTTGTTATCGGTTGAGTAATACCTACTACGTCTGCTTCCTGAAATGCATCGCTTCCCAGAAGAGAAGATACTACCTGCCCTGTTACTACTACCATTGGTGTACTGTCCATCATTGCATCGGCAATACCTGTGATGGTATTGGTTGCTCCCGGGCCTGATGTTACAAACGCAACTCCTACTTTTCCCGAAGTACGGGCATAGCCCTGAGCTGCATGTGTTGCTCCTTGTTCGTGGCGTACTAATATATGTTTGATTTGCTCTTTGTAATCGTATATAGTGTCGAATATGGGCATGATAGCACCTCCCGGATATCCGAAAATGGTATCTACACCTTCCTGTATCAAAGACCGGATAAGTGCTTCCCTTCCTGTTATTTGTGTACTCATATACTTAATGATTTTCTGTCTAATGTACTTTTATTCTATTATTCTTACAGCTCCTAAGTCAGCAGAACTTACCATACTTGCATAGGCTTTCAGAGCTTTCGAAACATTTCTGTCTCTATTGGGTTTAAAGGCTAAGTTGCCTTTTGCGAGTTCTTCATTACGGCGCTTTTCCAATTCTTCATCGCTTACTCTTACGCTGATTGAACGGTTTGGAATGTCGATGTCTATAATATCACCGTCTCTAACCAGTCCAATGGCTCCACCTGCAGCAGCTTCCGGAGATACGTGTCCGATTGATAATCCGGATGTTCCTCCCGAAAAACGTCCATCGGTAATCAAGGCACATTCTTTTCCTAGGTGTTTGGATTTGATGTATGAAGTCGGGTAAAGCATTTCCTGCATTCCCGGGCCACCTTTAGGACCTTCGTATGTGATGACGACTACATCTCCTGATTTTACCTGATCTCTAAGGATTCCTTCGCATGCTGCATCCTGAGAATGGAAGACTTTAGCTGTACCTGAAAATTTGAATATACTTTCATCTACACCAGCTGTTTTTACCACACAACCATCGAGGGCAATATTTCCTTTGAGGATACCCAGACCTCCATCTTTAGTATAAGCATGATCAAAATCTCTTATACATCCCGAGACTCGGTCGGTATCGAGGGTAGGATAGTAGCTGTCTTGCGAACCCATCACGAGATTGAACTTATTTCCGGGAGCTGATTTATATAATATCTCAGCATCTTTATTTATAGAGGCTTTTGTAATATCGTATTTTTCGATAGCTTGTGCCAGAGTCATTCCGTCCGCACGTTTTACGGATGTATCAATGAGGTTAGCTTTTGCTAGTTCTCCCAAAATGCTGAGGATACCTCCTGCTCTGTTTACATCTTGTATGTGGTATTTATCTGTATTTGGTGCTACTTTACAAAGGCATGGTGTTTTTCGTGACAGCTTATCTATGTCATCCATCGTAAAGTCTACTTCTGCTTCGTGTGCTATAGCCAAAAGGTGCAGGATCGTATTTGTTGATCCTCCCATTGCGATATCCAGAGTCATGGAGTTAAGAAAGGCTTGTTTTGATGCTATATTGCGTGGAAGAACTGAAGCATCTCCGTCTCTGTAATATTTATATGCGTTCTCAACAATTAGCTTAGCTGCATCCTTGAATAGCTTTGCACGGTTGGCATGTGTTGCTACAATAGTTCCGTTACCGGGTAATCCAAGTCCTATAGCTTCATTCAGACAGTTCATCGAGTTAGCGGTAAACATACCTGAGCATGATCCGCAAGTGGGACAGGCTGCTCTTTCAATGGCATTTACTTCTTTATCTGAAACGGTATTGTCCGCGGCTTTGATCATCGCATCAATAAGGTCGAGATGCTTATTGTCCAGTTCGCCTGCTTCCATTGGTCCACCTGATACAAATATAGCAGGGATATTCAGACGCATGGCTGCCATAAGCATTCCCGGAGTTATTTTGTCGCAATTGCTGATACATACCATTGCATCTGCTTTGTGGGCATTAACCATGTACTCGATACTATCAGCAATCAGGTCTCTCGAAGGTAAGGAATATAACATTCCGTCGTGTCCCATTGCTATTCCGTCATCGATAGCTATTGTATTGAATTCGGCTGCAAAACAACCCAATGATTCTATTTCGGCTTTTACTTGTTGTCCGATGTGATGTAGATGTACATGACCGGGCACGAATTGAGTGAATGAGTTGACGATTGCGATAAGGGGTTTGCCCATCTGTTCTTCTTTCATTCCGTTGGCTCTCCAAAGAGCTCTTGCTCCTGCCATTCTACGTCCTTGTGTGCTGGACGAACTGCGTAATTCGATTCCCATTGCTAATATCTTTTAATAAAAAAGCCTTCCCCATTACTGAGAAAGGCTTATGTTGATTCATTATATACTCTTACGATTCAAGCGATCTGTGCTGCACATACCTTTCTCATTTATTCTGTCCGACGAGCAGAATATCAAGAATGAGGACGTGTAATACACAATTTGCCATTTTTATTACTTTCGTTATGTCACAAAGTTATAAATGTTTTTTTATTTACAAGCTTTTTTTCTGTTTTTTTTAAATTATGCTCATTTACAGATAAAATATAAGGATGGTTCTGTTAAGAACCATCCTTACCCATATGATTAATGTACAGTGTGTTAGTCTTTGAATTTCGCTACCAAGAACTCACGGTTCAATCGGGCGATATTGCTTATAGAAATATTCTTAGGGCATTCTACTTCGCAAGCACCGGTGTTGGTACAGTTACCGAAACCTAGTTCGTCCATTTTAGCAACCATCGATTTTGCACGTTTAGCAGCTTCAACTCTACCTTGAGGAAGAAGTGCCAATTGGCTAACCTTAGCTGATAGGAATAACATCGCCGAGCCATTTTTACATGCTGCAACACAAGCTCCACAACCGATACAAGAAGCTGAGTCCATTGCTTCGTCAGCATCTTCTTTTGAGATAGGAATTGCATTTGCATCTTGTGCTCCACCTGCATTGATTGATGTGTAACCACCAGCTTGGATGATTTTATCGAAAGCAGTACGGTCTACCATCAAGTCGCGGATAACAGGGAAACCTGCCGAGCGCCAAGGTTCGATAGTGATGGTTTCGCCATCTTTAAACTTACGCATGTGCAACTGACAAGTAGTGATGTCTTCGTCCGGTCCGTGAGGGTGTCCGTTAATATATAAGCTACACATACCGCAGATACCTTCGCGGCAGTCGTGGTCGAATACTACCGGCTCCTGACCTTTATTGATAAGTGTTTCGTTCAGGATGTCCAACATTTCAAGGAATGAACTTTCTGTTGATATTCCATCCAATTTGTATGATTCAAAAGCTCCTTTTTCTTTAGGACCTCTTTGACGCCATACTTTCAGTGTTATATTTATTGTCTTATCCATTTTGTTACTCTTTTTCTGATTGGGTTATGCTTTATAGTTACGTTGTTGTCTAACTACAAATTCGTAGTCTAGAGGTTCTTTTACCAATTCAGGATCTTGATCCTCTCCCATATATTTCCAACATGAAACATAAGAGTAGTTTTCGTCATCACGAAGAGCTTCTCCTTCAGGAGTCTGGTATTCTTCACGGAAGTGACCTCCGCAAGACTCGTTTCTATCCAAGCCGTCCATAGCCATCAAGTAACCTATTTCGATAAAGTCAGCCAAACGAAGAGCTTTTTCCAATTCGGTGTTCAATGTATTTGCTTCACCTGGTATACGAAGGTTTGTCCAGAAGTCTTTTCTTAGTTCTTTAATCTTAGCGATTGCTGTTTCTAAAGATTCTTTTGTACGTCCCATTCCAACGTATTCCCACATGATATGACCTAGTTTTTTGTGGATAGAGTCTACCGAATGTTCTCCTTTGATAGCCATCAGTTTTGCAACTTTTTTATTGATTGCATCTTCTGCTTCTTGGAATTCAGGTAAATCAGTACTGAAACGAGGTACAGTAATTTGGTCAGCCAAATAGTTTTGGATTGTATATGGTAATACGAAATAACCATCGGCAAGACCTTGCATCAATGCAGATGCTCCAAGACGGTTGGCTCCGTGATCAGAGAAGTTAGCTTCACCGATAAAGAAACAGCCGGGGATTGATGTTTGCAATTCGTAATCGACCCAAACTCCACCCATTGTGTAGTGGATTGCTGGGTAAATCATCATCGGAGTTTCGTATGGATTATCATCAACAATCTTTTCGTACATCTGGAATAAGTTACCGTATTTTGCTTCTACAGTACTTTTTCCTAAACGTTCGATAGCTGCCGAGAAATCAAGATAAACAGCAAGACCTGTTGATCCGACACCGAATCCTGCATCACATCTTTCTTTTGCTGCACGAGATGCTACGTCACGAGGAACAAGGTTACCGAATGCAGGGTAACGTCTTTCCAGGTAGTAGTCTCTGTCTTCTTCTTTTATTTGAGTTGGTTTAAGCTTTCCTGCACGGATTGCTTCCGAATCTTCTTTTTTCTTTGGTACCCAGATACGACCATCGTTACGAAGAGACTCTGACATCAAAGTTAATTTGGATTGGAATTCTCCGTGTACAGGAATACATGTAGGGTGAATCTGTGCAAAACATGGGTTTGCAAAGTAAGCTCCTTTCTTGTATGCCTGAATAGCTGCCGAACCGTTAGATCCCATAGCATTTGTAGAAAGGAAGAATGCGTTTCCGTATCCACCTGTTCCTATAACTACTGCATGAGCCGAGAAACGTTCGATTTTACCGGTTACAAGGTTTCGGGCAATAATACCGCGGGCACGACCGTCAATAATAACAAGGTCAAGCATCTCGTAACGAGTGTATAATTTTACAGAACCTTTTTGTACTTGGCGACTCAATGACGAGTATGCTCCAAGCAGCAATTGTTGTCCTGTTTGTCCTTTAGCATAAAATGTACGTGATACCTGAGCTCCACCGAATGAGCGGTTGTCAAGCAAGCCTCCGTATTCGCGAGCAAAAGGTACTCCTTGTGCAACACATTGGTCGATGATGTTGTTTGAAACTTCCGCCATACGGTAAACATTCGCTTCACGTGCACGGTAGTCTCCTCCTTTGATTGTATCGTAGAATAGACGGTAAACGGAGTCACCATCGTTTTGATAATTTTTAGCAGCGTTGATACCTCCTTGCGCAGCGATAGAGTGAGCACGGCGAGGTGAATCCTGAATACAGAAATTGAGAACATTGAATCCCATTTCACCTAAAGAGGCTGCAGCTGAACCTCCGGCAAGACCTGTACCTACTACGATGATGTCGAGGCGGCGTTTGTTTGCAGGGTTGACCAATTTTTGGTGAGCTTTATAGTTCGACCATTTTTCAGCCAGTGGACCTTCTGGGATTTTAGAATCTTTTTTTGGATCTAATATAGTAGCCATATTTATTTTTTCTTTTAGCGTTTATTGATTAAGGTCTCAGACCTATTTATTGACTTACCGTAAATGATAATAGTTTGTAATTATCACTTGGGTAGTGTCATTAAATACTTCTTGTTACTTACATGCACGAAGTGCAAAGTATGCTTTTAGCAAAGAAGTAAATCGGAACAATAGCAAAACCTATGCAAACAATTGTAGATACAATGTTAGCGATGCATTTCAAACGAGGCATCCAAGTTTTTCCGTTAAGTCCGGACGATTGGCACATACTCCAGATACCGTGTGATAAGTGAAACCAAATAGCAATAACACCGATAAGGTATAAAGCAACTTTGATCGGATTAGAAAACACTGCCAGCATGTGATTGCCTACATTTTCTGGATATACAACAATTTCTTCTAAGTGAAACAATTCTGCGAACATCATTTTGAACCAGAAATCGTACAAGTGTATTAGTAAGAATACTAAAATAGCAATACCTAATACAAGCATGTTTTTTGAAGACCAAGGCACATCCGATAAATTTGACGATGCATATTGGTCGTTACCTCTGGCTTTACGATTACGTAAAGTTAGAACGATGGCATAGCAAATGTGTATGACAAACAAAGCTGCTAGTGCTGCAGTTCCGACAAGGGCATACCAATTTACACCTAACAATGCACAAATTTGCTCATAAGCTTCTATTGAGATGATTGAAACTAAATTCATGCTCATGTGAAAAAGCAGAAATAGCACCAATGTTAAACCCGACAAAGCCATGACGAATTTTCGGCCAATGGAGGAATTAATTAACCAACTCATAAGTTTTAATAGTTTTTTTAGTTATTTAATGGTTGTTGATTACGTGGATAAGGCTTCAGACCATTTTGTTATTTTGCATGATTCATAACAAGAGCAAGCCGTTGTTAATTATTATTACATGAATCTATAGTCTTTAGCTTATAAATAAAAACAATTAGATATTTTTTTTATCAATGTTTCGTTTCGCAAAATTAAAGTAAATAACCTTTGAAAGAAAGGAAAATCATACTTTTTTATCCTCTTTTTATAGGGTTTAACACGTTCATTCTTTTATTTATACTAATCGAAGTTTAAATTTGCTCAGCGATATTTTTTTTTCTTGTTCGGATATTGTGACAAAATGTAAACGAACTGTTTTTACTATACATCGTTCTATTTTTTATTGGATGAACAATATTTAATTTTGTTTGTGCTGTTTTCTCTCTTACTTTTCTTTCTTGTTTCTAAGAATTGTAAGTATGACTACGATTGCTAATGCCCCCGATATTATTACACCTAATAGCCCTAATATAGAAACACCCCGCAATAAGGGCGGCATGCTCGCCAGAATAAGGATAGATGACCCCACGGCAATAGATGATATTAAAATAGCCAGAACAAGTCGGTTGATTGTGTTCTTAATGTCTGACAACCCATTAATATTGTGAGTTATCTTCAGATCGTCATGATTGATTTTTTGTATAAGTGAATGGAAATCCTCCGGAAGTTCTTCCAGACGGTCATTCCAGCTATACAATTTGTCCATCAAGAGATTTTTTATGTATTTAGGATTCAGCCTTTGTTTGATCATGTCATGTCCGTAGGGCTTTACATGATCGATAATACTTGCTTCGAGCCCGAGTTCGCGCCCTATTCCTTCGAGTATGACTATACTGCGCGCCAGCAGATAGATATAATCGGGGAGGATAATTCTGTTATCGTACAATATCCGGGTGAATCTCTTTATTATACTTTGCAGATTGAGGTCTTTTATCGAGTCGGTATCTATTATATCAAGAAAATCGTAGAGGTCTCTTTCGAATTGGGCGTCATTTTTGATTTTATATTCCAGTGCGATTTTTTTTATTATTCTGATCAGGCGTCTTGTGTCTTTCCTTAGGATGTGCATCACGAAATTAGCTAATAACTCCTGATCCTGAGGGATGATCCTACCTACTGATCCGTAATCTATGAAAACGATTTGAGAAGAAGGTAAAACGAAGATGTTGCCGGAATGTGGGTCGGCATGAAAATAACCATATTCGATTACCTGCTTCAGGTAGAGGTCTACAATGTGCATTGCGACATTCTTTGTATCCAAACCCTGTGCTGTCAATTGCTGCTTGTCTGAGACTTTTATTCCATCTATAAACTCCATGCATAGTATATTGTTATTCGACAGGTGTTTGTATGTTGCTGGTGTGTAAATTGATGGATTCTTTCTGAAATTTTTCCTAAACCGTTCAATATTGTTCAATTCCTGAGTAAAGGAGAGTTCGCTCAGAATAGATTTTTCGAAGGCTCTTATTATATGGTTTATCCCTGTTTGGCGGGCAATGTCATAATACGTTTCAAGAAGCCGGCTAAAGTCTTTCATGATAAGAAGATCTGCTTCTATCATTTCTTCTATACCCTCTCTTTTTACTTTGATGATGACTTTTTGATTGTTTTCAAGTAATATTCCCGTGTATACCTGAGATAATGATGCTGCTGCAATCGGATTTGTATCTATTTCGGAAAATAGATCGTTAATATCTTTGTTAAATTCTTTCTTTATTGTATTTCTAAGATCTATTTCTTTGGTTTGTACATTATCCTGTAGTTTCTGGAGCTCTTCTATCATTTCAATCGGGAATAAATCATCCCTGTTGCTTAGTAATTGTCCCAGTTTTATATAAGTAGGTCCAAGTTCTTCGAGAGCAAGACGTATACGTTCGTATATACTTAGTGAAAATATTTCTTTTCGTTTTTCGTTTTTGTTGATATAGCTTTCGGGGATAAGATTTTTGATACCGGTTTCGGTAACAAGGGTATCAAATCCGTATTTAGTGAGAATGGAAACTAATTGAGCTGTTCTTTTTATTTTTCTGATACTGTCCATATATATCCCTCCGTTGCTCTACTTGCAATATTTTTTAAGGTCTAACCCAGCTCGCTATTAAGTAGCAGAAAGTATTAATGATATGCTTTTAGCAATAACAGTCTGTTGCTTTTGTGCTTGCAAAGTTAAGTAATGGGTCTGAAACCCTGTTTACTTGTAAATATACAATGTTTTTGTGAGTTTTAAGTAAACCGAATACCTCTTTGTGTATAGATAAAAAAATGACCAGCCGATTTCGACTGGTCATTTTTAATATCATAGGTTAAAATAGGTTTTGAGACCTTATTTTACTTTTGCTACGATTGCGCTGAATGCTTCAGGATGGTTCATTGCAAGGTCTGCAAGAACTTTACGGTTGATTTCGATTCCGTTTTTGTGAAGAGCACCCATAAGACGAGAATAAGACATTCCTTCAAGACGTGCAGCTGCATTGATACGTTGTATCCAAAGTGCACGGAAGTTGCGTTTTTTAGCGCGACGGTCGCGGAATGCATAAGTTAGACCTTTTTCCCAAGTATTTTTGGCAACTGTCCAAACATTTTTACGGGCTCCGTAATACCCTCTTGTTAATTTTAATACTTTTTTACGGCGGTTGCGTGACGCAACATGGTTGACTGATCTTGGCATAATTGTAAGATGTTTTGAATGTTAGCGGCTCTACCCTTTAGAACTCTTTTGTGCATACATTCTGTTAATAAATCAAAATTTGCTTTTAAGAAAACTATTGAAATTTATTTCAATGCAAGCAATTGCTTAACATTTTTCACGTCAGCGGCATGTACTGTAGCAGCGTGGGTAAGATTTCTTTTTTGTTTTTTAGTTTTCTTAGTCAAGATGTGACTTTTGAAAGCATGTTTTCTTTTGATTTTTCCTGATCCGGTAAGGCTGAACCTTTTTTTGGCACCGGAGTTAGTCTTCATTTTTGGCATCTTGTTAATACTTAATTTTTAATATTTATGATACTACTTGCGTAGCTTTTTTTTAAGCTTCTTCTTGTTTTTCTTCCGCTTTTTCTGTCTTTTCCGCTTTTTTATCTTCTTTGCCTTTTTCTTCAACTTTTTTAGGCGCAGCCTTTACCGGTTGTTTTTTAGGAGAAAGCATGATAATCATTTTCTTTCCTTCAAGCTGAGGTAGTTGGTCTACTTTTGCATAATCTTCCAACTCTGTTGCGAAGCGAAGCAGTAGAACTTCTCCTTGCTCTTTGAAAAGAATAGAACGCCCTTTGAAAAAAACGTAAGCTTTTACTTTTGAACCTTCTTCAAGAAAAGACTTAGCATGTTTGAGCTTAAAGTTAAAATCGTGGTCGTCGGTTTGAGGTCCGAAACGAATCTCCTTTACAACTACCTTTACAGATTTAGCTTTTTGTTCTTTTAGCTTTTTCTTTTGTTGATACAAAAACTTCTGATAATCAGTAATACGACAAACAGGAGGATCACCATTTGGAGAGATCTCTACCAAATCGAGACCTTTTTCGTCAGCTATCTTTAGCGCATCATGAGTAGAATATACTCCTTGCTCAACATTTTCACCGACTAGGCGGACTTGAGGTACACGAATCTTCTCATTGATTCTGTGAAGTTCCTCTTTTTTATTGTTATTGATTCTGTTGTTCCTCATTAAAAAAAGATTATGTTCCTTTCTGTTTTCTTATTAAATTTTTTTTATTACCTGATTATATTCATTTTATACGATGAAATACTGTTTGGTTTTAACCAAAATGGATAAGAGTCTGTGACCCTATTTGTTCCATGCATTCATCATTTTTTCAACTTCTTCTGTAATTTGATCGGCAAAGGTAGTAATTTTCATTGAACCTTTATCACCTTCACCCTGTTTTCTTATCGAAACTTCTTCACTTTCTGCTTCTTTCTCTCCAACGATAAGTAAATACGGGATTCTTTTCAATTCGTTATCACGTATTTTTCGTCCGATTTTTTCATTACGGTCATCTACCTGAGTGCGGATGTCACGTCTTTTCAGGTATGAAGCTACCCGATGAGCATAGTCGTTGAATTTCTCGCTTATAGGCATAATTACCACTTGGTCGGGTGTCAGCCACAGCGGAAATTTACCTGCTGTATGTTCGATAAGCACAGCGATAAACCGTTCCATAGAACCGAATGGCGCACGGTGAATCATTACCGGACAGTGTTTTTGATTATCTGCTCCTGTATATTCAAGACCAAAGCGTTCGGGTAGGTTATAGTCTACCTGAATAGTGCCAAGCTGCCAGCGGCGTCCTAAAGCGTCCTTCACCATGAAGTCTAGTTTGGGTCCGTAAAATGCGGCTTCACCCAACTCTACTTTAGCAGGAAGTCCTTTTTGTTCGCAGGCTTCGATAATAGCTGCTTCTGCTTTTTGCCAGTTTTCTTCCGATCCGATGTATTTTTCTTTATTTTCGGGATCTCTCAATGAGATTTGAGCTTCGAAATTCTCAAAGTCTAATGCTTTGAAGATGATGAAAATGATGTCGACTACTTTCAAAAACTCATCTTTCAACTGATCGGGAGTACAGAAAATATGCGCATCATCTTGAGTAAACCCGCGTACACGAGTCAATCCATGTAATTCACCACTTTGTTCGTAACGGTAAACTGTGCCGAATTCAGCCAAACGAAGAGGCAGGTCTTTATATGAGCGGGGTGTTATTTTGTATATCTCACAGTGGTGAGGGCAGTTCATCGGTTTTAATAAAAACTCTTCGTTTTCTTCCGGTGTATGAATCGGTTGGAATGAATCCTTTCCATATTTTGCATAGTGACCCGAAGTTACATATAATTGTTTTGCCCCGATGTGGGGTGTCATAACCTGATCGTAATCGAATTGCTTCTGAATCTTTTTCAGAAAATCTTCCAGACGAAGACGCAATTGTGTTCCTCTTGGTAACCACAATGGCAAACCTTGACCGACATTCTGAGAGAATCCAAATAGCTCGAGTTCTTTTCCTATTTTGCGGTGATCACGTTTTTTTGCTTCTTCCAAAAGAGTGAGGTAATCATCCAGCATCTTTTGTTTAGGGAAGGTGATTCCGTATAAACGGGTCAGCTGTTTACGTTTTTCATCACCTCTCCAATATGCTCCAGCTGCACTAAGAATCTTTACAGCTTTGATGTATGAAGTATTGGGTAAGTGAGGTCCACGACAAAGATCGGTGAATGATCCTTGTGTATATGTTGTGATTGTTCCGTCTGTAAGATCGTTGATTAATTCGACTTTGTATCCCTCATTACGGTCTCCGAACATTTTTAGTGCATCGGTTTTGGTAATGCTTTTACGAACGATCTCTTCTTTCTTAGCAATCAGTTCTTTCATTTTCTTTTCGATTGCCGGAAAGTCGGAGTCTTTAACAGGCGTATCGCCGAAGTCGATGTCGTAATAGAATCCGTTTTCGATAGCAGGCCCGATACCGAATTTAGCGTGAGGATACAATTCCTGTATTGCTTCGGCCATAAGGTGAGCCGATGAGTGCCAGAATGCATGCTTGCCTTCTTCGTCATCCCATTTGAGCAGGCTTACAGTAGAATCTTCTTCTATAGGGCGCGTCAGATCCCATGTCTGACCATTTACGCTTGATGCCAAAACATCTTGAGCTAATCTGGAACTGATACTCTCTGCAATCTGCATTGAAGATGTTCCTCTGGGAAACTCCCTTACGGAACCATCAGGAAATGTAATTTTAATCATTAGTTATCTGTTTTATTTACTCTCGTACAAGTGAGGGTAATTATTTTAGTCAATTAATCGCAATAAGTTCTTAATGCAATACTTCTTATGTCTGAAGTCTTATTGCTGTTATGTTTTGTTTATCAACAAAAGGTCTTAGACCTTAAGGTCTGCAAAATTACACATTTTATGGATTCTTTTATCTTATAATCCTTAAATTTTAAATCTCGAATCTTTTTGTCGAATAATATGCGATGTTACATGAAAAGGTAACAAAGGTGACAGGATTAATGATGAATGATCAGACAACCGTTCTCAATTGCTCCGAATTAATTTTTGATTGAGAAAAGGTTACAAAAGTAACACTCGAAGTCTTCTTTTCGGATTGTGTTACTTTGTTTTCAGTCTTCGAATTCAGCTTGTTGTATGAGTGTAATTCTGTTCAACCCGATATTTACAAAAATGAGCGAAGCAGAGCCTCGCCCATACATTATTCTTTTGATCCTTTTCGATAAGTAATTTAATGCTATATTTTCAAGTTATAACCAATTCTGGTTATCATACTTGTCAATGCAATAGATAGGTTTTCGACCTTAATTATTATTTACTCCCATTTGAGTATAGATAAAAATCGTTTGCTTATACCATTATCGGGCAAGGTGCTTTTTATTCGGTCATTCTTTTAATTATACTGTAAGCATTGATTATTCCTAGTTCACCTGCTTTACGTAGATCTTCCAAACCTCGTTCGGTATCTTTTACTCTAAGGCGGCAAAGTCCCCGGTTGTAGTAGGCTTCGGCAAAATCGGTACTTCGTTTAATTGCTTCATTGTAGTCAAGAATTGCAGCACGGTAATCATTTTGCATAGCCTTTATTTCTGCCCGATTGTAATATGCGTATACAAAATTGGGTGAGAGTTCTATTACTTTTCCGTAGCTGTTAAGCATCGATTCGTATTCAAATTTAGAATTGATGCTTTTTATATTCGTTTCTTGTCCCGCAGGCGTAGCTGCAGTTTTTACCGATGCTCCGGCTCCTAGCTGCATATTAATGCTGAGTTCGGAATTGTTGCTCTGGCTGTATAATTCAGGTAATAATTCTTTCGATTTTACCTGTTTGGTATATGCTACCGCCAGATTAAAATAAGCAAGAGTAAACTTCGGGTCAATAGCCGTAGCCCTATTCAGGTCTTCTATGGCACTCGCAAAATCTTGTACCAGAATGTAATCAAGAGCTCTTGCAAAATAGTATTCGGTATTCTCGGGATGGTCAGCTATTAATTTTGAATATTCATTTATTGAACCGAAATGTATAGAGACTTGTGCACTATCAAGAGGTACCTCCTGATTTGTAATAAGAAGTTTCCTGCTGAGTACATCTTTTTTGTTCAGGCTTTCAATTTCCTGATTATAATGAGTGAATTTCTGAATCTCTGTCGGCTTTTCGTAATACGAAATAATGAAAGCAGGCTCTAGCTCTATGTTTGTTTGCTTGTTCTGTACTTTTCCGCGGGTTTCACTATTGTATTTACTTTTAGCTTCTTCCTCTTTGTCGGCAACAACCAGCAGATTGAACTTGTCAATAGTCTTATCCGATTTTTCTCGGGTCTTGTCTTTCTCTTTCTTGTCTGCTTTTCCTGAGAATACCTCTCTTTTTGTTTTCTCTTCTATTCTGCGTGCAAGCAGATAATCTTGTTCGGCATCTTTCAGGTTGTTTAATTTTCTTTTTATCTCCGATTTGTAATAATATCCCTGATAAAAATCAGGATATTCTTTCAGAACAATATCCAAATCAGCTAATGCTCCTCTGGTATCGCCGATATCATTACGTAGCATTGCCCTGTTCATATAGGCGATATAATTCTCGGGTTCATTTTTGATAACGAAGTCAAAGTCAGCTATTGCCTTATTATTGTCTCCGACTTGTGCTCTCAATAATGCTCTGTTGAATCTTGCAAGCAGATTGCTAGGTTCTAATTCTATGACGTGGTTGTAATCCTCCATTGATCCTCTCAGGTCATTTTTGTAATACTTAGTGAGCCCTCTATTGATAAAGTTTCCTTGTGAAAGAGGGTCTATCTTTATGGCTTCATCATAGTCTTTTAATGCCTGATCGTAATTTTTCTGAGCTAAATAAACTCCCGCTCTGATAGCGTACGAGGGAGCAAAATATTTGTCCTTTTCTATTGCTTTATTATAATCTTCGAGTGCCCGTATTGTATCTCCCTTTTCGAGGTATAAGCTACCTCTTGTCAATATTCCTTGGGTATAGTTTGGATTCTGGGTAATTAGTTGATCAAGATATTTTTCGGCATTATCGAAATCTTTCTTCTCGATATTGACAATACCCATATTAATCAGTATAAACTTATCTGTGGGATTGTTTTTTAGGCTTACACTGTAATCAGCTAATGCTCCATCATAATTTTTTTGGTTTTGGCGTGCATCAGCTCTTAATTGATAGGCATTGATGTAAAATGGATTCCGTTCAATACACATTGTACAGTCATCCTCCGCTCCTTTGAAATCATCAAGATAGTATTTAGCTATTGATCTGTAATAATATGGCTCAGCCAAATATGGTTTAGACTTTATTACCTGATTGAAGTATTGTATAGCAAGCACATAATCTTCGAAATATAAAGCATTGCGCCCGATAAGTGTTACTCTTTCCGTGTTTATTTGGGCGGAGATAACAATGGAATTTACTACAGTAAGCAGAAGAATGAGGAACTTTTTCACAATAAAACGATATATTAACGACCCTATTGATAATTGCCGATAAGTTTCCTGTTTAGCTTAAGTATTAAATTTAAGCGGAATATAGGCTACTTATTATTTTACTAAAGGCAAATATATGAATTCTAATATAAGAAAAATAAAGAGGGGCATTTAATGCCCCTCTTTTTATAGATTTTTTTATTTTTCGAAGTAGTCGTCGTGATAGTACGAATTTCTTTTCAGATAGTATGATTTGTCTCCATAGTATCTGGATGTTCCATAATATCCTTCACGTCCTTTCACATCATTGAATACTAGAGCAACATGTTCGAGTCCGTCATTACGCATTTGATTAACCACACTCTTAAAGAATGCTTTGTTTGTTTTTGCTCGTCTTACAACAAATAGTGTCGTATCTACATACTTGGATAAGATGTATGCATCCGACACCAACCCGATCGGGCTACAGTCTACAATTACGTAATCATATCTTGTTTTTAGATATTCTATCAGGTCTCGGGTCTTCTTTGTCTTAATCAGCTCACTGGGATTCGGAGGCAGTGTCCCCGCTGTAATTACATCAAATTCGTATTCGGGATGGGTTATGGTTATTTCGTCTAAAGATACCTGACCTATTAAGAAATTAGAGACTCCTTTCTTTGTCTGGATATTTAACAGCTTAGCTACAGATGGACGACGTAAGTCGAAGTCGATCAAAACGACTCTTCTACCTGTTAGTTGATATACCGAAGCAATATTTCCTGCGATAAATGTTTTTCCGTCTCCCGGTTCGGCAGATGTTACAAGTAGAGAAATACCCGTTTCTTTCTGAGCCATATATTCTAATCGAATCCGCATATTTCTGAACGATTCTGCAAAACTCGATTTCGGAAAATTCTTTACGAGAGTTGTATTTCCCGATGGCATCTTTTTGGAAATATTTTCTATTGTTCCGATAACTGGTAGCGAAGATAGCCGTTCACAGTCTTCTTTGGTTGAGATGGCATAGTTGAAGAGTTCTTCTTTACAGATGACGAATATCAATGGAATAGCCAACCCGATAGCCAGATAAAATGTATAGGTCTTGTTTTTTTCATCTCCGTTAATTGGACCTCCCATCTGGCGAGGTTCCTCTAGTACAAAGTTGTCAGGGATATTTGACGCTTTTTGAATTGTGGCTTCATATCTTTTGTTTCGGAGATAGGTATAATAAGCATCGTTCACCTTATATACCTTTTCATATCTTGCGTATTCCCTTTCCTGAGCCGGTAAGGTTGTCATTTCTGTTTCCACACTGGATAATGAAGCATTTAATAATTCTTTTTTCTCCTGTATTTTATCCTGAGCAGTCCTTAAATCCTCTAAAATTTTTATTCTTAAACTGTTCATAGATTGCTCACTCTTTGAATACAGAGGATGAGCTTCCCCCATGCTAGCCAGTTTTTTTATTATGTTGTTGTAATCTGCAATAGATTGGGATAGCTTAGGCTCATTAATGCCAAAAGCGTTAGGTGATACCAATTCTGTACTGTTGAGTATTGATGATTTTATTTCATCCGTTAATCTTAGAATGATATCTTCTTGAGCTTTGTTTTCAGCCATTGCTGTTAGTATGTCATTGCGCTCAAGCCTTTTATCTCCTCCTTCTATTTTATACAGCCCAGTTTCGTCCTGAAACCTTTTGAATGTTGTTTCCGATTGTTGCAATGAGTCGGAAATTAAGGCCATCTGCCTGTCAATAAATGCGATTGTTCTGTCAGCAGCTTCATTTTTAAGAGTAAGGTTATAGTCTTCAAATTCTTTTAATAATGCCCTGAGAAAATCTACATCCTGCAGAGGACTGGTTCCGAATATCGAAACAGCCAAAGCTGTTGATCCTTCTCTTTGATAGCCCGATGATGTACGACCTGTATAGCGACCAATTAGCTCTTCTTTCGAGATAAAGCGAAAACTAAAAGGTGTAAAATTCGGAGTAAACCTATCCGTCTTATTTATTTTGATGTAGAATCTCGATTCCTGAACGAATTGATTATATGGAACCTCCATAGAAAAAGGAGGTGTCGATTCTGATCCTGGATAAAAAATCCTGCATTTATCGGCATTTATCGGCTCTATTTCGAAAACAATACTGTATGCACTGGGTGCAACATATTTTGCCTCTATTGAGATCGGGGTCATTCCATATAGGTTCTCTGTTTTGAATTTCGTTTTGAGAAAATAGTCTACCCGCATTTGAGGAAGCTTTCCTACTGTCCTGACCACCATGTCATATGAATTCAGTATCATCTGTTGATTAACTGAACTCTGAACAAGGCTTCCCAATTGCACTGAACCCATTGCTACACCGTTGTTACCTCTAGGCTCCATCATTAGGGTTGCAGAGGATCGATACAGAGGAGTCCAACTTTTGTTTTTAAGGTATGCATATCCTAAAAATAAAGCCAGAGATAATATAAAAAGATACCAATATTTTAATATTCTGTAAAACCATAGGACAAAATCAAACGAAAACTTCGTCTTTGCCTGTATTTCGTCAAAATATGGATCAGTGCCAAAATCGTTTGGTTTGTTTAAACTTTGCTCCATGTATATCCCTCCTCTTACAATCCGAAAAGATCGTTTTTATATTAAAACTTATTTGTAAATGCCCACACGGTTAGTGCTGCCGAGATTGGCGCTAACAGAGTTGATATCAAAGATTGAAATGATGTGATCCTAAAGAAGGCAGTCTTGCTTGTTGAATAATAGATCATATCATTGGGCTTTATGTAATAAAATTCAGATTCGATAATTGACTCGGATCTTAAATCAAATTGCTTAATTATTGATCTGCCGGTCTCATCTTGACGGATAATCTTCACTTTCCCTATTTCGTAATCAGTGTTTGGAATTCCTGAGATTGCAAGTGCCTGAAAAATGGTCATATTGTCTTTGTATATCCCATAATTTCCATTCTGTCCTTCCGAAACAATATAGTATTGGTTGTTATTCAGAAAGATTTTGACCTGAGCATCTGGTATTGCTTGTTGCATTCTAGCCTGAACAACATCTTCAGCTTCTGCAATTGTCAGTCCCAGAAGGTGTATTTCGCCGAAAAAGGGGATGCTTATGTTTCCTGTGTCATAAATAGTATAAACAGAACCGTTACTGGCGGATGTTGATACTACTCCCTGTAAACCTTCTAATCCGTTGAAAGAGTTGGCGAAATCCGTGTTGTTAGTGAATATCGAACATGTGATTTCATCATTTATTTGTAATTTGTAGTCCTGAAAGGGTTTAGCTGTATATACAGGTTTTTTCTCTTGTAATAGGTTTGTCGTTTTAGGCGATGAGCAAGAACTGTTCAAAAGGCCTATAATGATTGATATTCCTAATATTATATATAACTTGAGTTGTTTTTTTATTGTTCTCATTTTGTTGATCTAATGATAAATGTTATAGCCGCTGTTATTGTCCCCAAAATTCCAATTAGCCCAAGGGCTCCCGAGAATGTCGTTACTCGTCCGAAGAATGTTCTGGACATTTCATTTACATATATTACATCATTAGGTTGGATATAGTAATATTCCGAATCAACTATATCTTTAGATCTTATGTCAAAAGTTTTTACTTCTGTTCCATTAGGAGTTTGTCTGATTATTTTAACTCTGGTGCGGTCTCCAAATTTATCAAATGCCCCCGATATCGCCAAAGCCTGAAATATATTTAATTTGTGTAATGGCATGGCATGGCGTCCTTGTCCGGCTTTTCCTAACACTGAGAAGAAGCGGTTTTGTAAGGTGACATCAACTGTTAAATTTGGCGAAAATGTTGTGAACTTATCTTCAAAGAGTTTTTTTATTTCCGGTATGGTATATCCCTCTACGTATATTTTTCCTAGATAAGGAATCTTGACTGTCCCATCTGAATATATATTTAGGACATTTGGTATATTGACAGATGTCCCTGCTGAGGCGATACCTTGAGAGCTGCTTTGTATGTAGGGCTTGAAAAGCTCCTGCATGGATTCGTCAAGGGTGTATATTTTTAAAATAAGTTGATCGCCGGGAATAACTTTGTAATCGTTATTCAGATTTACATCGATCGGATAGTTTTTCGGAATATCCTGAAGTAAATTTGTATCCCTCGGAGTTACGCAAGACCCCAAGAATGATACGAGTAGTGTTGTTAAGAGTAGCAGTTTAATTTTCATAAAATTATGGTTTGTTTTGAATTGCTTTTGTCCTGTAGGAACAATTAACCCGTCCTTTTATTAAATTATTAAGTTTTGATTTAATTAATTGTTTTCGTATCCCTGATATTTTATCTATAAATAATTTCCCTTCTATATGGTCATATTCATGTTGGATGCAACGTGCAAAAAAATCTGAATATTCTTCTGTGTGTTCGATGAAGTTTTCATCAAGATATTTAATTTTTATTGTTTCCTCTCTTGGTACAGTTTCGTTGATACCGGGAATGCTAAGACATCCTTCCTGTGTTGTTACTACTTCGCCGGTACGTTCAAGTATTTCTGCGTTTATGAAGGCTTTTTTAAAACCCTTGTATCTGGAGTCATCTTCTGCCAGAGGTTCGAGATCTATGACAAATAGACGTATATCGAGTCCGATTTGTGGAGCTGCTAATCCAATTCCATCGGCATTATACATTGTCTCAAACATATTCTCAATAAGGGCAGAAAGATTCGGATAATCTTTGTCTATCTCGTGAGCAACTTTTCTTAAAACAGGCTGTCCATATAAATATATAGGGAGTATCATAAATTTTTATTTTTATAAGTTAGACTTTCCATATAGTCCTGAAGTATAATTGTGGCACTTATTTCATCAACAAGTGCTTTGTCCTGACGGTCTTTTTTTTTCAAGCCTCCGTCAATCATAGCTTGATGTGCGATACTTGATGTGAATCGTTCATCGTAACCTGTTATAGGTGTGTCCGGGAATAAATTAATGAATTTGGATATGAAAATTTTAACATTTTTCATATTTTCAGATGATTCATTATTCATCTTTTTGGGTATCCCTATAATAACTTCGTCGACCTTTTCTTTGTTAAAATAATCTTTAAGATACTGAAAAAGGTCACGGGTAAGAACCGTAGTCAGGCCTGTAGCAATGATCTTCATCGGATCAGACACAGCTAATCCCGTACGTTTTGTACCATAATCTATCGCGAGTAATCTCCCCATTTGTGGCAAAGATATATCTTTTTTTTTATTCTACAATTCACGAAGATGTTCTGTTGATCTTCTTTTTAGTTCGAAATCCCGACCTAGGTATTTTTCTTTAACAATCTCATTCGATGCTAGTTGTTCGGGTGTTCCCTGAAAAAGAACTTTTCCTTCGAATAGGAGATAAGCCCTGTCGGTGATACTCAATGTTTCATCTACATTGTGGTCTGTAATAAGTATTCCAATGTTTTTGTACTTGAGTTTCGCTACGATTTCCTGTATGTCTTGAACGGCAATAGGGTCAACTCCGGCAAATGGTTCATCTAGCATAATGAATTTCGGATCGATAGCCAAACACCGGGCTATCTCGGCTCTCCGTCTTTCTCCTCCGGACAATCTGTCTCCGAGGTTTTTGCGGACTTTCTGTAGCCCGAATTCTGCAATCAGGCTTTCCAGCTTTTCTTTTTGATATTCTTTAGGTTGTCCTGTCATCTCCAATACTGCCCTGATATTATCTTCGACAGTCATCTTTCGGAAGATGGAGGCTTCCTGAGCTAAATACCCGATTCCCTGCTGAGCTCGTTTGTATACGGGGTCTTTGGTTATTTCGGTGTCGTCCAGGAAGATTCTGCCGGCATTGGGCATTACCAGTCCGACAGTCATGTAGAAAGTTGTGGTCTTTCCGGCTCCGTTGGGACCTAAAAGACCTACAATCTCTCCTTGCTTTACTTCAATAGATACATGATTGACAACAGTCCTCGATTTATACTTTTTTACGAGATCGTCGGTTCTCAGTATCATTTGTGGTCGCTCTTGTTCCATGCAGCTATTTGCTATAGTTGTTTCTTATTGTTATTAATTTACAGAACGGTAACCCAATTATGAGTATCTGCTTCATCTCCGTTTTGGATAGCTCTCAACTTATTATAGAGTTGAGTTGAGATAGGACCCGCGATACCGTCTTTTACGAATTGATAAGATTTATTTTCTTCAACATCGTCTATCCGTTCAACAGGACTTATTACAGCAGCCGTTCCGCATATACCCACCTCTTCGAAAGTGGAGAGCTCTTCTTCCTTAACAGGTCGTCTTTCTACCTTCATGCCCATATCCTGAGCTAATTGTATAAGGCTCATATTGGTGATAGACGGCAGGATGGATGAAGATGCCGGTGTTATATATGTATTGTCTTTTATTGCGAAGAAGTTGGCAGGGCCGCCTTCGTCGATGTATTTCTTTTCTTTAGGATCAAGGTAAAGTACGGCCGAATATCCCATTTCGTGAGCTTTGTCTCCTGCCACAAGGCTGGCGGCATAATTTCCTCCGATCTTATATGTTCCTGTTCCATGAGGTGCAGCACGGTCGTAACTCCTTAATATAACAAGCGGGGTAGGCTTGAAGCCTTCTTTGAAGTAAGGGCCTACGGGTGTTACGAATACTAAAAACAGGTATTCTTTAGATGGTTTTACTCCTACCTGCGGACTTGTTCCTATCAATAGCGGGCGGATATATAAAGATGCTCCGCTTCCGTATGGAGGGATATACTTTTCGTTTAATTTAACGGCTTTCAATACTGATTCTTCAAAAATATCAATCGGAAGCTCTTCCATGAGTATTCCTCTGCAAGAAGATTGCATACGGAGTGCATTTTCTCTCATTCTGAAAATTCGAGCCTTTCCGTCTTTGCCACGAAAAGCCTTTAAACCTTCGAATGCTTCCTGTCCATAGTGTAAACAGGTTGCAGCCATATGAATGTCAATGCTTTCTGATGTTGTTTCCTGAGGTGTGCTCCACTTGCCATCTTTAAAATAGCTTCTAACATTGAAGTCGGTTTTCATGTAACCGAATGATAAATTTTCCCAATCAATTGTGCTCATGTTCCGCAAACTTTATAATTGTCTGAAAATAAAAACCTGATATTTAATGGTTGATACTTTGTGCAAAAGTACGATTTTACTTGATTAAAATTTGTTTTAGTGTAAAGAAATCTGTGTTGTGCTTGTTTTTCATTAAAAGAAATCAACTGATAACAGATTTTTTGCTCGGATAATTGAAGTGTTGCCATTCTATCTGTTGGATCAAGGTGTTGATGTGTTTTCTTAATTTATAGTTTATAGTATGTTAATCCTGTTTAAAGAATTTTTATGAAGAGTTTAATTTCTAAGGATTTCTTTTGTTCCTAAAAAAAAAGCTTTACTTTTGCATCGAATATGGCAAGTGCACTTGATAATTTGAACAATCATTTGTCTTATCGGTTTGATAATGCTTGAATTTTTTGAATGATCAATATATGGATTCTTCTCTTTTTTTAGTTGTATTCATTACAGGTTTGACTTTAGTTTGTGCTGGTTTAGGAATGGCTATATTGCTGTCGCCTAAATCTTTTAATGAACAAAAGGGTCAGGCTTATGAATGTGGTGTGCCAACCAAAGGCACTTCGTGGATGCAATTTCGTGTAGGATACTATCTGTATGCTATTCTTTATTTAATGTTTGATGTAGAGGCTATTTTCCTTTTTCCATGGGCAACAGTTGTCCGTAGTTTTGGAATAGCCGGGTTGTATAGCATTTTATTTTTCTTGTTTATATTAGGCTTAGGTTTAGCTTATGCCTGGAAGAAAGGAGTGTTGCAATGGAAGTAAAGAAAATATATATAAAAGGTATCCCTAATGAAGAATTCAGGGATAATGAATATCTCGAAAAATACGCAGAAGAACTCCGTGCAGGAGGTGTGCCGGTAGTAGTTGGTGCTTTGGATGATCTGATCAACTGGGGGCGTTCCAATTCTGTCTGGCCTTTGGCTTTTGCCACAAGCTGTTGCGGTATTGAATTTATGGCAGCGGCAGGAGCTCACTTCGATATTGCCCGTTTCGGGATGGAGGTAACACGTAATAGTCCGCGGCAAGCAGATACAATGGTTGTAGCAGGTACTATCGTTCATAAAATGGCTCCATTGTTGAAACGTGTCTATGATCAGATGGCTGAGCCTAAATATGTAGTCGCAATGGGTAGTTGTGCTATTTCAGGTGGTCCTTTTGTAGACTCATATCACGTGGTTAAGGGTGTTGACGAAATAATTCCTGTGGATGTTTATATTCCGGGTTGTCCTCCCCGCCCCGAATCTCTCTTCTATGGTCTTATGCAATTGCAGAGAAAGATTAAGCTGGAAAGATTCGTATTTAAAGTGAAAAAGTAAGGTCTAAGGCCTGTTGCAGTTTTGGTATATGTAAATCCAAGGCTGATTGTTCTGATAGTGGAATTTACTATTATATAAAAGCTCGAAGACCGATTCATATAAGCGATCAATGGAAAATATCAAAAATATAATCTTAAAAGCAGTACCTGAGGCAATTATAGCTGATGATAAGCAGATCTTGACAGTAACTGTAGATAAAGACAGTTTACACCATTTGGCCAAGACGCTTCGTTATAATGCAGAGTTGCCTTTCGATTATTTAGCAATGCTTACAGGTGTAGACCGGGGCGAGACTCTTGGTGTAAATTACCTGCTTACTTCATCTAAAGACCTTACCAAGGAAGTAGTATTGGAAACTAGTACTGCGGATAGAGAAAAACCTCTTTTATATTCAGTTACAGATTTATGGGAAACAGCTCATTATAATGAGCGTGAAGTGTATGCTATGTTGGGTATCCGTTTTATAAACAATCCTGATATGCGTCGTTTCTTCCTGAATTCTGATTGGAGAGGATTTCCTTTGAGAAAAGATTATGATGCTGACCCTGTGTTGAATCCTGTTGATGTGGAAAGTAAGGAGATTGTTGATATTGCTCCCCGCATTGTGGAAACTCCTCAAGGTTTAAAAGAAGAAACTACTGAAATATTTGAAAAAGATGACTATGTGATCAACGTAGGACCGCAGCACCCGTCAACACACGGAGTAATGCATTTCCGTATGGCGTTGGATGGAGAGATAGTCAAAAAAATAGATGTCCATAGTGGTTATATCCATCGTGGAATAGAAAAACTAAGCGAAAAACTTACATATCCACAAATACTACACTTTACAGACCGTCTTGATTATTTATCGGCAAGTATCAACCGTCATACATTATGTATGTGTGTAGAGAAAGCCGCTCAAATAGAAATCCCGGAAAGAGCCCAATATATACGTACCATCATGGACGAACTTAACCGTATCGATTCGCACTTGATCGGTTGGGGAAGTATGTGTATGGACTTAGGGGCTACTACTGCATTTATATATGGTATACGTGAACGTGAACATATATTGCAGATTTTCGAAAAGACCTCGGGAGGTCGCCTTATTGTCAATTATAATGTGGTTGGTGGTGTGATGTTCGATATTTATAACGACTTCCAGAAAGATGTGAAGGCATTCGTTATATATATGAGAGAAAAACTAGACGAATATCATCGCTTGTTTACAGGTAATGTAATCGCTATTGGTCGTATGGAAGGATTAGGTATCCTTTCGAAAGAGGATGCTATTACGTACGGTGTTACAGGGCCGGCCGGTCGTGGATCGGGCTTCTCTTGTGATGTGCGAAAATATCATCCTTACGCCCTTTACGATAAAGTCGAGTTTAAGGAAATTATCCGTTCCGAATGCGATGCGTATGCTCGTTACAAAAATCGTTTGGACGAGATAGAAGAGTCTTTGCATATTATCGAACAGTTGATCGATAATATACCGGACGGAGATTTCCAGGCAAAAACTAAGGCGATAATAAAACTTCCCGAAGGCGAATTCTATCAAAGAGCAGAAGCCGGACGTGGTGAATTTGGAGTCTTTATCGAAAGCCGTGGAGATAAATTTCCTTATCGTCTGAAATTCAGATCGCCGTCTATGGCTGCCGTTTCGGTAATGCCTCTCATCTGTAAAGGTGAGAAATTGTCTGACTTTATCAGTATCGGTGGTTCTATGGACTATGTGATTCCCGATATCGACCGTTAAGGTTGCAGACCTTTTTATTGCTTTGGTGAAAAATAACCAAAGATACTTGTGGCTTAAAAACAGATGTTTAAATTCTATCAGTTACTTATATTATCAATATAAAAAATATGTTGTTAGATATTTCAAGACCATTAGAGCTTTCGAAGTTAACGACTGCATTCGATACTTTCTTGAGCGACAATCTGCCCCATTGGGCTGTATTGACTATTGAGTTTGTACTTATTGGTGCAGCTTTATTGACAGCTTATGCGGTTCTAGCTTTGATTCTTATCTATGTAGAACGAAAAATTACCGCATTTTTTCAGGCTCGTTTAGGTCCAAACCGTGTTGGTAAATATGGTATGATACAAAGTGTTGCCGATATGATAAAGATCCTGATCAAGGAGATTATCCATGTTGACAATGTTGATAAATTCTTGTTTTATACAGCTCCATTCTTTATGATTGTCGCATCTATGCTGACTTTTGGAGCGATCCCTTTCGGAGAAGGCTTACAGGTAATCGATTTTAATATCGGTGTTTTTTATGTAGTGGCTGTATCTTCTCTAGGTATTATCGGAGTACTTTTGGCCGGATGGTCAAGTAATAATAAATTCTCGATGATCGGGGCTATGCGAAGTGGAGCCCAGTTTATCAGTTACGAACTTTCTGCAGGATTTGCATTAATGACTATGGTTGTTCTTTCGGGAACAATGCAATTTTCGACAATGATCGAAAGTCAGGCGTATTGCTGGAATATATTTAACGGGCATATTGCTTCTGTGATTGCGTTTGTTATTTATCTGATTTCGGGTCATGCCGAAACTAACCGCGGGCCTTTTGACTTACCCGAAGCCGAGTCGGAATTAACAGCCGGATACCATACCGAATATTCAGGTTTGCAGTTTGGATTCTTCTATTTGGCCGAATACCTGAATATGTTTATTGTTGCGGCTATTGCTACTACTGTATTTCTTGGTGGATGGATGCCTTTGCAAATACAAGGTTGGGATGGATTTAATCAAGTGATGAATTATATTCCTTCATACGTATGGTTCTTTGGTAAAACAGGTATTCTGGTATTTATCAGTTTATGGGTGCGTTGGACATTCCCTCGTTTGCGTATCGACCAACTATTGACGCTCGAATGGAAGTATCTTCTTCCGATCAATATGGTCAATATTCTGTTGATGGTAATTCTTGTGTTGGCAGGTCTGACATTAAAAGATATATTTAATATACTTTAATTAAGGTCGCAGACCTTTTAATTAGCTAGTTACTAGTTGCGAAATTTAATTGAAAGAAAATGAGTTCTGTTTCACAATATTTTAAAGGTTTATTCCAAGGGATCGGATCGCTGTTTACAGGGATGCGTGTTACATGGAAAGAACTATTCGCGAAAAAAGTAACCTCTCAGTATCCTGAGAACAGAGATACTTTGGTTATTTCGGATCGTTTTCGTTGCGAACTTGTTATGCCTCACGATGAAAACAATGAGCATAATTGCACCGCTTGCGGTATATGCCAGATGAATTGTCCGAATGGAACAATTGAGGTGCGCTCGCAGATGATTGTTACCGAAGACGGTAAGAAAAAGAAGATTCTGGACGAATATCACTATAATCTGGGTTTATGTACATTCTGTAATCTGTGTGTGCTGACTTGTCCGTCGGATGCTATTGTTTTCAGTAATAATTTCGAAGGGGCTATGTTTACTCGTAAAGGATTAGAGATGAAATTGAATCATGCCGGTTCGAAGCTTAAAGAGAAAAAGAAACCGGAACCTAAACCTGTGGTCGAAAAACCTGCAGCAGCTCCTGCTCCACAACCGGTTGAAACTGTTGCTCCGGCTTCGCAGCCTGTTGTTGAAAAGAAAGAAGAAAATACCACTAATCAGGAGGCTACACCTAAAACGGATGCTTCTGCTGATAATGTGACAAAAGAATAAAATACGGATAGATTAACTATGGCACAGCTTATTATATTTTGCGTTTTAGCGGTAGTGATTGTCGGATGTTCTCTGATGGCTGTTACTTCACGTTTAATAATCAGATCGGCAACATACTTGCTATTTGTATTGCTTGCTACAGCAGGTTTATACCTGATGATGGATTACCAATTCCTTGCTGCGGTACAGGTTGCCGTATATGCCGGAGGTGTAATGGTATTATTCATTTTTTCCATCTTATTGACGAACCATCCCGGACAGGATGTGAAATTTGAAAAACCAAAGCGGATACTTTTAGCCGGATTGGTTGCTCTTCTCGGTTTAGGTATCAGCGGTCATATAATATACTATAATGTGTCGAAAGTATATACATATATGGAATCGACTCTGGATATGACTCAACTGGGAACTACTATGATGGGAACCAGCAAGTATCAATACCTGTTACCTTTTGAAGCTGTCAGCTTATTGCTTTTGGCTTGTATCATAGGAGGTATTATGATTGCCCGTAAACGATAACCGGAAGAAATAAAATCAGTAGAATAGCTTAATAATATAATAATATGAATCAATTTCTTGTAGAAACCTTTTCCATACCGATGGAAGCATATCTGGCTGTAAGTACGCTTATGTTCTTTATCGGGGTATATGGTTTTCTGTCTCGAAAAAATATGCTGATGGTATTGATGTCAATAGAATTGATGTTGAATGCAGCGGATCTGAACTTCGTAATCTTTAACCGGTTTCTTTATCCGGGACAGTTGGAAGGGCTTTTCTTCGCATTGTTTGCCATTGCTGTGGCCGCTGCCGAAACGGCTGTTGCTATCGCCATTATTATTACTATTTACCGCAATGTGAAGAGCGTGTATATAGATGAGAATATAACAACAATGAAACATTGAGGTCATAGATCTTTTGTGAACAGACACTAAAAAAGAATACAAAAAAACGATATAGATATGCCTTATTCGTATACGTTACTGATAATTGTCCTGCCGGCCATTATGTTCCTTATTCTGGGACTGCTGGGGGGTAAAATGAAACCGATAGTTGCCGGAGTACTGGGTACTCTATCGCTGGCTGTTATGACAGTTTTGTCATATATGACCGGATATGAATATTTCTTTAAGATCGGAAGAGGAGCTTCCGGTGCTTTTGAAAGTGTAATGCCTTATCATTTCGAGTGGCTGAGATTTACCGAGCATCTGCATATTGATCTTGGTATTATGCTCGATCCGATATCCGTAATGATGCTTGTGGTTATTACAACTGTATCGTTGATGGTGCATATCTATAGTTTAGGCTATATGAAAGGCGAGAGAGGGTTTCAACGTTATTACTCGTTCCTGTCTTTATTTACCTTTTCGATGTTGGGGCTGGTTGTAGCTACTAACATTTTCCAAATGTATATATTCTGGGAACTTGTAGGGGTATCTTCATTCTCTCTTATCAGTTTCTACTATACTAAACCAAGTGCGGTTGCTGCTTCTAAGAAAGCCTTTATCGTGACCCGCTTTGCCGACTTGTTTTTCCTTATCGGTATCTTGGTTCTTTCATTCTATTCAAAAACTTTCGATTTTGCAACATTGACTTCTTTAGATGCTCCATTCTTAGGATCTGCTCTTGGAGCTTCGTTCTTAGGAATATCTGCATTATCATGGGCAATGATGTTTATCTTTATCGGAGGTGCCGGTAAATCGGCTATGATGCCGTTCCATATCTGGTTACCCGATGCGATGGAAGGTCCAACACCGGCGTCTGCTCTTATCCACGCTGCAACAATGGTTGTTGCCGGAGTATTTTTGGTTGCACGTCTATTCCCTATATATGTATTCGGTACTCCCGAAGTACTGACAATAATCGGATACATTGGGGCGATAACTTCAGTCTATGCCGCGATTGTAGCTTGTGCGCAGACTGATATAAAACGTGTCCTCGCGTTTTCTACCATATCGCAGATTGCTTATATGATAACCTCTCTTGGGGTTTCCTCTTACGGAGGCCATGATGGGTTGGGGTATATGGCATCTATGTTCCACTTGTTTACACACGCATTCTTCAAAGCATTACTATTCTTAGGTGCAGGTGCTATTATCCATGCTGTTCATAGTAATGAGATGGATGATATGGGTGGCCTTTGGAAAAAACTGCCGATTACACACATAACTTTCCTGATCGCTTGTTTGGCGATTGCCGGAATTTTCCCATTCTCGGGATTCTGGAGTAAAGATGAAATTTTAGCTGCGGCTTTCCACCACGATAAATTCTTGTTTGCATGTTTATTTATCGGTGCAGGTCTTACAGCATTCTATATGTTCCGTTTGTATTACAGAATATTCTGGAATGATACTCACAAGCATTATCATCACGAACCTCACGAAGCCGAAGCTTCAATGACTATTCCGTTGATCATATTGGGCGTGTTGTCTGTATTTTCCGGATTTGTTCCTTTCTCAGAATTAATTACTACTGACGGAAAACCTTTCGAAGCGCATTTGGTGATGCCAATAGCATTATCAAGTATTGCAGTTGCGATATTAGGTATTGGTATAGCTACTGTGATGTACTATAAGAAAACAAGCATACCGGATCAGTTTGTTTCAAAAGTCAACTGGTTATATAAGGGTGCGAGCCATAGATTCTATTTCGATGAAATGTGGTTGTTTGTAACCCGTAAAATTATATTCAACGGAATATCTAAACCGATTGCTTGGTTTGACCGCCATGTTGTTGATGCGTTTATGAATGCACTGGCATTTGTTACAAATAGTGCCTCTGATAAAATTAAAGGTTTCCAATCGGGACGTATTCAGCAATATGCCCTTGCATATCTGATCGGAGCTTTGGTGTTTGTCGCCATATTTGCTTTCTGTCTGGTTTGTTATATTTGTCAATAAGTTTAGCTTAAGGTCTCAGGCCTCTTTGTTATTAGTCAAGTAAAAAAGCAACCGATAAGTATAATTCGGATTGTCTAATTTAAATATCAGCTTTTGCTTAAATTGTAGAACAATGAATATTCTTTCATTAATAGTATTGATACCCGTTTTGATGTTGATAGGATTTATTTTCTGTAGAAACATCAAACAAGTAAGAACAGTTGCGGTAATAGGAACGGCTGTCGGACTTGTATTGGCTGTAGCTCTTTTGTTTATGTTCTTTGCAGCAAGAGAGGCTGATCCAACAAGTGCAATGTTATTCAGATTTGATTATGCATGGTTCAAGCCGTTGAATATTTATTATTCGATAGGGGTCGATGGTATATCGGTGCTGATGATATTGCTTACTGCTATCATTATGCTTACCGGAACATTTGCTTCGTGGAATATGAATCCTCTTCCTAAAGATTTCTTTATGTGGCTTACGCTGCTAGCTGTAGGTGTATACGGATTCTTTATTTCGATAGATATGTTTACCATGTTCTTCTTCTACGAGATAGCCCTGATACCTATGTACCTGCTTATCGGTCTTTGGGGGACAGGTAGAAAAGAATATTCAGCGATGAAACTTACCCTGATGCTGATGGGTGGATCGGCTTTCCTCTTTGTGGGAATTCTTGGTATTTACTTCAATTCATCGGCTGATGGCAACTTGACATTTAATATCCTTGAGATAGCTAAAAATAATGCGATACCAGTTGCTGCACAACGTTGGATTTTCCCTATTACATTCTTAGGATTCGGTGTACTTGGTGCACTATTTCCTTTCCATACATGGTCTCCTGATGGTCACGCATCTGCACCTACTGCGGTTTCGATGCTTCATGCCGGAGTACTGATGAAATTGGGAGGATACGGCTGTTTACGTATTGCTATGCATTTATTGCCTGAAGCAGCAAACGAGATGTCGTGGATCTTTTTGATATTGACAGGTATAAGTGTGGTTTACGGAGCTTTCGGTGCGATTGCTCAAACCGACTTGAAATATATAAACGCTTACTCATCGGTGAGCCACTGTGGACTGGTATTATTCGCTATTCTTATGATGAATAATACAGCGGTAACCGGAGCGGTAATGCAGATGTTGTCTCACGGTTTGATGACCGCCCTTTTCTTTGCCCTGATCGGTATGATCTACGGACGGACACATACTCGTGATATTAGAGAGTTAGGAGGATTGATGAAAATTATGCCTTTCCTTTCCGTTTGTTATGTATTGGCTGGGCTTGCTTCTCTGGGGCTTCCCGGATTGAGTGGTTTCGTTGCGGAGATGACTATTTTTGTAGGTTCCTTCCAACATACCGATATGTTCCACAGAGTATTGACTATAATGGCTTGTGCATCTATTGTGATCACTGCCGTATATATATTGAAGGTTGTCGGTAAGATTCTTTACGGACCTGTGATAAACGATCATCACCTGGAGCTTACAGATGCTGTTTGGTACGAAAAAGTTGCAGTTGTAGGATTGGTTCTTAGTGTGGCCGGGGTTGGTTTGTTCCCGGGCTGGATATCGAGTATGATTCATGCTTGTTTACATTAAAGGTTTTCAAGACTTTTAATTAACTTCGATAATCCGAGAAGTTTATGAAAAAACTAAAATCGCTATTCCTTGGAACATTTTTAGCTATTGCTTCTTTTGTTTCCGCTCAAAGTTTTTCTTTGCCTGAGCTGATTGATCTGGCGGGAAAAGATCAGGATTACTTTAACGCGGCTGTTTCATCCAAAGGGTACAATTTCTGGGGAGAGTATGCCGGAGGGCTATCGACGAATTATGTTTATTCGTATAATAACAACTCTAAGATTTCTTTTATTGTTCCAGACTTTGCCAGCGATATGAAGTTGGCTGCGTGGGAGTTTTATTCTCCTAGTATCTATGATATGGTGAAGCGAGACTTGGTTAATGACCGTTATCGGTTGGTAACCAGAGAATCGAGATTGAAAGGTAAATACGAGTCTTTGTTTTATTCTAAACCGGGTATTGATATTATCCTGACCGTTGATAAAACAGTTGGTCGATTCGGGTCTTATACCGTAGCGGTACGTCAAACTAATATGAATAAATACCAGACGGTTAATACTTTTTCTGATTCGAATATTTATGGCAATTCTAATGCCGCCGACAAAGACCGGTATGTTGATATGTCAAGATATCTTTATCGCTAGAGATTTGATTTATAAATTAGAAAGTAAAATAGCTTTGGTTTGATCCAAAGAAAGATGGCTAAGGCCTTAAAGTTTAAAATATAGATTTGAAAAGATGGATTTGAGCAATTATTTGTTAATGAAGCCGGAATTATCTCTGATAGGGGTATTTCTAATACTTATTTGTTATGATTTATTCGCTTCAGACAATGCAAAGAAGTATTACTTTCCTTTTGCATGCTTGCTATTCTTAGCACATACTGTTTATTGTTTCTTTATTAATAAAGATACCGGAGAGTCATTCGGTGGTATGTATCTGACGGGTGCTGCTCAGGTGACAATGAAAAGCGTGTTGAATATCGGGGTGTTCTTGATAATGCTTCAGGCTAATGAATGGCTTGGTAAAGCCGAATCTGTTATTAAACGCGGAGAATTCTTCATGTTGACTATCCTTACTTTGCTGGGGATGTATCTGATGATTTCTTCGGGTAATTTTCTTTTATTCTATATCGGGCTCGAAACAGCATCTTTGCCTTTAGCCGCATTAGTTGCTTTTGATAAATATAAACAAAACAGTGCTGAAGCCGGAGCGAAATATATATTCAATGCAATATTTTCGTCTGCGGTAATGATATTCGGACTTTCGTTCTTATACGGAGCTTGCGGTACTCTTTATTTTGCTGATATTTTCCAGAATATATATTCATCGCCACTTATCATAATGGCAATGATTTTTTTCCTTTCGGGCTTATTCTTCAAGTTGTCGTTGGTTCCTTTCCATCTTTGGGCTCCTGATGTATATCAAGGTGCACCTACCAATATTACGCTTTACTTGTCGACCATCTCTAAAGGGGCGGCAGTATTTGCTTTGATGTTGATTCTGTATAAAGTATTTCCTGCATTGGAAGTCGTATGGCATCCTCTAATCTGGATTATCATATTAATAACTATCACTGTCGGTAACCTATTTGCACTTCGTCAGAGGAATATGAAAAGATTCCTGGCATTCTCTTCTATCTCGCAGGCCGGTTATATCATGTTGGGTGTTTTCAGTGGAAGTACATTGGGGATGGCAGCTACAATATTTTATGTATTTGTTTATGTCTTCTCTAATCTGGCTGCTTTTGGTGTGATCACCAGCATTGAAAATAAGACCGGAAAGGTGAATATGAATGACTATGACGGACTTTATTACAGTAATCCGAAGTTGGCTTTGGTAATGATGATCTCGATGTTCTCTTTGGGTGGTATCCCTCCTACAGCAGGATTTTTCAGTAAGTTATTTGTCTTTATGTCGGCTATGGAATCCGGTAACCCTGCAAATACGATATTGGTATTTCTGGCATTGGTAAATACTGTGATATCTTTGTTCTACTACTTGTTGGTGGTGAAGGCGATGTTTATAAAGAAAACAAACGATCCTATCGAAAACCTGCAAACAGACGGATATCTGAAAATATCGTTGGTTTGTTCTATGATAGGTATTTTCTTTATCGGAGTTATCAGTTGTTTCTACGAGTACATCAACTCGGTAAGTTTCGGTTTCTAATATTCGAATAATATATTTTATAGAGATAACTAGCAGTTATGCTTATAAAAAATAATAAAAAGGTTTGAGACCTTAGAACTAAATTCGATAAACATTGTTTCTATGTTTATCGAATTAGTTATTTTTAGCCTGTTATAAAGTTTCAGCGCTTACCTCTCTTCATATGTGAAATATGACAGGTAGTTATGATGCTGAAACGAATCATTTTTTCCTAATCTTTTCGTTCTCTTATGATGAATTTATTTATTTTGTTGCAATCGGCAACTTCTACATTAGAACCTGCGGCAACTGCTGCTCCGGAGAGTTATTTTAGCTTGATTTTAAAAGGTGGATGGGTAATGATTCCCATTGCCATACTCTCGGTACTTTCGATTTATTATATAATTGAACGTTGGATGACGATAAGTAAAGTTGGTAAACGTGATTCTATCTGGCAATCGCGTATTATTGAGCTTATTTCGGAAGGAAAAACAGATCGGGCGTTGAATTTCTGTTTCGAAAAACCTTATATTCTGGGTAAAGTTGTTGCCGCAGGATTAAAAGAAGAATCAGAACCTATCAGTGAGATAGAGCAGACAATGGAAATCGAAGCCCGTCAGCAGATCTCAAAACTCGAAAATCATATGAATTACTTGGGTATTATAGCATCTATTGCGCCCATGCTTGGTTTTTTGGGAACTATTTTTGGTGTGATTACTATCTTTTATAATATTTCTCAGACAGCGGATCTTGATATTGCTACCATCTCGGATGGATTATATCAAAAAATGATTTGTTCGGGAGCCGGTCTTTTGGTCGGTATTGTGGCTTATTCGGGATACTATGTTTTAAACGGGCGTATTGATAAGATAACATCTAATCTGGATAAGGATTCGAATGATGCCTTAAAAGCTCTTAAAAACCGTAGGAGGAGTCAAGTGATAGATCATTCGGCTGAATGATCTATGGCCGTTTTACTGAAAATGCAATAAATAGGTCTGTGACCCTAATGAGTAATTATAACTATAGATGAAAATAGAACGTCGAAAAAATAGAGCAGCAGAAGTTTATACAGCTTCATTGAATGATATCATGTTTTTCTTGTTATTATTCTTTCTGATTGTATCGACTATGGTGACTCCTGCCGCAATACGTGTATTATTGCCTAACTCATCGACTGCAGAAAAGGTTGCAACTAAGAAAAATATCACTCTGATCATAACATCCGATCTTAAGTATTATGTAAATGATAAGCAGGTGACGTTTGATACCTTGGAACAGGAACTGGTGAACTCTATCGGTGAAAGACACGATGGTGATGATGTCAATGTGTTGCTGCAGGCAGATAAAATGTTAAATCTGCAAGATATTGTTAATGTAATAGATATCGGTAATAAATTGCATGTCAAGATGGTGCTGTTTACCGAAAAGAATAATTAGTCTATATCCGGAGCCATTATATAGAAGAGTATCATACTAGATGCTCTTTTTTTTCGTTATATTCCAAGAGTCACTTTTGGAAAGAAGAGTGGATTGATAATAGAAAAATAGTAGTTGTTGGTGAAATATCTATATGTATTTCTTCTTTTATGCTTATCTGTTGCAGCTTATTCCCAGACTATAACCGGTATTGTTCGGGATAGTTTGAAGAATGAGCCGATTTCTTATGCCTCTATCCGTTTGTTGAAAGCTCAGGACAGTACTTATGTTTCAGGGGCGGTGACAAATGATTCGGGCGAATTTTCTATTCCGGCAAAAAGAGGTCGTTATATTCTTGATGTATCTTGTGTAAACTATCAGAAAAAGAAATATCCGATATATATAAACGACAGATCGAAGGTCGAATTGAATACCATTCTATTGAAATTCGCAGAATACAGTATTGGCGAAGCTGTGGTAATAGCTCCAGTTCCTGATATTGTGGTAAGAGGAGATACAATAGAATACAACGCCGACGCTTACAGGGTGGGAGAAGATGCTCTTCTTCAGGATTTGGTCAGGCGTATGCCCGGGATAGAAGTGAGCTCCGATGGTAAGCTGATGGCTAACGGCAAAATTATCTCGAAGATACTGATAGATGGAAAAGAATTCTTTGATAATGATATAGATTTGGCTCTGAAGAATTTGCCTGCCTCAATGGTGAATAAACTACAGTTGTTTAAAGAGCAGTCGGACATGTCTAAAGTGACCGGATTCAAAGATAATAATGCCGAGCAAGTCTTAAACCTCACAGTAAAGGAGGGCATGAAAAAATCGGTGTTTGGTAATGCCCGTGTAGGATACGGTACTGATGACCGCTATGCTAATAAGTTCAATGCAAACTATATGGAAGATGATAACCAGTTTGCTGTTATAGGTAATTTGAATAATGTTACCGATAATTTTGAGTATAGTGGTGTTTCGAGCCAATACGACGGGATAACAAAAGAGCGAAATCTGAGTACAAACTTCAATATACAGCGCAATAGTAAAATTTCGGTTGGAGGGAATGTGAGGTATGAAGACAATGACAATCTGTTTAAGATGGACAGTAATACCCAGACTTTTATAGAAGGAGGAAACCGGATGAGTACTCAGTCGTCTTCGTCTAATAATAGAAAGCGGAATCTGACCTTCTCTCTGAATTCTAAATGGACGCCGGATTCTCTGACAACTGTATATACTCGTATGAGTGTGTCTACCGGAACTGCCGATGACGTGCGTAAGAGTAATTCTCTTTCTTATATGCAAAATCAAAAAGATTCGACTTCCGGATGGTCTGATTATATAACACAGGGAGATGTATATAACTTAAACGGATCGTTGGTTATCGGACGAAAATTAAATGCAAAAGGCCGGAATATCAGCTTGAGTTTGACCGGAGCTTTCAGAGGGTCTCAGGATGACGGGACGAACTATTCTTTTACCCGGTACCAGTCTTTAAATTCGACAAAGATATTAGATCAGAAACTTGATATTAGCAGTTCGGGAAATAACTGGGGGGTGATGCTCTCTTATGTAGAGCCATTGGATACTCATCATTCTCTGCAATTTTCGTACAATTACCGTCAGGATTATTCGGGCAGAGATCGTTCTACTTTTCGTAGGGATCCTGAAGGAGAATATACTGTAATAGATACAGCATATACCAGAAACTCATTATCTCGTTATTCGACTCAGCGATTTAATGTCGGATTTCAATCTATTCATGAGAAATATGAATATACAATTGGATTCAGCGTTGATCCTACACACTCAAAGAACAGATCAACGGTAAGAGATTCTATTATAGAAAAGCAAACACAGAGTGTAGTCAATTTCTCTCCTTCTTTTAAGTTTACATACCGTCCGAAAAGTAATGCTACATTTGACTTTGATTATTACGGGACTACCGAACATCCTACTTTGAGACAGATGTCTGCTGATACAATCATTCTCGATGCGTTGTCCCGAACGTACGGAAATCCCGATTTAAAACCCAGCTTCGATAATAATATAAGTATGTATTATCAGGTATCGGATTATGAGAAAGGGGCTTTCTTTATGATTACTGCATCTGGAAATTATATAGCCAATAAGATTGTAGATTATACAATTACAGATAAAGACGGGAACGTTGAGAGTTCTTATCGTAACGTTAAAGGTAATTGGGGTATGAATGGTGGTATTATGTTTAATACACCTCTTAAAAATAAGAAGTTTACGGTAGATAACAGTTCTTTTGCTTACTTTGTCCGTAATATCGGATACTCTAATGGAGCGAAGAATATTACATATAACCTGACCTTGAGCGAATCTTTTTCGATAAGCTATAAGTCGGAAAAATTCGACCAGCGCCTGCAAGCGAATGTCGCATTTAATATTACACGCAATAATTTATCTCAAGAAGGAGATTTGGGTACCTCTAATCTTGGAGTGAAGTCTTCAACGATGATTAAGTTTCCGTATGATATCTCCCTGCAGAACGAAGTCAGCTATACTTATAATCATGGATACTCTGCTGCATTTAAGAATTCGGAGTTGTTATGGAATCTTTCTTTGTCGAAGCAATTTATGAAAAAGAAAGCCGGAACCGTTAAGGTACAGTGTTATGATCTATTGGCTGATCGGAATAATCTGTTACGTGTTGTATCCGGTAATTATATCTCTGATACTAAAACCAACATGATAGGGAGATATGTGTTAGTGAGCTTCAATTACAGGTTTAATATTCTGAACGGCAAAATATCATCTGCTGCACAAGATACAGACTCGTACAACTATTAATAGAAAAGAGCAGAATTTATAGTTCTGCTCTTTCTGTTTTCATTTACGACCTTTATCAATACTCGTCTTCGTTAAAGAAGAAGTCTTCTTTACTTGGATAATCCGGCCAAATATCTTCGATTGTGTCAAATATTTCACCCTCATCTTCAAGCTCCTGAAGGTTTTCTATAACTTCTAAGGGCGCACCCGAACGTTGAGCATAGTCAATTAGTTCATCCTTTGTAGCAGGCCATGGTGCATCTTCTAATTTTGATGCTAATTCTAGAGTCCAATACATAGTGATATATTTTTATTTGTTCCTTTAATTTATTATCCCAGTTTTTATTTTCGGCAAAAATAAACTAATATTTCTTATAAACAAGAAGTATCCCAAAATATTTCTTTACCATCTTTATTACATTCTCTTCGGGCAATAATAAAGAAGTAATCTGAAAGCCGATTTACGAATTTCATTATATTATCTTCTACAGGATATTCATCTTTTACTTTGTAAATACATCTCTCTGCCCGTCTTGCTACAGTACGGCATAGATGTGCCCGGGCAGCGGCTTCACTGCCTCCGGGTAATACAAATTGTCTTAGGCGGGGTAGTTCGCTGTCTATACGATCCATTTCCGATTCGAGCATTGAAATATTATCTTCTGTGATAATACTTGCAGCCTTAGGGGCGATGGCTTCTGTTTCTGTTGCCAGATACGATCCAACGGTAAATAGTTTATGCTGAATAAAAGATAATACTTTAAGAGTTTCTTCGTCCTTTATCTGGCAGATAAGTAGACCGACGAACGAATTTAGTTCGTCAATAGTTCCATATGCGTCCAATCTGACATGCGATTTCGGAACCCGTGTTCCTCCGACTAAAGCAGTTGTGCCTTTATCTCCGGTTTTTGTATATACTAAGCTTTTTTTCATATCGATAGTCTCAATAACTGAGTTTAAAATTACGTTTATAGTATTTCGGATTGAAGAACAATATACCAACATGAAACAAGTCCATTGATACTCTTACCTCATTACATCCGATTAGTCTTTTCCATAACATTTGATGTTTCCTGTTTGTTCGGATACCATCAACTATAATGAAACTATTTTCGTTGATCAATGAGAGAAGGTATTCTATGAGGGTTGTATGATCGGCTTCGTAATTTCGTAAATTCAGCAAAATACAATCGAGGGGTTTGTCAACCTGAGGAAATTTCTCATGAGATAAGCGGATGTTGTATCCCCATTTATTGTATAATCGGTCGATTGCTTCTTTTTTATTGAGATCAGTTTCTACTGAAGTGCAAATACATTGCTTCGAAGCTACAGTGAGGTAAAGTGTATTTATTCCGGATCCGGCTCCCAGTTCAAGTATCCTTTTTGCATTGAAATAGTTTACACACTTAAACAATAGCCTTTCGAACTTATTTTCATTGAACGTGATGTCCGGTTGTGATAAGATAAACTCACGGATATCATTATATGCGTAATACGGAGACTTTTCTTCAATTACTTTGGTTATGAAATTGAAGACAAACGGAGAGTGTATTCCGTGTCCTTTGTGATGTCTCACCTTATATAGTATGCGGGTGCCTGTGCGAGACAGGCGGTAAATCTTTGGCATATGATGTCCTTCTTTTAAGGAAGATACAAAAATATAATCTTCTTTGCAAATTAAAAACACAGCTTGAAAAAAGAATGCCTCCTCTCTAAAAGGAAGAGGATAAGTAGCTAAGTGTATTTAATTATGCATCTTTAAATATGTAAACGGCTTAGTCTATTATACTTCCTATATCAATAAAAAGGTCTAAGAGCTTAATGTCCTTAACATATTATTTTTTATCTTTGATTACCAACTGTGTTTTAAACGTTGATTTGTATGAAATATTGGAGTCTGACTATATTATTGTTCTTGTTTTTTGGTGCGAGTGCTCAAAATACAAAAGAGCTGGTTCAGGCGAAGGCCGATTATAAAAATGGAGCTTTCGACAAAGTCTTACCTGTTTTCGAAAGGGAATATAATGCGAAACCCAATGATGCATCTCTTAACTTATGGTATGGAGTATGTTTGGTTGAGACAGGCGGTGACCTGAAAAAGGCTGAAGAATGTCTTCTGATTGCATCGAAAAGGAACTTGCCCGAATCATACCTGTATCTTGGTGACTTGTATATAAAAGAGTACCGAGTTAGTGAGGCTGAAGAACTGCTGCAACGGTACGCAAAGGCTCGTCCTCGTGAAAAGGAATCGGTTTTGGCTCCCTATAATCAAGCTTTGGATAAAATGCAAAAGGCAATATCCAGAACAGAGGATATTCAGATCATTGATAGCTTGATTGTGGATAAACAGTCTTTATTGTCGGCATATAAGTTATCTCCCGAGGTAGGAAGTTTGTCTCGATATCAGGATATCTTCGAATCAAAGGGCAATGTAGAATCAGTTGTGTATATCAATCAAAAAGGCTCTAAGATTTATTTCGGCGAACCATCTAAGTCTAAGTATACTCTTTATTCTATGGATAAGCTTTTGTCGGGATACGGCAATAAGAAAGCTTTGTCTGCCGATAACTTCGGATTGGATGGAGATGCGAATTATCCGTTTGTTTTAACTGACGGATCGACAATCTATTTTTCAGCAAAAGACGATAATGGTTTGGGTGGATATGATATCTATGTAACCCGTTATAACTTCAATAACGATTCGTTTCTTACCCCCGAGTTATTGAATATGCCTTTTAACTCTCCCGCAAATGATTATCTTTATGTCTTTGACGAAGAGAAGGGTGTCGGTTGGTTTGCTACTGACCGCTTTCAACCTGAGGGGAAAGTCTGCATATATACTTTTATACCTAACGAAGAAGTTAAACTTGTCGAGAGTGACGATGACAAGTATATCGAAAGCAGGGCTCGTATAACATCAATCAGAAATACATGGCAACCTGGAAAAGACTACCGCTCGATAAGAGAAAAGGCTAAGAAGGAGGTTGCTAAAGTAGAGACGAAATCAATAGACTTTACGTTTATTGTTGATGACAGCAGGATTTATCACTTTTACTCAGACTTTAAGAGTACAAAGGCTCGTACGATGTTTCAAGACTTACAGTCAAAACAGAAGAGTCTGGATATTTTAAATGATAATCTGGAAACCAAGCGTCTCGATTACAGTAAAGCCTCTGCTGCTCAGAAGAAATCTTTATCAGCGATAATTGTCGATCTTGAAAAATCACAGGAGCAATTGATGAAGACTATTTCTGACTTGGAAGTGAATACCAGAAACGAAGAAATTAAGGTAAACCGTAATTAAGAATATGACCGTCGAAATTATTATAATCGTTTGTTTGATAGTGATAGGAGTAGCCTTGATGCTGGCTGAGATATTCTTGTTGCCCGGCATCTCTATTGCCGGAATTGCAGGTGGTGTTATGATGGTGGGCAGTATCGTGTATGCCTTCTATTATGTGGATGCAACTGCCGGATACGTTACTATAGCTGCCAATATAATTATTGGAGTAGGGGCTTTTGTGTTTGTCATCAAATCGAATGCACTCGATCATATTGCCCTTAAAACTGATATAGATGCCGTGGTTGAACAACCCGAAATACAAACCCTATCGGTTGGGGATAAGGGAATTGCTTTATCCCGCCTGAATCCTATCGGAAAAGTCGAATTCAACAATGAATCTGTTGTTGAAGCCAAGTCTGTAACGGGCGAATTTATAGACGAGGGTGAAAACGTCGAAATCGTTCATGTCGAGAAATCAACCGTGCTGGTAAAGCCTAGTGCCATACCGGTATAAATAAGGTCGAAGACCTATTTATATAACAACCAGAGCTTATTATAAATTGAAAATATATCATTAAGTACTTGTACTTGCATTTGCTTATTAACATTAAAACCTGAATAAATTATGCCGATTTTATTTGTCGCAATTGCAGTATTAGCAGTCATACTTCTGCTGATATTCTTTTATTACGTTCCGTTCTTCTTGTGGATTAATGCAATCTCTGCGGGAGTTCGGGTTTCATTGATACAGCTGTTTCTGATGCGTATTCGCCGGGTTCCTCCCCGTACTATCGTCACAGCTATGATAGAGGCTCATAAAGCAGGATTGAAAACAATCACGAGAGACGAACTGGAGGCTCACTATCTGGCAGGCGGTCATGTCGAAAAAGTTGTACATGCTCTTGTATCTGCTTCTAAAGCTAATATAGATCTTTCGTTTCAGATGGCTACAGCAATAGACCTTGCGGGTCGTGATGTATTTAATGCTGTACAGATGTCGGTAAACCCGAAAGTTATAGATACACCTCCTGTTACGGCAGTTGCCAAAGATGGTATTCAGCTGATAGCTAAAGCCCGTGTAACGGTTCGTGCCAATATCAAACAGTTAGTCGGAGGAGCAGGTGAAGAAACCATATTAGCCCGTGTGGGTGAAGGTATTGTATCGTCGATCGGTTCATCCGACAGTCATAAATCGGTGTTGGAAAATCCCGACTCTATATCTAAACTTGTATTGCGTAAAGGTCTTGATGCCGGTACTGCATTTGAGATCCTTTCAATTGATATTGCCGATATCGATATAGGTAAGAATATCGGAGCTGTATTACAGATCGATCAGGCACAAGCCGATAAAAATATTGCTCAGGCAAGAGCTGAAGAACGTCGTTCGATGGCGGTGGCTCTTGAACAGGAAATGAAGGCGAAAGCTCAGGAAGCCCGTGCTAAAGTGATTGAAGCGGAAGCCGAGATACCAAAAGCGATGGCAGAAGCTCTCCGCAGCGGCAATCTTGGGGTGATGGATTATTATAAAATGCAGAATATCCAGGCCGATACCGAAATGCGTGACTCTATCGCACGTCCTTCAGGAGGAAGCAATAGTAAAACGGATAAAAAATAATCATTATATCAAAGAGCATAAGGCGGTTGTTTCGGAAGATACAACCGCTATTTTTATATCATATTGAATGTACCTTCGTTCGGATAGATTAGAAGATATTCTTCGGTCTTTTCATCAGCATAGGCGATTTTAACGCCTGCAAACATAAGTCCGTCTTCCTCTAATGCTTCAATAATTGTTTCCGTTGCGATGTCTTTATCTACCACATAGCAGAAGAATGTTGCTATGTCAAAGGCGTAGTCTCCTCCGTCGCAATGTCCGTTTCCCGTCCATCCCAAACAATTATTCAAACAAGCCTCTATGTCTTCAATCTGCTTGTCGATGGCGGAAGGTTTGGTATTCTTTTCCACCGGATATTGTATGATCAGTTCGGTGAGATTGATGTTTTCGCTATAACCCCGCTCTTGATATGTTTTGATGGCTTTAGCCATAGCTATTCGTGGAGGAAGGTGGTCTTCGTCACTTGGTTTGGCGAAGCTTTCAGTTTCACCGATTTCGCCAAGAATGCCTTCGTGAGATGTAAGGATGTCTTCTTCATCTATCCACATTTCGAAATAGTGAATCTGCCCTTCTGTATTTTTATACAGTTTGACCATGTCTCTTTCTTCTTCCTCTTTGAAGGTCGATGTATCGTCAGACCATGAGCGAAGGTCGGGTAACTTACAGTCGGTATAATAATCATCAAATAGATGGATTACCTCTTCATTGTTGCTGTACCGTTTACTAAGATGCTTGAAGTCGTCATCCGAACCGAATACCAGTCGTGTCTCTACCTTATATTGACCTGCTTCAATACTTATCTGTAGGTAGATGCTGTTATCTATAGGACTTTTCGGTTCGAGTATAATGTAGCAATCTTCGTCTTCTTTCAAAGACAAAATTGCTTGTTTTAGAATCTCTTTATCGTGTTTGCGAACAGAATCTCCGTTCTCTATTAGTTTAAATTGCATTATATCTTGTTTTTTTTAGATTATATTGAAAAGGTTACAAAAGTAACGGAGTCAATGAATAGTTATCAATAAACAATTATCAGTAATCAATTTCAAAAAGGTAACAAAGGTGACGTCAAAATTGTACTTCTTCGGTTGTTCCTTTTTTTCTTGTAACCCCTTTTTATTGATCATTCTTAAAAAAAGGTTACAAAGGTGACTCACTTTATGTACACTTTTCATTGTTACTTTTTCCTCTTTCAGTTGGTCACTGTTAACAGCCTTTCTCTATAGATAAAAATAATCTTATTTGTATTTTTCGAGTAAATTGTCAATGCCCGAGTTTAAGAAATGCTTGAAGTCCAATTCGAAATTAGGTGTGAAAATATCTTTTCCCAATTGATCTGCTATTTCTGAAATATTCCAGAACCTCCCGTCTGTAACCTCGTTCATATCGGCATGAGGAGTTTCATTAGAAATAGAATAAAAGCAGTAAGTGAGTTCTCTTTCTCTATCTGTTTCGATAATGTATTTTTGGATAAAATGTATGGTTACGTCTTGTAGCCCTATTTCTTCTCGCGCTTCGCGTTTAGCTGCAATTTCGGGCGTTTCACCCAGATCTATATGTCCGCCTACCGATGAGTCCCACTTATTGGGTTGTATGTCTTTAGTTGCTGATCTTTTTTGGAGATATAATTCGCCCTTACTGTTAAATATATGGAGGTGTATAACCGGATGTAAAAGCTTCGATCCGCTATGGCATTCTTTTCGGGAGGCTTGTCCTATAACATTGCCATCTTCATCTACCAGCGGGAAAATTTCTTCTTGCATTCTTTTTTGTACAAAGATAATTCTTTTTGTTCTTTTTCTGTAGTTTAGATCCCTTATCGGAAATATCCCCGTACGTAAGAAAACCCATTCACTCAATCAGAAACTGAATCTCATTATTTTTAGGTATTGATGGTGAATATAAGAATATCTACTTTTGAGAAACACTAATCTCATAATATATGAAAAAGACACTTATCACAATTTTATTTGCAGTACTATGTATTTGTACTTACGCTCAAAAATCGTCACTCGTATTTGACCTGAACTATCGTTCTAAGATTGATGATGCCAAATATGGTATAGGAGCCAATTATCGTTACTCTCTGCCATATAATATCCGTTTAGCAGCAAATGTTACAGCTTATATTCCTTCGGATAGTAACTTGGGTTTAGATATAAGTATTAACGGTCACTATCTGGTGAATATAATAGATAACTTTCGGCTTTATCCTGTAATTGGGGTTGTTGCAAGCAACCATAGTTTTTCGGCTGTTCCGAACAACCGAAATATAACGGATTTTGGCTGTAATCTAGGATTGGGAGCCGAGTTTGACTTATCTGATCGCGGGTTTTTGAATTTCGAATTTAATCAGTTATTATTGAAAAAAGAGAAGCCCGAATGGTATTCTAATTATGCAATCTTTTCGATAGGGTATGGCATCAGGTTTTAAGAAATTTTCTTAATTCGTCATTGCTCATATTTTCTACATTGCCATCGAACGGAAGGCGGTAAGTACATCCTGCTTTCCATTCCGAGCAACCATATGCCGCTTTTCCTTTCAGCAGTTTTCCTTTTTTGCAAAGAGGGCAGGTAACTTCTTTATCTGTTTTCTTTGCTGATGCTTTTGCTTTCTTTTCTCCGGTGTCTTCTTTTTTCTTTCTCGGTGAAGATTTCTTCTCCGGATTTTTTTCGGGTTCTTTTACTTCTTCTATCTCGATAGATTTTTGACTCCAATCGTTTCTTACATTAGTGACTACCTGTATCAGCATTTGCTTCAGTTCATCAATGAAAATCCGCGTGTCATATTGGCTGCGCTCTATCTGTCTCAGCTTATTTTCCCATATTCCGGTTAATTCTGCCGATTTAAGCAGCTCTTCCTGAATGGTTTGTATTAGCTGTACACCGGTGATCGTTGCAAAGAGGTTTTTCTTTTCTTTGCGTATGTAATTCCGTTTAAATAAGGTTTCTATAATAGCTGCACGGGTTGAGGGGCGGCCAATTCCATTTTCTTTTAAGGCGTCTCTCAATTCTTCATTATCCACTAACTTTCCGGCGGTTTCCATTGCACGCAGCAGAGTTGCTTCTGTGTAATATTTAGGAGGGGTAGTCCATTTTTCGTTTAATGATGGTTCATGTGGACCGTTTTCACCTTTTATAAAATCGGGAAGAATATTTTCTTCGTCTTTGTTATTATTTTCATCATCGGCAGAATTATTAGCTGATTGTTTTTCGAAAACAACACGCCATCCCGGATCCAGTATTTGTTTTCCGGTTACTTTAAATTCTACTTTAGCGGCTTCTCCCAGAACGGTTGTTGTGGATACTTTACAATTCGGATAAAAAACAGCGATGAAGCGGCGTGTGATCAGATCGTAAACCTTGCGTTCGTTTTCGCTGATGGCTGTTGCTCTTACACCTGTTGGAATGATAGCATGGTGGTCGGTAACCTTGCTGTTGTCGAATACTTTTTTCGACTTCTTTATTTTACTTGCCAATACAGGTTCTACCAGGGTTTCATACCCATATAGTCCTTTAAGGGTAGCAGGTACTTTCGGAAAAATATCGTCACTCAGAAAAGTGGTATCTACACGAGGGTAGGTGGTCAGCTTCTTTTCATAAAGGGACTGAATTGTTTTTAGTGTGTCTTCTGCCGAGAAGGCGAATTTTTTGTTGCATTCTACTTGCAGCGATGTAAGGTCGAATAGTCTTGGAGGATACTCTTCTCCATTTTTAGTCGTAACATCTGTAACTTCGAAGATACTGTCTTTTATTTCATCGAGAAATTTTGTTCCTTCTTCGACAGTAGTAAATCTGCCTTTTGTAGCCGAAAATGTCGTATCCCTGTAGATGGTTTTAAGTTCCCAATAAGGTTCTGGCTTGAAATTTTCTATTTCGAGTTGTCTGTTTACTATCAGTGCCAGAGTAGGAGTTTGTACACGTCCGATGGATAATACCGATTTGTTTTGTCCGTATTTAACTGTGTATAGACGGGTCGCATTCATCCCAAGCAGCCAATCGCCGATGGCACGGGATAATCCAGCTTCGTATAGTTTATCGAATTCTTTTTGCTCCCTCAGTTTCTGAAAACCTTCACGGATGGCATCTTCGGTAAGCGATGATATCCAGAGTCTCTTAACCGGGCACTTGCATTGGGCTTTCTGCATTACCCACCGTTGGATCAATTCTCCTTCTTGTCCCGCATCACCGCAGTTTATCACTTCGTCTGCTTTGGCTATAAGGTTTTCAATTACACCGAATTGTTTGATTACACCGTCATTGTCCAGCAGCTTTATTCCAAATCGGGGAGGTATCATCGGTAACACATCTAAAGACCAGCGTTTCCATTGCGAATAGTATTCGTGGGGTTCTTTGAGTGTACAGAAGTGCCCGAATGTCCAGGTCACCTGATATCCATTCCCTTCAAAGTAGCCGTCTTTTTTACTGTTGGCTCCTAATACATTGGCAATTTCACGGGCTACACTGGGCTTTTCGGCTATACAAACTTTCATTATCGCTTTGGGTATTCTTTAGTTTCGATCAGTAAATATAATTAAGGTCTAAACCTCTTTTATTGCTTTGGTTATTTCTATGTCTCTAAATAAAACCAAGGCTGCAATTATGCCTTTTCGACAGATTGCAGCCTGTGTGTCTTTATCTTCTTTATCTGTCAGAGATGTTAATAGCTTTCGTTCTGGTTGGGGAAGTCACTGGTTTTTACATCCTCTATATAGCTCTGTACCGCTTTGGTCATTATTGTATGTAAGTCGGCATAACGGCGCAAAAATTTAGGGGAGAATCCCTTATTTATACCGAGCATATCGTGTATAACCAAAACCTGTCCGTCAACCTCTCCTCCTGCACCAATACCTATAATGGGGATACTTAATTCTTTAGATGCCTGTCCGGCGAGTTGAGCCGGGATTTTTTCCAGAACAATACCGAAACAACCTATCGATTCGAGTAAGCGGGCATCTTCGAGTAGCTTCTTGGCTTCGTCTCCATCTTTGGCTCTTACTGCGTAAGTTCCGTATTTATTGATGGACTGAGGCATTAATCCCAAATGTCCCATAACGGGTATTCCTGCATCGATTATTTTCTTTATATCGTCAATTATTTCTTTACCGCCTTCTATTTTCAAAGCATCGGCTCCGGTTTCTTTCATGATGCGGATGGCCGATTCCAAAGATTGAGTAGGATTTCCCGAGCATGTCCCGAAGGGCATATCTATAACAACTAATGCGCGCTTAACACCATTCACTACTGATTTTCCGTGATAGATCATCTGATCGAGGGTCATGGGTAGGGTGGTGACATTACCGGCCATTACATTTGATGCTGAATCTCCTACAAGGATAACATCCATCCCCGCTTGATCAACAATCGACGCCATCGAAAAATCATATGAAGTAAGCATTGATATTTTCTCGCCTCGCTGTTTCATTTCCTGAAGGCGGTGTGTGGTTACTTTCCTGTTATCTTCTGTATAAGTTGACATGATAGTTTAAATAAAAAATAATGAAGCAAAGGTATAAAAAGCAAGTGGAATAATCTGAGAAAAAAGAAAAAGCTGCACTATCCATCTGGATTCTGTACAGCTTTTCTATTTTGAATTACAGAAAGTATTAATGTTATACTTTTAGTTTATAATGTTTTACTCGCCAGAGCAATAAATAGGTCTGAGACCTTACTTTTTACTATTTTATCAGAATCGGCAGCCGAAAGTTATCAGACCTGAAAACTGATTCGTTTTCAATTCTACTTTGTCTGAATCCTGATAAAGGTATAGGTCATCTTTTCTGTTTTTTATCACAAAAGCGATATCTGTGTAAAAATTTGGAGTGAACTTATAACCTAGTCCCCATGTAAAGTGATTTGCATCTCCTACGATTGTATATTGAGGTACAGTTCCTGCAGTTTCAGGAATTATATTTCGGTCTTTAACTTCTTTTTCAAATGGACTTTGTTGCCACATATAACCAACACGTCCCGAAAACTGAGGTGTGAATCTGATTTCTGCACCTACTCGTATTGTTGATGAATTTTTGAAATATTGTTCTGTTAGACCATTTTCCCGACTGAAGTTATAATCTCTGTCGTATCTGTTAGACAGGTTGGTTTTACTGTAATTAGTTAATTCATAATCTGCACTGATTATTGCATATTGTCCGATTATACCAGCAAGACTGAATATCCATTTGTCAGGTGTTCTTAATTTATAATCATTAGATGCTCCGCCTTCTCTGTATCCGGGTGTACCAATTAATTCACTATTCCATGATGCATCTACTACTCCGTAGTAACGATCAGTCATGTTATACCAAGTAGGAGAGTGGTATGCAGCACCGATTCTCAATTCTTTTATAGGTTTAAAGATAAGTCCTGCTTTTACCTGCCATCCTGTACCATCTGTTTTCAATTCATTATCCAGATAATAATCATCGTTGTTTGACGAGAATTTTTCGTATAATGTAGATGATAAGTGATAGTCTATATCGGTTACGGCTACCGTAAGCCCGATGCTAAGTATATCATCGATTGTCGTTCCGACATTAAAATCATATGAACTGACGTTACCTTTTTCTTGAATATAAAGGTCTGTATTAGCTGTTTCCGTCGTATTTTCTTGTCTGAATGTAGGAATAAAAGTTTTGCTGTCTGTTTCGTCAATTAGATAGCCGCTATAACCTAATACGCTCATCCAATCATTAGCAGTGTTATATCCGTTGCCTGATGTGATATTGTCAAAGTCTTTTTGGTTATTAGCTCTATCTGCCAAGTATTGAGTAAAGGACTGATTCAGCCCATTTGCTCCTGCCCTGTATTTACGGTTAAAAGACTTTAGATTATTGTATGAAAATCCGAAATTGATTAATGGAACCACATCGCTTTCGATAGGAACTGTTCCTACGAAGGCTAAATTGTCGAAGTTTACTTTAAATTTTTTATCATCCATGCTGTTTCCCGAAAAATTCGACTTGATGGATGTATTAGCAAAATTAAGAGTGGTAACGATTTCCGATTTTGTGTATACTCCGATACCGGCAGGGTTTATTGCAATTCCCGAGACATCACCTCCTAAGGCTCCGAAAGCTCCCCCCATTGATACCGATCGGGCTGTTCCTTTCAAATCGTTGTATGACAGGTTAAAAGCATCCAGTGAGCCTTGAGCTGAAGCTCCTCCGGCAATGGATGTTAAAACTAAAGCTAGTGTAAAAACTCTTTTCATAATCTATTTTTGTTTCTTAGAACGAAAGTTGCCCTATTATTAAAGCAACTTTCGTTTTTATTTTTATTAAATAACAGCAAGTATTAATGATATATTTAAATTTATAAAAGACTTTAGCTGTTATGCTTACCAAAGTAATAAAAGGGTCTGAGACCTTAATATATCCAAGATCGCTTATCTGATTTTATCTGCGGCTGCTGCGTCCACCTCCGCCTCCACCAGAAGAGCTACGGCTGCTGCCTCCACCTCCGCTGTACGAGGATCCTCCTGATGAAGACCGTCCGCTGCTGTAAGACGAAGACCTGCCCGAATCGTAAGATCTACTGCTGCTTGACGAAGATCGACCTGAGTCGTAAGATCTGTTGGAGCTTGATGAACTTCCGCTATTGTAACTTCTTGAACTAGAAGATCGTCCACTGGTGGTAGTTCTTTCTGAACTAGATGAAGACGATGTCCTTCCCGATGAATATCTTCCGGAATTAGAAGATGATGTTGTTCCCGAATTATCGCTTGATCCTCTTGATGACGAAGATGTTCTGCCATTGGAGTATATACGTCCTGTACTCGCATCATAAGTTGCATCACGGTTTATATAAGTACGTCCTGATGAAGTTCTTCCTCCCGTATTCAATGGTCTTGTGCTGATACCTGATTCTCTGGATGATGTTCTTCCTCCGGTGCTGTATCTTCCATCGGTTGCAGAAGTGCGATCTGAACTATATCGGCCGCTTGAGCGGACATTGTCACTGCTGTAGCGTCCTCCGCTGGAAGTACGGCCGGAACTGTACCTTCCGCCTTCTGAAGATCTACCTCCTGAATATCTTCCGTTATCTCTTGATGAAGAGTATCTGCCTGAAGAATTATTACCGTATCTGCCGGCACTGTTTCGACCATTACTATAATAATTGCGTGAGTAAGGTCTTGAATACCATGGGTCGTGCCATCCGCCGGACCAGCCCCATCCGCCAGACCAACCTCCGTACCAACCACCATACCAGCCGGAATACCAACCACCCCATCCCCAATAAGGACGGCTATACCAAGAGTAATAACCGGGGTAGTACCATGAATCCCAGTACCAGGGATCCCAACTGCTGTATGAATAGTACCAAGGGTTATATCCTATTCCCCAACGGAAACTGGTATTCCATCCGCGAGAGTAATAATAATCGTCATATACGTCGTTTATAACATATACATTGATATCATCATCGCTGGTAATTGTTACACTGTTTGCGGGATTGTGGTATTTTACGATACGGTCGGTGTATTCGTATTGCGCATCGTCTTCATCGTATGCTAATGTGTCATTCTGCGAATAAACATTTGCATTTCCGCCTCTGCGATTGTAAGCGTCTACATCCACATTTACATTACCATTGGTGTAAATGTCCATATCGCTGTTCCTGTTAGAAACGGCAATGTTTGTATTGTTCTGTTTCGTATTGGAGGTCTTTGAAACTGGAGTTTCAACCTTTTGCGTTTTAGCGGTTTCTTTTTTTTGAGGGGAAGATCCGTAGATATCATCGCCCCAGTCCTGAGAGAAACCAGCCAATGGTAATAACGCAGCCAATATTAATAATTTGCCTTTTTTCATTGTTTTATCTCCTCTCCTTATATTTTTTTTTGAATCGTTTTTCTTGTTCCTAAATTAGACTACAGATAGTCTTTAAAGGTTTAATCTTAGTGTGAGCTATTTTTTGTATCATATAGATAAGATGCAAAAAGTGTGCAATTGTTGCGTCTGAAATCTATAAATAAGTTAAAAGCGACAACGGTCTTTCTTATAAGAAAAGAACAATTATGTATAAACTAATGTTCGATGTCTTCATACTCTTAATTTAGAGCAGAAAGGTAATAAAAAAACTTAATGGCTAAATGTGTTATAATGTGAAAAGAGAGCCTGATACTCGAAAATGAAGTTAAAAAGAGTAATTTTGCCTTAGAAATAGCACGAAAGGTTTAAAATAAAGATCTTAGACCTATTTGCCGCTTTGGTAATGAACAATCAAATAAAAGCATATTGTTAGATGTTATTTATTGATTAATTAATCGTGTTTCTTACCGTAAATCATAGTTCTGATATATATATTTAAATAATAAATGGGTCGGAGACCTTAAAACCAGAAATTCAGATGAATTATATTGAAATAGATTTTGTTTGTAAACCTCATGATGAAGTTGTAACGGAAGTACTTTCTGCAACCTTGGGGGAAATAGGGTTCGAAAGTTTTGTTGATACCGAGTTGGGGATCAAAGCGTATATTCAAACTCAGATTTTTGACAAGGGTGCTCTGGATAGTTTGTTGTCCGATTTTCCGGTGGAAGCTTCTTTCGATTATAAAATATCAGAAGTAGAAGACCGCAATTGGAATGAAGAATGGGAAAAGAATTACTTCCAGCCTCTGGTTATCGATGATCGTTGTATTATACAAAGTACGTTTCATAATGCACCTGCTACTTATGAATACAATATTTATATAGATCCCAAAATGGCATTCGGTACAGGTCATCATCAGACAACCGAACTGATGATAAGAGAAATTCTGAATGAAGATTTCTCAGGTAAGTCGTTGCTTGATATGGGATGCGGTACTGCTATTCTTGCTATCTTAGCGTCTATGAGAGGCGCAGACCCAATTGAGGCGATAGATATAGATGAATGGGCATATGATAATGCAAAAGAAAATCTGAATCTCAACAAAGTATCGAACATTGAGCTGAAGATCGGAGGGGCGGATCTGCTTCATGCTGATAAGACGTTTGATGTTATTCTGGCTAATATTAACCGGAATATATTGTTGAATGATATTAATGTCTATGTTTCAGTGCTGAATAAAGGGGGAGCTCTATATATGAGCGGCTTTTATAAAGAAGATATTCCTGTAATACAGGCTGAATGCGAGAAAAATGGCTTGTTATTCGATCATTTTAATTCGAAAGATAATTGGGTAGCTGTGAAATTTCTGAAAAATTAGATTCTGTTAAATATTTATATGTCTTTCAAAACGGTTGCTTTTTAACTAAAAGGCAGCCGTTTGTTTTTGTTTCGTGGGTTTATGTTCGTTAAAAAGACATATTTTTGATAATATGTTTATATATTTGTATGTTTTGGGTTTCAACGGATGTGGAAATTATAAAAGGGGTTAGTTTTTCAGTTTCAAGGTTGTCGCTTTTTGCTGACTTTGTAAACATAATAGCAACGGGTAATTGTTGCTTTAGAATACGTTGTTAAATACTTTCTGTTACTTGATTTATCTATGGAAATAAAAGAAACTAAGAATTCCGCCGGTAATAAGCTGTTTTATTATATTGTATTGTCTCTTATATTGGGAATCATTCTTGGTCAGTGTGTTCATATGTTTTGCCCGTTAAGAGTGATGACTCTTGTTGCCGAGAATATAAAACTGTTAGGTACGATATTTATCCGGCTGATTCAGATGATTGTGGCTCCATTGGTGTTTTGTACTATAGTGGTTGGTATAACCAAGATGGGAGATGCTAAGATGGTCGGGAGGATAGGAGGAAAAGCCCTGCTTTGGTTTATTTCGGCTACATTGGTTTCCTTGTCGATAGGACTGATCTGGGTAAATGTTTTACAACCGGGCGCAGATTCCGGTATTGATATACATAATACTGCAAGTGCAAAAGAATTACTGGGTAAAACTCAGGAGTTATCTCTGGCTGAGTTTGTAAATCATGTTGTGCCCAAAAGTCTATTTGAGGCTTTGGCTCATAATGAGATCTTGCAGATATTGGTCTTTGCCGTTATTTTCGGTATTGCTTTAGGATCATATGGAGAGAAGGGACTTCCGATATCAAGAGCATTGGATACTATTACTCATGTTATTTTGAAAATAGTAGGGTATGTTATGTGGGTTGCTCCTGCTGCGGTATTTGGAACGGTGACAGCTGCTGTAGCTATGCATGGATTGTCTATTTTTAAAGTTTATGCCCATTTTTTGCTCGCTTTTGTTATCGGTATCGCAACCCTTTGGGTTGTTCTTATTCTTGTAGGGTATGTTATTCTTGGCAAAAGAGTTTGGTCATTGATAAAGATTATCGGCAACCCATTACTGATTGCTTTTTCTACATCGAGCAGCGAAGCTGTGTTTCCGAAACTTGTTCAGGAATTGGAACGATTTGGCTGTAAGTCGAAGATCGTATCGTTTATTCTACCTTTGGGATATTCGTTCAATCTCGATGGCAGTATGATGTATATGACCTTTGCCAGTATATTTATTGCTCAGCTTTACGGTATAGAAATGAGCCTCAGTTCTCAGATCGTAATGCTGTTGGTGTTGATGCTTACCAGTAAGGGAATTGCAGGTGTGCCGAGAGCCTCCCTGATTATTATAGTAGCTACGTGTTCTATGTTCGGCATTCCTCCCGAAGGAGTTGCATTGTTGTTGCCTATAGATCATTTTTGCGATATGGCGCGGAGTATGACCAATGTTTTAGGAAACGCCTTGGCTACAACGGTTGTGAGTAAATGGGAGGGAGATCTGGATGCTCCTGTTGTTGATTCTGAATAATTCTCTGTAATAGATATCCGTAATAAATAGGAAGATTATTAACTTTACGGACTTAACCAGTAAACCAATATTACCTTATGAACATTTTATTGTTAGGAAGCGGTGGGCGTGAGCATGCTCTGGCTTGGAAAATAAAGCAAAGTACGCGCGTTAGTAAGCTTTTTGTGGCTCCCGGTAATGCCGGAACCGGACTGATTGCCGAAAATGTAAATATCTCTGCGACTGACTTTGCTGCGATAAAAGCTTTTTCTTTGAAAGAAAAAGTAGATATGGTTGTTGTGGGACCCGAAGATCCTTTGGTGAAAGGTGTATATGATTTTTTTCAGACTGACGATTCTTTAAAACACATTCCGGTAATAGGTCCCTCTAAACACGGAGCTCAGCTGGAGGGCAGCAAAGATTTTGGAAAGCAGTTTATGATGCGCCATAATATACCGACGGCAAGATACAAAAGCTTTTCGGCGAGTGAGCTTGAAGGTGCGTATGATTTTCTGTCGGAACTGAATCCTCCTTATGTTTTAAAGGCCGATGGTTTGGCTGCAGGAAAAGGTGTAGTTATTCTAGATGATCTGGGTTTGGCAAAAAACGAACTGAAAGCAATGTTTGACGGACGTTTTGGCGATGCGGGATCAACTGTTGTTATCGAAGAGTTTTTGTCGGGAATTGAATGTTCTGTTTTTGTAATGACCGATGGCGATTCGTATAAAATATTACCTGTCGCAAAAGATTATAAGCGGATCGGAGAAGGTGATACCGGAGCTAATACCGGAGGAATGGGGGCTGTATCGCCTGTGTCTTTTGCCGATGCGGATTTTATGAAAAAAGTAGAGGAGCGTATTGTTATCCCTACTGTTGAAGGTCTGAAAAAAGATGGGATTGATTATAAGGGATTTATTTTTGTCGGGCTTATTGCTGTTGACGGCGAACCGATGGTAATTGAGTATAACGCCCGTATGGGAGACCCTGAAACTGAGGTTGTGATGCTCCGTATCAAGTCCGATTTTGTGGATCTACTGGAAGGGGTTGCGACACAAACTCTTCGGGATAAAGTCTTAGAAATTGATACCCGCTATGCTACAACGGTGATGCTTGTTTCCGGTGGGTATCCCGGTGATTATGAAAAAGGAAAGCCTATTGCCGGATTAGATGGCGTATCGGGTAGTATAGTGTTTCATGCCGGAACAAAATTAGCAAACGGGGCTGTTGTTACAGATGGCGGACGTGTATTGACTATTAGTTCTTATGGCGAAACAAAAGAAGAGGCTTTATCAAAATCTTTTAAGAACGCAACAATCGTTTCTTTTGCAGGGAAGAACTACCGTAAGGATATCGGTTTTGATTTACAATAAGGTTACAGACCATATACATGGATATAGTTAGATCTTTTAAAAGAGGAGTGATTGAGAATAAAAATCTGATTTTTTTCTCAATCATTCTTTCGTGTTTTCTTCGCTTAGGCTTCTTCTTTTTTGTGGCAGATTATACTCCTGAAAAGTTAGGAGCAGGATATTTGTGGAGAGGATTGTTATTGGATATTCTGTCCGACAAACTTATCTCTGCGGCTTTTAGCTTTGCTTCGGTAGTAGGTCTAGCTCTTTATCTCGGACAGATTAATGCCCGTTATGCATTGATTCGTACACGGACATACATGGTTCCCTCACTGGTGATTTTTGTGTTTAGTCTGCATCCGGCTTTTTTATTTATGACTCCTCAGTATATTGGAGTAATGTCTGTTTTGTTGTCGATATATATTCTTTTGTCGACGTATCATCAGAATAATGTCTCCGGAAAATCTTATTCGATAGGATTTTTTCTTGCGGTGGGTAGTATGTTTTCGTTTTATACGCTTACATTTTTTCCTCTGTTTCTGATAGGACTTAGTATGATGAGGTGTTTTCGTTTCAAGACTGTTGTGGCGATGTTGCTGGGTGTTGCATCAATATATTGGCTTGCCTTTTTTGTCTTTCTTGCGATAGGGGATACAGCCGCTTTCGTAGCTCCTTTCCTTTCTTTATATCCGATAGTGGATCTTTCATTTGAACAATCGGCACTTTTCGATTTGTATTATCTGGTTCCTGCTACTCTATTAGGCTGTTTGTTGTTTTTCTATTATCAGGCAAACTCATTTCATGATAAAATAAGGATCAGGACAAATATGATGTTCTTTTATTTGTGTTTCATCTTATCAATCCTGTCTTGCTGGTTTATTGTATATGATCCGAAGTTAGATGCATACCTGATTGTAATAAGCGGAGCGCTGCTGCTGTCGCATTTCTTGTCATTGGCCGTTGTACGGTGGAAAGTGATATTATTCTATCTGCTTGTATTACTGTGTGTGGCGGTTTATATTTACAATTTGTAAAACGTATAATAAAAGCTATATTAACGGTTTGAGTCATAATTTCGTCTAAAATATATTTATTATTGGAAAATTATTCCTTATTTCGCAATCTAAAACTTTAAATATTCCAGATATACATATTAAATATATGCAACTCTCTTTTACTGCTCAACAAATTGCAGAAGTACTTAAGGGCACCATTGAAGGTGATCCTAACGTGTCTGTAAGCAATTTTTCGAAAATTGAAGAAGGAAAGCCCGGAACTCTGACTTTTCTTGCAAACCCGAAGTATACTCATTATATATATGATACCGATGCGAGTATTGTGTTGGTAAATTCAGACTTTGTTGCGGAAAAACCGGTTAAGGCGACTCTTGTAAAAGTTTTCAATGCTTATGCATCCCTTGCAATATTGCTTGATATGGTGGAAAAGTCGAAGCCAAAGAAGGTAGGGGTTGAAGCAATGAGCTATATTGCCGAAACTTCAAAAGTAGGTTCTGATATTTATGTCGGGGCTTTTGCGTATATAGGGGAGTATGCCTCTGTTGCTGATAATGTAAAAATTTATCCGCAAGTGTACATCGGAGACGGATGTACTATCGGCGAAAATACAATTTTGTATCCGGGAGCGAAAGTTTATCCGGGTTGTAAAATCGGAAAAAACTGTATTATTCATGCCGGAGTAGTTATCGGGTCGGATGGTTTTGGTTTTGCTCCGGAAGACGGAGTGTATAAAAAGATACCTCAAATGGGTATTGTAATTATCGAAGATGATGTTGAGATCGGGTCAAATACCACAATAGATCGTGCCGTAATGGATGCTACTATTGTTAGAAAAGGTGTTAAGTTGGATAATCTTATTCAGGTTGCTCACAATGTCGAGATAGGAGCTAATACGGTAATGGCTGCTCAGGTCGGTATTTCGGGATCTACTAAAATTGGCGATCATTGTGTTATCGGAGGACAGGTAGGACTTGGAGGACATATTACTATCGGCAATAATACAAGTATCGGAGCTCAATCGGGTATAATAAGCAATATAAAAGAGGGATCTCAAATTTTAGGGTCACCTGCGATACCTGTGAAGAATTTCTTTAAGTCGAGCGTGATTTTCCCTAAATTACCGGATATGTATCGTCAGATGGCTCAATTGGAGAAGGAGATTAAGGAGTTGAAAGAAACATTAAATAAATAATATAAAGAAACGAGTCATATTTGACAAGAGAAAAGTAAATATTACTCTAGAGAAATAAAATGGAAAAGCAGAAAACGCTACAAGGAAGTTTTACACTGAAAGGAAAGGGGTTGCATACCGGTTTACCTATAACCATAACATTTAATCCTGCTCCTGAGAATCATGGATATAAAATAAAACGAGTAGATCTTGAAGGAGAGCCTGTAATTGACGCTTTGGCGGAAAATGTAGGTGCTACCCAAAGAGGCACCGTATTGATGAAAGGAGATGTTCATGTCAGTACTGTAGAACATGCTATGTCTGCGTTGTATGCACTAGGTGTTGATAACTGTCTTATAGAAGTCAATGCTCCTGAATTTCCGATATTGGACGGCAGCTCGATAGAGTATGTTAAAGAAATAAACAGAGTGGGGCTTGTTGAACAAAATGATGACAGGGACTACTTTGTCGTGAGAAGAAAAATCGAAGTGAAAGATGAAGAGAGCGGATCAAAGCTTATTCTTCTTCCCGATGAAAATTTTTGCGTCAATTCTTTTATTGAATTCGAATCTAAATATATACCCAATCAATCGGCTACATTGGATGACCTGACTCAATTTGAGAAAGAGATTGCAAGTTGCCGTACTTTTGTTTTTGTCAGAGAAATACAGCAATTGTTAGGAGCCGGATTAATTAAAGGCGGTGATCTGGATAATGCAATTGTGATTTACGAAAGACAAATTTCTCAAGAAGATTTAGATAAGTTAGGTGATCTTTTGGGCGTTCCTCATAAAGATGCGTCCGAATTGGGTTATCTCAATCATAAGCCTCTTCAGTATGCGAATGAACCCGCACGTCATAAGTTACTTGATATAATCGGGGATATGGCTTTGATTGGTAAGCCAATTAAAGGCCGTGTGATAGCTACACGTCCCGGTCATAAAATAAATAATCAATTGGCTCGTGCTATTCGTAAACAAATCAAACTGAATGATGTTCAACCCCCTGTGTATGACGTAAGCAAAGAGTCTTTGTTAGATATCAATAAAATTAAAGAACTTTTGCCGCACCGCTATCCATTTCTGATGGTTGACAAGATTATCGAAATTGGACAGAAGCACATTGTCGGTGTGAAAAATATAACAGTAAATGAGCCTTTCTTTGCTGGTCATTTTCCTCAGGAACCTGTTATGCCCGGAGTATTGCAGGTTGAGGCTATGGCACAAGTCGGAGGTCTGCTTGTATTAGCGGGTGTTGAAGAACCGGAGAGGTATTCGACTTACTTCCTGAAAATAGATAATGTGAAATTCCGTCAGAAAGTAGTTCCCGGAGATACTTTGATCTTTCGTTTAGATATGATCTCTGAGATCAGACGTGGTATTGCTATTATGAAGGGGTATGCATTCATCGGAGAGAAAGTAGTCTCTGAAGCGGAATTTACTGCGCAAATCATTAAGAATAAATAAGGTCGCAGACCTATGTGTTACTTTGGAAAGAGAAACAGCCAAAGTTGATTATATTCGAAAGATGTTTCATTAAACTTTAACAATTACTAATTTGTAATATGTCAGAAATTTCACCGAATGCATTTGTTCACCCGAATGCTAAAATAGGAAAAGACGTTATAATAGAGCCATTCTCATTTATAGACGATAACACAGAGATAGGAGACGGAGCGCATATTATGTCTGGAGCCAATATCAGGTATGGTGCACGTATCGGGAAACATTGTATAATACACCCGGGGGCAGTAATAGCCGGGGTTCCTCAGGATTTAAAATTCAAAGGAGAAGACTCACTTGCTATTGTGGGTGATTATACTACAGTACGTGAATGTGCCACGATAAGCAGGGGAACAAGTTCGAAAGGTACAACTAAAGTAGGAAGTCATTGTCTTTTGATGGCATATAGCCATGTTGCACACGACTGTGTGCTTGGAGACTATATTATATTGGGTAATGCTACTCAGCTAGCCGGAGAAGTGGAAGTCGATGATCATGCAATATTGAGTGGGGGAACTTTGGTTCACCAATTTACACGTATCGGAAAACATGTGATGATACAAGGCGGTACACGTTTGGGTAAAGACATTCCTCCTTTTGTGATTGCAGGAAGAGAGCCTGTTACTTATGCCGGAATCAATCTTGTAGGTTTGCGTCGCAGAAATTTTTCGAATGAACAAATTAACCAGATTCAGGAAATATACAGATTGTTATATCAATCGGGTCTGAATTTTTCGGATGCTGTTGTAAAGATCGAACAGGATTTTGAACGTACACCTGAAATGGAAATGATAGTTGATTTTGTAAAGTCATCACCAAGAGGTATTGTGAGAGGATATCTTTAATGATTTGATTATGATATGATAAAAATAAAGAGGTTGCTTATTTTATAAGCAACCTCTTTATTTTTATCATAATAGATAATTATAGCAGGCTTGCTGCATCTTCGTCCAGAAACCAGTATAGTTTTCCGAAATTCGGATTTACACGTGCTGCCGGATAACTATTGATAAACTGCTCGCGTTGCTGTATAATTTCTTTTACCTTTAGAGCCTTATCTTTTCCCATAGCGAGGAAAACGATGTTTTGAGAATTATTTACAATACGTCCCGTAAGACTGATTCGTGTCATGCCTGATGTCGGGTGTTTAGCCACAACACATTTTTTCGGACTGTCCCATAGATTGATCTCATAAGGGAATATAGAAACAGTGTGCCCATCATCGCCAAGTCCAAGCATCATTATGTCAAAAGAAGGAGTTTCATCTACATATGGAACAAATCCTTTGATAATATTACTGTACCAGATAGCCTCTTCATCGGGTTCTCCTTCTCCATGTATACGGTGTATCTGCCTTTTTGAAATAGCCGGAACCTTGCTGAACAAAAATTCTTTTGTCATCCCGTAATTACTGTGTTCATCTCCCGGAGGCACGCAGCGTTCATCACCCCAAAAGAAGATAATCCGTTTCCAGTCAATCGAATCCTGGCAATTTTCAGCCCAGTATTTAAAAATCGATTTTGGGGTTGTTCCTCCTGATAAAGATATATTAACCAGCTCTTTGTTCGCTAACTCTTCATTCAGGAACGCAGTGAATCCCTCGCTCAGGGTTTCTGCGTCTTTGTACACTTTTACTATATCTTTCATAATTCACAATATATTCCGTCGTCGGATAGGTTTTTGCATGGATATCTCCATGTCATGTTTTTGCCCTCTATAAGGCTGTCTGCGACATTGGGTCCCCACGATCCGCAAGGATATCCATACAATGGAGCCTCGGGGTTGTTTTGCCAGTAATCGAGTATCGGTTGCACAAAACGCCATGCTGCCTCCAATGCATCACCTCTGGTGTAAAGGGTCGAGTCTCCCAGCATAGCATCCAGTAAAAGGCGTTCGTATGCTCCGGGTACATAAGTGTCTTGGAGTTGCGAATAATGAAAATCCATATTCACTTCTTTTACTTTGTAGCCGGCTCCCGGTACTTTCATTCCTGTTTTGAGGAGTATACCTTCGTCCGGATGTATTCTGATAACGAGAATGTTGCCGTCATTGCAATATTCTTTATTGTCAACAAACAAATTGAGAGGTGTCGGGCGGAAATGTATAACTATCTCTGATACTCGTGTCGGAAGATGTTTCCCTGTACGAATATAGAACGGAACATCTCCCCACCGCCAGTTGTCGACAAATAATTTCAATGCTACGTATGTTTCAGTACGCGAATCAGGGTCTACTCCTTTTTCTTCTCGGTACCCTTTCTGGGGTTTGCCTTTTACCTTAGCTGTAGTGTATTGTCCCCTTATAACATTGTTTAGAATGTCTTCCTGCGATAACGGGCGAATGGCTTGAAAAACTTTTAGTTTTTCATTTCGTATTGCATCTGATCCTATTACTGTAGGAGGTTCCATTGCAACAAGTGCCAATAGTTGAAGTAGATGATTTTGAATCATGTCCCGCAATGCTCCCGAGTGGTCATAATAACCTCCACGGTTCTCCACTCCCAGACTTTCGGCTGCGGTAATTTCGACATGATGTATATAATTGCGATTCCACAATGGTTCGTAAATACTATTCGAAAACCGTGTAACCAGCAGGTTCTGAACTGTTTCTTTTCCAAGATAGTGATCCATGCGGTATATTTGGTCTTCTTCGTAGTCGGCCAACAACCCTTTATTGAGATATACTGCCGATTTTAGATCAGTTCCGAAAGGTTTTTCTATAACGATACGGCGTATTTTACCCTTTGCTTTATTAAGCTCCTGTTCAGCCAGAAATTTGGGAATAAGAGGGTATAGATTAGGTGGAGTTGATAAGTAAAACAGATAGTTGCCGTTTGTACCCTTTTCCGAATCCAATAGGGACAACTTTTCGGTTAATTTTGCGTAATCTTTTGATTCGTCCGTGTTAATGGATAAGTAGAACAGTTTATCTGCAAAATGGTCGACTTCTGATTGCGGCGCATCTTTAGATAAGGAAAACTGCCGTATACCTCCAATCATTTTTTCTCGGAATGAGTCATCCGAGAAATCACTGCGTGCTACTCCCAGCATTACAAAATTATCCGGTAATGATTTCTGTTTATACAAATCAAACAAAGCGGGTACTAGTTTACGATAAGTAAGATCTCCCGATGCTCCGAATATTACGAGTATTTGATCCTGTATTTTTTTCATAAAATGTATTGTATCTCTAAATATCTCTAACTGCTTGTTTCATGTGCATTTTGTACAAATCTTCGGTTGTTTGACAATCGAAGCTATGGAAAGGTCTCAGACCTTTGATGACTATTGAATTATAAATCAACATCTAAAGTTACTTATTTATTGTAACTTTTCTATCCAGAGCTTTAATATTTTTTATAAAAAGAGGGATGAAAACGATCAAATTGCTGAAATAAAGCAATTTGATAACCTGTAATAGTTGATTAATATTATCTATGCGATTAACTGTCTTTGTTATTACATTTTGGTCTGCTGAGAAATTTATTAAGGTACTAGACCTATTTATTGCTATACCAATCATAATAACGTCAGAAAGTTATGCCTGAAAATGCCTTTTGAAATACTTGCTGTTACTTAGATAAAATATTACCTTTGAAATAGACTCTTTAAGTAATAGATAGGTCTTAGACCTTAATTTCTGATATTGTAATATGATTGTGAAATTCCGATATACGGCTTGTGTAATATTATTGCTTTTCTTAGCATTGACAGCTTGTGTCAAAGAGACTCGAACCCGTGATGAGCAAAGGTCTTTTTGTTATTGGAAGACTCAATATGACTTTGATGAAGCCGATAGCACTATCTGGTCGCAGATGGGAGCCAATCATATGTATGTACGGTATTTTGATGTAGGCTGGGATGTGTTTTCGAAAATGGCAAAGCCTGTCGGGACAATCAAAGCCGGTACAGATTCGCTATATTGTAAACATATAACTCCGTCTGTTTTTTTTTCGAATATAGTTTTTTTGAAATCAACCGAGGGGCAGCTCGATACTCTCGCTCTAAGAATTAGAGACCGTATTGAGGAAGTGAACAGTCGATTTGAAAAACAACAGTTCGGATCGAAATATTCCGATATCCTCATTGATTGTGATTGGTCGCAAAAGAGTAAAGGCAATTTTTTTTACTTTGTTCAGCGTCTGAAAGAAGTAATTCCTGATAAAGAAATTACAACTACTTTACGCTTGTGGCAGTATAAGAATCCAACTGCGGCCGGTATTCCTCCTGTAGATAGGGTATTATTGATGTGTTACAATGTGCAGGCTGCAAATGAATATGATGCCAAAAATTCGATAGCGACCATTGATGAAATAAAGAAATATGTACAAGGGGTAAAATATCCTCTGCATATAGACTTGGCTTTGCCTATATTTTCATGGGGTGTTATTTTCAGAAACCAGCAGTTTAAAGGTGTTATCCGTAATGCAAAAAACGAGGATTATATCAATTCGAGATATACCAGGATCGGAGAAAATCGGTTTATGTTAAACAACGAAATGGTAATAGGCGATTTTTTTGCGCGTCCCGGAGATGAAATAAGGATAGAAGGGTTGAACCAGATGGAGTTGGAAGAACTGGCCGACTACCTGTATAAGAATGTAAAAATAGATAAGTATTCACGTATCACTTTCTTTTCGTGGGACTTTAGCTCTAAAATACTAAAAAGAAAACAGATAAATGAGATTAAAGGTATTTTTGATCGGACTGGCCGTTAGTCTGATCTTTTGTAAAAAAACAACAGCTTGCGGATATTACGAGTATGACTGGGAAAATCGTCCCATGACGTTCAGAGCTGCTTTGCCATCCATGGACAATATGCAGCCTTTTTGGTATACAACGGCTGTACGTTATCATTCAATGCATCCCGATCCTATGTCGAACGATCGTAAAAGAAATATCGGGGAGTGGCAAAAAGCGACTTCACCGGATGTGAAACTCGATGATATATACGTCATCCAGTATGAAACTTCGGCAACGGATTTTATTATGGCATACGAAACCGATGGACTTAAAGCTTGGGCGGAGAAAAACACATTAGTCGCTTATTTGATAAGGGATAAGAAACATAAAGACCTTTTAGAATATCTGTTGTTTGCTAAAGAAGCCGAAGTATCGGTTAATGATTTACAGGATCCTGATTTTCAATTTGAAGAATGGGGCACGGTAAATGCAAAGACTGATGAGAAAAGGACACAGTTATTTCTTAGAGCCGAACATAAATATAAGAACGTAAAGTCTTCTTTCTTAAAAGACCGTTATGCGTTTCAGGTTGCGCGTTTAGGTTGGGAATCCGGTAATTTTGAAACATCTTCCCATATTTTTAAGTCTCATTTCGGATCGGTAAAGCCTGATAATCTTATGAGTGCTTGGGCGGCTCTATTTTGTGCTATGTCTTTAGACAGGCAGGATCGTAAAGCTGAGGCCAATCAATTGTATATTCAGTGTTTTGATAATTGCGATGAGAAAAAGCTGCGTTGTGCCCAAATGTATAATGATACTGTTCAGACTCCTAAATGGTTTACAGCAAAAGAGAAAAGTATTGATGCCGTAATAAGGTCTATTCAATATCCGGGGCGTGAGCTTGACCGAATGCAGCAAATCGAAACATGGAATAAAAATTCGTCTTATATGCCGTTTCTGGTAATGAGAGAGGTTTGTAAATTGGAAGATTGGCTTTTGTCTACAGTATATTGGAAATCGGAGGAGGGAACTTTAGGCTGTAAAGATAAAGAACCCGCTTATCAGAGGTGGTTTGAAGACTCTGCAAAGAACAATCAGGAAACCGATTTGAAATATCTGGCGAGGTTGAAAAGTTTTATCCTAAAATTGAAAGCCGAGTCCAAAGTGCAATCTTATAAAGATTACTACTCCCTAGCCCTAGCCCACTTGAGTTTACTCGAAGAGAATAAACAGGATGCGGTAAAATATTTAGCTATGATATCATCTAAGGCTGACGAGTCGGTTCAGATACAAAAAGTGATTGAAGATGCTTGGATTTGGGTTAAAACCGAAGATGTAACAACAGAACGTTTTAAAACAGGGTATCTGTCGAAACTAAAAGCAATCAGAAAATATTTACCCGAAGCAGACAATAAGGAGAACCTTTCGGATCCGTGTTACGAAAACTCCCGTGTGTATTTTACTTTGAATCTGGCTTTGGCTAATGAGTTTTACAAAAAGGGTGATATTGTCTCTATGTGCCTATTGAAAACAGCTTATGATTTCGAACAGAGTTATCCGAAGGATTATCAGGTTCCGGCTTTTGCCTCTGAATATTATGGAAGGCTTCGACTATTTGATATGTATGCTTCGACTTCTGATATGGATAAACTGATAACTCTTATTGAGAAGCAAAATAAAACTGATTTTGAGAAGTTCTTATGTAACCAGCCTTTTAATAAAATAGATGCTTATAAAGATCTGAAAGGAACTATTGCCTTTCGCAATGGGGATCTCAAACTGGCTTTTGAAACTTTCAAAAGTATGGATCAACAGTTCTGGAAACATAATTACGAGTATGCGATGTACTTGAATGAAGATCCTTTTGTGCCTAAATTCTTTAAGACCAAGAGAGATTTCGGATATGAATTTAATAAAACCAGATTTGTAAAATCTTTGCTGGATCTGGAGGTGTTGGCCGCTGGTAAAGACAAGAAGAAAGTTGCTGATACTTATCTTAAGCTAGGGCATGCTTATTATAATACCTCTTATTACGGAAACTCGTGGATGATGATGTCTTATGGATGGAGTTCGGGAGATAGCTATTATACTCCGAATCCGAAGGAAACATGTGCATCAATGTGGATCAAAAATTATAGAACACCCAGCTTGGCTACCGGATATTATCAAAAAGCTTACAGTATGGCACAAGATAAAGAACAGAAAGCGTATGCGACATTGATGTTAGTTAGCTGTTATTCATTGTCTGATGATCCGAAACAGAATAAACCATTGATTACGCAATATTCGAATGAATATGAACGTCTTTATCGAAAGAAAACATTGTTTGACAAACAAAATGAATGCTTGTTATATGAAGCTTTTGTAAAATAAGGTTCATGGTTCATAAAAAAGTCCGATTCTTCAGAACCGGACTTTTTTATGAAAGGTCACTGACCTTATTTTTTCTTACCTTGATTAGCTACCGCATCCATCAATTTTTTGATTTCTTCGGGATCTCCAAGGAAATAGTCTTTTACAAGATTCAAATTATCGTCGAATTCGAATACGTAAGGAACTGCGGTTGGTAAGTTCAAGCTAACAATGTTCTCATCAGATATACCTTTCAGGTATTTGATGATACCACGTAAGCTGTTACCGTGAGCAGCAACGATAATTTCGTTATGATCTACCAATGAAGGATAGATTACTTCCTGCCAATAAGGTAGAATGCGTTCTACAGTATCTTTCAATGCTTCAGTTTCGGGAATATATGCTTTAGGTACTCCTGCGTAACGTGGATCTTGAGATGCCGAACGAGGGTCGCTTGGATCAAGTGGTGTAGGAGGTACATCGTAACTGCGTCTCCAAATCAGAACTTGTTCGTCTCCATATTTTTCAGCAGTTTCCGCCTTGTTTAAACCTTGAAGCATTCCGTAATGTTTTTCGTTCAGTCTCCATGATTTTTCAACAGGGATCCAGTCCAGATCCATTTGATCAAGAATAGTATTCAGAGTTTTGTTAGCTCTTTTAAGGAAAGAAGTATATGCTTTCTCGAATTTGAAACCTTCTTCTTTCAATAATTTACCGGCTTTAATCGCTTCTTTAACACCATTTTCTGTCAAATCAACATCTGTCCAACCTGTGAAACGGTTTTCTAGATTCCATTGGCTTTCACCGTGACGGATCAAAACTACTTTTTTCATATATGTTTTATTTTAATTGGATAATCTGAATTGCAGGTTTACTCATGGCAAACCTTTACAAAGGTAATAAATAGGATTCATTCTTTAAAGAGCATTACTCACTTATCACCATAAATTATATTCATTATACTATCTCCTATAAAAGGACGGAAATGAGATTCTTCGTAGTAGTTATATTTGTTTTTGGTGATATTATTAGACCCCGTGAAGTTATAAATCCGATCGGATCCGAATACTTTCTTTATAGTTTCCATATCTATCCGATGGAATATAGCCTGTGAATATAACGGATTGAGAATAATCCGATAGTCGGTATGATGCTTATCCAGGATTTCTTTAATTTGCCGCATATATTTAGTCGCCTTATCATCTATGATAGGATAAGGAGGCTCTCCGGTTTCGGTTACACTATAAAAATAGACCTGACTATAATATCCGGAGAAGTCTTTTTCTATTTTCGAATCCAGGTCTTCTCGTCTTGGTTCGTTAGTTATCGTATCGTAAGTAATTCCGCCGTCTTTAGAATAGTGGCGATTGACATACTCATTATTGATTCCGAATACTTCTTTTGCGTATAATGAGTAAAGAAAAGAAGGATTCAAATATGTCTCAAAGGTAATTTCATGAAATTCAATCCAACTGATGTCTGATAATGCTGGATGCTCGATGTATAGATATTTCGGTTGATTTTCTTGCTTTCGGAATGTATAGTCTGTATCAAAACAGAGAAGAGCATTTTTGATATCAATACCCTTTTCATCCAGAAACTTTAATTTATGATACATACCGGATATTTTTTCTCCGTATGCGTCAAACGAGTATACATTGGCATCTGCTTTCAGATGGCTTTTCCATGAGCTGACATGAAACCCGAAGATGCGTGAACTGCCGAATATAAATGAATTGTACTGTTGCTTACGGTAATTACGTAAGAAAACTTCAGTGGATATGTATCCTCTGTTTATATTGAAAGAATGTGAATAATCATCGTATGATTTTACTACTTTGAAAGGGTCGTATATGATATATCCTGCCAACAATCCAATAAAGATGATTACAGGTAAAATCAGAAATTGCAGAACCTTTCGTAAAAATAATTTCATTTTAAACAACTAAGTAAATAAAAGTATTTAATGATATGTTTTTAGTTTATAACAGGCTTTGGCTGTCCTACTTATCAAAGCATTAAATAGGTGTGTGACCGTAAATAGAGTCCTTAAAACTGAAAATAAATAAACTGTTGCTCATTGCCTGTCATATAGATTATAACAACGATGATCATATAATAAAAAGCCCACCGTAACGGACGTTTCCATGAAGTGGTAAATTGTTCCAAAGCATATTTACCTTCCCGCCCGCACCATTCGACTATAAAGAACAGAACAAGCACCATAAATATTTTACCGGAGTAGACTTCGGGTATTTTGAAAAGCGAAGCAGAAAACATTTCTTTGACATAAAGAATTGCCTGTTGCATGTTTTCCGATCGGAAAAAGATCCATGCAAAGCTGGAAAGGATAAATGTTGAAACTACTTGCACTATCTCTCTTACCGACGGAACCAATCTTCCCTGAGCAACCGTGTCCAGATTACGTCTGTTTCTTTTGAAAATGATTGATGGTATGATGAATAAGGCGTTTAGGCCTCCCCATACTATAAATGTCCAGTTCGCTCCATGCCAGAATCCGCTTACAATGAATATAATAAATGTATTGCGTATAGTTTTTAGCATTCCCCCACGGCTGCCACCTAAAGGAATATACAGGTAATCTTTGAACCATGAAGAAAGTGAGATATGCCAACGTCTCCAGAATTCAGCTATGTCTCGAGAGAAGTAGGGAAAGCGGAAATTCTGCAATAATTCAAAGCCTAAAAGCCGTGCTGTACCCAAAGCTATATCGGAGTATCCCGAGAAGTCTCCGTATATTTGAATAGCAAACAACATTGCTCCAATAGCCAACGTACTGCCCGAATATGACCAGTGATTATTAAAAATCTGATTTACCAATTCTGCGCAGTTATCCGCTATTACAACTTTTTTGAACAATCCCCACAGTATTTGTTTCAATCCGTCTACAGCCTTGCTATAACTGAATGTGCGTGGACGCTCGACCTGAGGGAGGAGGTGTGTCGCCCGTTCGATAGGACCTGCTACTAATAAGGGAAAGAAACTGACAAACAGAGAGTAGTCTATTGCATTTCGTGTAGGCTTGATCTTTCCATAGTATATGTCGAAAACATATGATAAACCATGAAATGTATAGAAAGAAATGCCTACCGGCAGAATCAGGTTGAGTGTGGCAAAATGAGGTGTGAAACCAAACCATGTTAAAAGTTCGGCAAATGAGGTGACGAAAAAATCGTAATATTTGAAAATTCCTAAAAATCCGAGATTGATCCCTACACTGAGGATCAGCCAGAATTTTCGTTTATTGTGTGATTCGCTGTTTGCGATTTTCAGTCCTGAAAAATAATCGAGGAAAGTGGAGAATGCCAGAAGGAACATGAAACGCCAGTCCCAGCATCCATAGAAAAAGTAGCTGCATGCAGCCAAAAATATATTTTGCCACTTCAGGGATTTGTTAAAAACAAACCAATAGAGGAAAAATACACAAATAAAGAATATCGCAAAAATACCTGAGTTAAATAACATTTGGAAATGTTGAGGCTTGATGCCTGTTATTAACCTGATTCCCTAATGAGCCGGAGTGTTTTTTTGAAGTGTATTTAATGATACTAATGTCTCAATGCGACACTTTTGCACGCCGAACAGCGTGCAAAAGTACGAATTTCTATCTTATTCTACAATAGAGAAATCTAATTGTTTACGTTCGAGATTGGCTCTAACGACCTTTACCTCAATCTCATCTCCCAGACGATATTCGCGTTTACTGCGTCGTCCGCGTATACAGTAGTTCTTTTCGTCGAATTCGTAGAAGTCATCATCGAGTTCTCTCATGGGGATAAGTCCTTCACATTTATTTTCTTCGATTTCGGCATATATACCCCATTCCGCTACACCGGATATAAGCGCTTTGAATACCCTGCCGATTTTATCCGACATAAATTCTACCTGCTTGTATTTGATAGATGCACGTTCGGCATTAGCTGCCAATTGTTCCATTTCGGAGCAGTGTTTACACTCATCTTCGGTCAGTTGTTTGCTTACGCTTCGTCCTCCTTCCATATAGAGGGTGAGCAGGCGGTGTACCATCATATCGGGGTAACGTCTGATCGGAGAAGTAAAGTGTGTATAGTAATCAAAAGCCAGACCGTAGTGTCCGATATTTGAGGTTGAATACACTGCTTTTGCCATAGCGCGTACAGCTATGGTAGAGATTAGATTCTCTTCGGGTTTGTCATGGACATCATCCAATAGTTGGTTGATTGATTTAGCTACTGCAGTATTGCTTCCATCAGTCTTGACTTTGTATCCGAAGCGGCGGATAAATTCCGACAAGCTTTGCAGTTTTTCGGGATTTGGTAAATCGTGTATGCGATATACAAAGGTCTTGGCATGCTTGTTTTTAGGAACCTTTCCTATAAATTCTGCTACTGTTTTATTTGCCAGCAACATGAATTCTTCGATCAGTTTATTTGAATCCTTTTGTTCCTTGAAATATACGCTTAGCGGTTTTCCGTTCTCATCGATTTCGAAGCGTACTTCTTCCCGTTCAAAGGCAATAGATCCATTCTGAAAACGCTTTTCCCGAAGCTTTTTTGCTAATTGATCCAGTTTCAAGACGTCTTCTTTAAAGTCTCCTTCGCCTGTTTCTATTATAGATTGTGCTTCTTCGTACGTAAAACGGCGATCCGATTCGATAACGGTTCGTCCGATCCGGTAGTTCTTTATATCTGCGTTTTCATTCAGTTCAAATATAGCCGAGTAACATAATTTCTCTTCATTCGGACGGAGAGAACAAAGTCCGTTGCTCAATCTTTCGGGTAACATCGGGATGGTGCGATCTACCAGATAAACGGATGTTGCACGTTCTTCGCCTTCTTTATCGATAATTCCTCCCGGAGTTACATAGTGGGTAACATCGGCAATGTGTACTCCTACTTCCCAGTTCCCGTTATCCAACTGGCGGATTGATAAGGCATCATCAAAGTCTTTGGCATCACGGGGGTCGATAGTAAAAGTCGTTACTTTACGGAAATCCTCACGTTTCGCTATTTCTTCTTCTGTTATTTCCGTTGGAATTTTTTCGGCTTCGGCTTCTACAGCTTCAGGATATTTGTAAGGTAGCCCAAATTCGGCAAGTATTGCGTGCATTTCGGCATTGTTTGTTCCGGCTATTCCCAGAATGTCAATAACTTCTCCAACCGGATTTTTTGCACGATCAGGCCACTCTGTTATTTCAACGAGAGCTTTATCTCCTGTTTTTCCGTTTTTAAGTTTTTCTTTCGGAATAAAAATATCATTAGCCAGAATTTTACTGTCCATCTCAAGAAAAGCAAAAAACTTCTGGACATTCAATGTCCCGACGAAACGGGTTTGTTTACGTTCCAGAATTTCTACAATTTCTCCTTCCGAACCTCTTCCTTTTCTTCTGGCCAACATCTGTATACGTACTCTATCGCCATTCATGGCATGAGCTGAATTACGTTCTGCAACGAAAACATTTTCTCCGCCATCGTCTGGTACGAAGAAATTTTTCCCTGTGCTTCTCCGTTCGAAGTGTCCTTCGAGAAACAATCCTCTTGTATTTGATTTGTATTTACCTTTTCCGGTGTCGATAATGAAAGCATCTTCCACCATATTCTCCAGAATATTCATCAATAACATACGTTCGGGTTGGGTTTTTATGCCCAGATCGGCTCCTATTTGTTTGTAATTGTATGCTTTTTCGGTATTCTTATTGAAAAAATTGACCACCATTGATACGAGGTCATTTTTCTTTTTTCTCTTTTTAGTCGGTTTTGACGGTATGTTATTTTTAGACATATATTCAATTATTTATTTTATTAAGTATTAAGAAAGAATAGGATATTACATGTCACTCTTTCACAAATGTAATGAAATATTGTTTAGCCAGCTTGTTTGCAATCACAATAAGTTGCTAACTTTTTATAAATAAAGGTCGATGTCATCCATCAAAGATAAACAGATTTAAAGAAGATAACGTTATAGTTACTCTTTTTGTTTTTTTATGTAAAATTCTCTTTATTGTTAGAGAATTGTGGTTTGCTTGTGTTATTTTTGGTTTATATATATTTATCAGTGGTTAGTCATCTGGATCTTTTCCTTTTTTATAAAAATAAAATAAATACTATCTATGGTGTTTGACGTGTTTCATATAGACTCATTTACAGAGACCCTCTTTGAGGGTAATCCGGCTTGTGTTGTACCTCTTGATGAGTGGATTTCTTCAGATTTAATGCTTAATGTGGCAAAAGAAAACAGTGTTGCAGAAACTGCTTTTATTGTACAAAATGGAGATTCTTATGATTTACGATGGTTTACTCCTGATCTGGAGATGGACCTCTGTGGACATGCAACATTAGCAGTTGCTCATGCCATAAAGACAATAATGGGGAGTAAAAAAGATAAGCTGTATTTTAATACCCACAGCGGTCTACTCTCTGTCGAAATATTTGACAGAAAGTATGTTCTTGATTTTCCATCCAGACCACCTTTAGAACTTCCGTCACTGCCTCAAGAGATGATTGTTTCTTTAAGTATTCAGCCAGACAAGGTGTTTAAGGCAGAAAGGGATTATATGCTTGTTTATGAGTCTGAAGATACTATTAGAGATATTGTTGTTGATAAGAATTTGTTTGACAGAATCAATTTAGGTCAGGGTGGTGTTGCTGTTACCGCTCCTGGGAAAAGTTGTGATTTTGTTTCACGGTTTTTCACTCCTCAAGCAACCATTTTGGAGGATTATGTTACTGGTTCATCTCATTGCTCGTTAATTCCATATTGGAGCGAAAGATTATTGAAAAGAGAATTGGTAGCACGTCAGATATCATCTCGTCCGGGAACATTATATTGTACGAATTCCGGTAAGCGCGTTCTTATTGGAGGATCTGCTGTTACTTATTCTGTTGGGAAAATTTATATATAAAGGGGTCTTAACCACAATAGAGCAAGTAATATCCTGTCCGATTTTTGCTACAGATACATTAATTGCTAATATGGATTGTCTAAAAAATATCCAGAAAGTATTCTATAAACTTAGTAACTGTTTAAATTTACCAAAATATGTATCACAATAACGATTCATTTCTTTTTCGTTTATTTTTAGGCTCTTTTTGCCTGAATTTTCATCTTTTCTCAACTCAAACAGCCCGCTGTTATCGTTTCAAAAAATAAAAATCGGCTGAAAAAGATCTTTAAAAATATAAACGAGCTAAATTTAAACAGTTACTTAGTCTGCAGAAAAATATATTTAACGAAGGGTAGTCGCAGAAGATAAGCTGTATTTTATATATGAAAAAAGTAATAATAACCGGAGCCAGCGGATTTATTGGTAGTTTTTTAGTTGAAAAAGCCTTGTCTTTGGGCTGGCAGGTTTGGGCAGGAATCCGAAAAAGCAGTAGTCGAGAGTATTTACAGGATAGCAGGATTGAATTTGTTGATTTAGAGTTTTCTAATGTAAATAGACTAACTGGTCAGTTGTCTGATTTTGTTGAAAAATACGGCGGAATCGACTATATTATCCATAATGCAGGTGTTACAAAATGTCTGAATAGTGATGATTTCGATAAGATCAATTTTAAATATACAGCCAATCTGATTGAGGCGATAAATACGGCGAATATATCGTTAGGAAAATTTGTATTAATGAGTAGCCTGAGTGCTTATGGAATCGGAGATGAAGTTAACTATACTCCGATAAAAACAGCGGATATTCCCAATCCTAATACGGCTTATGGCGAAAGTAAAATTAAGGCGGAACGTTTTCTCGAAGAAAAGGCAGCTTTTTCTTATATCATTATGCGTCCGACAGGGGTATATGGGCCTCGTGAAAAGGACTATTTCTTGATGCTGAAGACCGTGAAATCGGGATTGGATGTCGGGGCAGGATTTAAAAGTCAGCACTTGACATTTATTTATGTGAAGGATTTGGTTGATGCTGTATATCTTGCGCTGGAGAGTTCCGTTCGGAACAAGGGGTACTTTGTTGCAGATGGAGACGTTTATACTGATAAGGAATATACTGCTCTTGTGAAAAAAATATTAGGAAAGAAGTATGTGTTAAGTTTAAAAGTTCCTTTGTCTGTTCTTAAAGTGATATCAGTAATTTCGGAGGAAATATCGAAATTCACAAAAAAACCTTCTACTCTGAATCGTGATAAATATAAAATAATGAAACAGCGTAACTGGGAATGTGACATAACACCACTTGTCCAAGATTTGGGTTTTTCTCCCAAGTATAATCTGGAAAGAGGGCTGAGGGAATCTGTCGAATGGTACAAGAAGAATCATTGGTTGTAAATGAAAAAATATTGGGAAATACTGAAACGATATAAAGTGGGATTGCTTGTGAGTCCGCTTTTTGTTCTTGTAAACGTATCTAGTGAATCGATACAGCCACTATTTATGGCTCGTATTATAGATGAAGGTGTGATGGAACGGAATTTATCTGCTATCACATCCATAGGTTTGTATATGCTGCTCGTATCGGTTGCCGGACTAGCCGCCAGTATAGCCAATATTTACACTTCGTCACGAACTTCTATCGGATTCGGAACGGATCTTCGAAATTCTCTGTTTCGGAAAATTCAAGAGCTTTCGTTCTCTGATATTGATAAATTCAATTCGGCATCCCTTATTACCCGGCTAACCAATGATATTACAAAAATACAGCATATTGTACTTATCCTGATGCGGATATTTTTACGTGCTCCGCTGATGATTATCATGTCTGTGTTTTTTGTAGTAAAGATCAATAAAGAGTTGTCATTAGTCCTGATTGCTGCAATTCCTATATTGAGTATAAGTATTTATCTGATATTGAGAAAGGGTTTTCCGTTATTCGTAAAGGTTCAGCAGCTTGTCGACCGGTTGAATGGGATTGTCAGGGAAAATCTTATAAATATACGTGTCGTAAAGTCCTTTGTACGTGAAGATTTCGAAGAAGAAAAATTTACCCGCAGCAGCCAAGACTTACAGGATATGGTTGTAAGAGCTTCGAATATTGTTGTTTCGGCTTTTCCTATAATGCAGTTGATCATGAATCTGTCGGTAATAGCCATACTTTGGTTTGGCGGGGTAAAAGTTATTCACGGAGACCTGAAAGTGGGAGAGCTTATTTCGTTTGTCAATTATCTGGCTCAGATACTCATTTCGTTGATGATGTTATCGATGATAATGATGTCTTTCGCTCGTGCTTCGGCATCTTCAAAGCGGATTCTTGAAGTTTTGGATACGGATCCTTCTCTTGCAAATACCGAAAAAGGATTGCAGGCTAAGCATCTTATCGAGCAGGGAAATATATCATTCCGTCATGTTGATTTTCGACACAGAGACGGGGATGAAGATATATTGAAAGATATAAATTTCCATATCAGATCCGGCGAAACCATCGCTATAGTAGGGGCTACCGGATCGGCTAAGAGTTCTATGGTGCAGCTGATTCCCCGATTGTATGATGCTACGGCTGGTGAAGTGATGATTAATAATATCAATGTTAAAGATTATAATCTGGATGAATTGCATAATAAAATAGGTATGGTGTTGCAAAAAAATGAGCTTTTCACCGGAAGTATTATCGAAAATATACGGTGGGGCAAACCAGATGCTTCGCAAGAAGAAATCGAGGCTGCCGCTAAGGTTGCTCAAGCTCATGATTTTATTATGTCTTTTACCGATGGGTATGATTCTTTATTGGGTCGGGGCGGAGTAAATGTCTCAGGAGGTCAGAAGCAGCGTATTTGTATTGCTCGTGCATTGATCCGTAAGCCTAAAATATTGATTCTGGATGATAGTACTAGTGCGGTGGATTCGGATACCGAACAAAGAATAAGAGCCGGATTGTCCTCGGCTTTAACAGATACAACTGTTTTGATTATCACTCAGCGACTTAATACTATGCAATCAGCAGACAGAGTGATTGTTTTGGAGGATGGAAGGATTGAGGCCATAGGCACTCCTTCGGAATTGATTGAAAAATCTAAAATTTATCAGGAGATTTATAATTCGCAGCAACTGGTTTTCTAGGCTCTTCCGAAGACCTGTTGATAACTGTGTGAATATCCTGTGTCGATATAATAAGACTAAGTCTGAAGTTTATTCTTAACTTCGTTGTCCGGAAAGGATATTTTAATGATAGATCAGATTACAATAGATAAGATAATAGAGGCTGCACGTATTGAAGACGTTGTAGGCGAGTTTGTCACACTCAAAAAACGGGGTGTGAACCTGGTTGGGTTATGTCCTTTCCATACCGACAAAACCCCGTCGTTTTATGTTTCTCCATCCAAGAATATATGTAAATGCTTTGCCTGTGGAGAGGGAGGTAGTGCAGTTCATTTTATAATGAAGCACGAACAGCTTTCTTACTATGAAGCATTAAAGTATCTGGGTAAGAAATATAATATAGAGATTCAGGAGAAGGAACTGACTGAAGACCAAAAGAATGCTTATAACGAAAGAGAAAGTCTTTTTATTCTGAATGATCATGCCCGTAATTATTTTGTGAGTACCCTTCATAATCATTCGGAAGGAAAAACCATAGGATTGTCTTATTTTAAAGAACGGGGATTCAGGGATGATATAATCAAGAAATTTCAGTTGGGTTACAGTCTCGAACAACGGGATGCTTTTACTCAGGATGCCCAGAAAAACGGATTCAGGAAAGAGTATCTGATCAAAACGGGACTGACCATCGAAGGCGACAATTATGTGGTTGACCGTTTTCGTGGGCGTGTTATGTTCCCTGTACATACACTGTCCGGCAAGGTTGTTGCTTTTGGAGGGCGCATACTCAAAAAGGCGGAGAATACCGGAAAGTATGTAAACTCTCCAGAGAGTGATATCTATCATAAGAGCGACCAGCTATATGGTATATACTTTGCGAAACAGGCTATTACAAAGGCTGATTGCTGTTATCTGGTTGAAGGTTATACCGATGTTATTTCCATGCACCAGGCCGGTATCGAAAATGTAGTCGCATCCTCGGGTACGGCTTTGACTTTCGGGCAGATTAAGTTGATTCATCGTTTTACGACTAATATAACAGTTTTGTATGATGGTGATGCTGCTGGTATAAAGGCGGCTTTGCGTGGGATAGACCTTCTGCTCGAAGAAGGAATGAATATAAAAGTCGTCCTTTTGCCTGACGGAGAAGACCCCGACTCTTTTGCCCGTAAACAAAACGCCGAGTCATTACAGACTTATATAAAGGAGCATGAAGTCGATTTTATTCGTTTCAAAACGCAATTGCTTCTGGATGAGGCAGGTGAGGATCCAATAAAAAGAGCTGCACTTATTTCGGATATTGTAAACAGTATTACTATTATTCCCGATAGTATTATTCGTTCGGTTTATATCCGTGATTGCAGTAATCTGCTTGGGATAGATGAAAGAGTACTGATAGATGAGGTAAACAAAAAACGGCTCAACTATCTGGAGAAGGAATATGAAAAACGGACAACATCCAATCCTTCGGAATCCATACCTCCGGAAAGTCCTTATGAGGCAGTAGCGAATGTTGCATCTACCATCAATATAAAACCCCGTGAAGGAGTTAACAGGCAGAATACCTTAGATAAATACGAATTGTCAATCTTGTATTATGTGGTGAGATATGGAAACTTGCCGATGATTCAAGGCGAAGCAGCCGAAGACAGTGAGCCGGAAGAGCGAGTTTCAGCTTTAGAATATATCAAGTTCGACTTGGAACGGGATGGACTTTGGTTCCAGCACCCACTATATAAAGAGGTGATTGATGAGGCGGTGAGCCAGATTGATGACCCTAATTTTGTACCTAGTCGCTATTTTCTTGCTCATCCCCGACAGGATATTAGCAAACTGGCTGCTCATCTGCTCGAAGACCGTTATGAATTGGGGAAAGTTCATACAAAACAGTATGGTGAAAATGTTAAAAGAGAAGATACACCGTTAGCTGAAGAAAAACAACTGGAAACTGCGATTCCTTTGGCTTTATTAGAACTCAAGGATGCTTATATGTCTCTAAAATTGAAAGAATTGATGTCTCGAATGAATCAAAAATGGAAAGATGGCGATATGGATGGAGCAACAGCTATCCTTGGAGAGTTTCAAGAGTTAAAAAGGATACGTGATATTTTGGCTAAAGCACTGCTAGAGAAAGTTGTATTGAGGTTTTGAAAGAGAGAAAAGGGTGGATATCTTGCGTGTTAAAATATATATACATATATTTGCCCTGTAAAATAATCTCTTATCCAGCTAGATGGCGATTTTTTCTAACATAAAAAATATATGGGGTATTCTAAATTTTAACGATTTAGGCTTGCATATATGTGCTAAAATATTAGAGAGAGAGAGAGAGAGAGAGAGACACACACACACACGCACGCACAGGCGTATACTACATAGGCGAATAAAACTTAAATTAGTTCGCCAATTTAAATTCTACCTATATAGAATAAAAAGGTGTTTGTTGTATCATACCGATGCAATGAGTTTTGTTATGCCTCTATTTATACATATACTTATCGGACTATTTTTCAACTTCTGTTATAGTTGGGATAACAGGATGTCTCGTATAAACACGTTGTTTTGTTGTTGTTCGTGTGTCGTACAGGCAAATATCCTGAAAAGGAGTAGACTCCTTGTTGCGGTAGGACGCAGAGATTGCATCCTGCCGTTATTTTATAGGTTTGAAAATCAACTCTCGATATTAAAATTACAAATTAAAGAATGACAATGAAGAAGTTTTATTTAGTATTATTATCCCTTATCAGCTCGGTGATTCTGCAAGCGCAGGTGGGAATAAATACCGAAAATCCGCATCGGCTGACAGAGCTGGATGTGAAAAATATTGTGAATGGATCTGATACTATTCCCAAAGGCATCCTTGTGCCCAGATTAAGGACTGAACAACGTGACCAGATGGTTATTGCCGATGTTAAAGATGATAACGGTATCCTTATCTATAATATAGATGAAGATTGCTATAACTATTACAACCGTCTGGAAAAAGAATGGAAAAGTATTTGCGGAAAAGCAAGTAAGGCTGTTTTTACGATGGATTGTAGCAAAGTATCGGTCAGTGGCGAATATAAGAATGGAGTGGAAACCGGTTCTGCTAATTTTATATCTGTAACTGTTGATGTCACCAAACGAGGGACTTATTCTATCTCGGCCACAATAACAGACCCTAATAAAGAAAATGGATATTTCTTTACGGCTTCGGGTGAATTTTTGTCGGAGGGAACTTATACTCTCCGTATTCCGGCAATGGGTACTCCTATAAATTATTCTAATCCGGATAAAGATCATTTTACAATAGATTTGAATGGAGTAAGGATGAACGGTTCACAGCCTGCTTGTACTTTTGAGATAGAAGTGAAAAATTCGGCTATTCGTCCTCGTTATACTATGTCTTGTTCAGGCACAGTAGTTTATGGAGAATATTATGAAGAGAAGGCTTTGGATGCGTCAAACTATATAGAAGTGGTTTTGAATGTTGAGTCAACATCGTACGGTGCTACTTATGAAATAGAAACCAATGAAGTGGATGGTATTAAATTTAAAGGATCAGGAGTCTTGTCTTCCACTCCTCAGACTGTACGTTTGCAAGGTGAGGGTGTGCCCTATAAAACATCAACCAAAAGTTTATACATCCGTTCTAATAGCGAATCTTCTACAGCAACCTGTATTGCTGAGGTTTGGATTATCATTCCTCCGAAACGAATCCTTACCATTGCAACAAATAATGCTTACGGTTATAACTTCGGATCTGTTGGTACGGCTTCGAATAAGATGATAACCGATCCTCTTAATTTTGGACCATTGCGTAATAGTATAGTTCGTTATTCAGGATTTAAGAATAAAGGAACGGGCATTACCTCTAATGAGGGAGCTGATGATGGACGGACAATTGTTTCGCGAGATGCTGGCTATTTTAATTCTACTGCCAGAGATCAGGAATTTCATAATTTATTATTTGGAACGAGTCAGTATCCGGCTGTCGATATCTTGTATATCGGATGGACTGGCGGTATCGGGACGGCTGCATCATTGTGGGATAATATAACAACGAATCAGCTCGAGGATATTTATAATTTTGTGCATGGAGGAGGTATTCTTCTTATGTTTAGTGAAGCTCCGGTGTTGAATAATAAGATTTTCAGAAAGATATTTGAGAAAAGTGATATTAATTTTGTCGCTGGAGTAGGTACTAATCCTCCCGGATCGATTTATCGTTATCCGACTATTACCGACCCTATTTTAGACGGGCCTTTCGGAAATCTGACCGGCTTGTATTGGGGTGAGGATGCATCTACCACAAATTATGCTATAAACCTACCATTGGATCAGGTTGTGCTGTATTCCAACAATGTGAATGTAGCTAGTGGTAATGCGGAGATAATGAATGCCGCGACAGCTTTCCGCCATCGGACTTTACCTTTTGTTTGGGTCGGAGATGGAGGCTTTACTTCCAATGATGCTGGTACATCCAACATTATATGTCCATTTAAATTGGCAACGAAAACAATTAAGGGTACAACCTTTTCAAATTACCCTACGTATAAGCCTAATTATGGGGCAGGAACAATTTCCGGGATGTCATCAACTTTTCAGGTGTATAATGCCGTTTTTGCAGCTAATGCTATGGCATGGTGTATTCAGACAGCAGAAGAGTATAAGAGGGCTCAGAAATAAAAAGAGAAGCATAATTAGAGTGTAGTTAATAAAGGAGACAATTTAATTGTCTCCTTTATTTTATCCATACCTAAAATTTGATGAAAATTTCGGCACAATGAAAGAAGGTAACATCCTATGCAGATATTACCTTTCTTAATATTGTATGATATAAGGATATGAGCCCTTACATTCTGTCCGGAACTTCTATTCCCAGCAGCTGCATACCTTTTTGTACTGTACGTGATACATTTAGAGAAAGAATCAATCTGAAATTGCGGATAGCTTCGTTTTCTTCTTTCAATATCGAATGATCATGATAGAATTGATTGTACTCTTTCACCAGGTCATATATATAGTTTGCAATGACAGCAGGGCTGTATTCGTCTCCGGCCTGTTTAACTACAGCCGCAAATTCTGCTAAGAGCTGGATTAGGGATTCTTCTTTTTCTGTTGGTTGTATGCTGTTATCTATAGCATCGGAAATGTTTATTCCTGTTTCGGCAGCTTTACGTAATACCGATTGTATGCGGGCATATGTATACTGAATAAAAGGACCTGTATTACCGTTGAAATCGATAGATTCTTTCGGATTGAAGACCATGTTCTTTTTGGGGTCTACTTTCAGTATGAAATACTTTAATGCACCAAGTCCTACGATACGGGCTATGTTGTTGGCTTCGCCTTCGGTGCAGTTGTCCAGTTTGCCTAATTCATCGGAAGTTTCACGGGCAGTGACTACCATTTCTTCGACAAGGTCATCTGCATCAACAACAGTTCCTTCACGCGATTTCATGCGTCCCATTCCTTTGGGTAATTCTACCATTCCATAAGAAAAGTGTACTAAGTCTTTTCCAAACTTGAAACCCAGCTTGTCAAGAAGTATTGCTAATACCTGAAAGTGGTAGTTTTGCTCATTTCCAACTACATAAACCATTCTATCTATGTGGTAATCATCATAACGCAGTTTGGCTGTGCCTATGTCCTGAGTCATATATACCGACGTGCCGTCGCCGCGTAAAAGGAGTTTTTGGTCGAGTCCTTCTCCTGTCAAATCCGCCCAGACGGAATTGTCTTCTTTTTTGAAGAATGTTCCTTCTTCGAGGCCTCTTAATACTTCGTCTTTACCATTAAGGTAAGTTTCGGATTCGTAATATATCTTATCGAAATTAACCCCTAAGACTTTGTATGTTTCGTCGAATCCGGCATAGACCCAACTGTTCATTTTTTTCCAAAGTTCTACAGTGTCTTTGTCTCCATTTTCCCAGAGGCGAAGCATTTCACGGGCTTCCGCCATTAATGAAGATTTTGCTTCAGCTTCTTCTTTTGCCAGACCTTGTTCCTGTAGGTTCTTCAGTTCTTCTCTATAGTGTTTATCAAATAAAACATAGAATTTTCCTACAAGGTGGTCGCCTTTTTCTCCGGTTGATTCGGGAGTCTCTCCATTGCCCCACTTTTTCCATGCGAGCATCGATTTACAGATATGGATGCCTCGATCGTTTACTATATTCGTTTTTACAACTCTGTTTCCATTTGCCTGTAGTATTTCGGAGATAGAATATCCTAACAGGTTATTGCGGATATGTCCAAGGTGTAGGGGTTTATTTGTATTAGGTGATGAATACTCTATCATTACCAGCGGCGAATTATCTGCAGCTCTGATGATGCCATATTCAGGCAGAGAGTTTATGTCGGATAAGAGTTCCAGCCAACATTTTCCGGCAATTTCTAAATTCAAGAATCCTTTTACGACATTAAAACCGGATATATAAGGGCTGTTGGCAGAAAGCCATTCGCCTATTTCCTGTGCTGTTTGCTCGGGGCTTTTTCGGGATATTTTCAGAAACGGGAAGGTTACCAGGGTTAAATGTCCCTTAAACTCTTTGCGTGTCTTCTGTAATTGGGTCAGCGACGCTTCTACTTCTGTACCATAAAGCTCTTTAATTGCCGATGCAATACTAGCCTCAATTGCTTGTTCTATCTTCATCCTTCTAAACTTTCATTTTTATCTATAAAGTACAAAGCTACAAAAAAACAGGAAAGAGTAACTCCTTCCTGTCTTCTTGTTTTTTTTGATTTGTAATTACAAATTTGCTAATTCAGCTCCTGCTTTGAATTTCACAACTTTTTTAGCAGGGATGTTGATTGTTGCTTTAGTTCTAGGATTGATACCTTTTCTTGCAGCTTTTTCTGTAACAGAATATGTTCCGAAACCAACAAGAGCGATTTTTTCGCCTTTTTTCAATTCTTCACCTACAGTTTCGATAAAAGCATCCAACGCTTTTTTTGAATCAACTTTGCTTAATCCAGCTTTTTCTGAAATAGCATTAATTAGTTCAGTCTTATTCATAATAATGCAATAAAAAAATTAATAAAAAATTTGATTTGTTTAATGATTTGCCTAATATTCAAACACCAAATATAGATTATAGTTTAGTAACTATCAAAAAAAAACGCCAAAACATAAGTTAAATCAACGATTTATTGAATTTTTAAGGGATATGGAACTTAATTCTAATGACCAAAAGGAAAATATCCGTAAATTTGCGTTAAATACTTATTGATATTTTATGAATCAAAGCAATAGAGGTTTTTTTAGTTCGGTTCCTACGGTTACACTCAATATCATAATCATCAATGTTATATGTTGGTTGGCTCAGATGTTGTTTTTATCAAGAGGAATAGATCTTAGTGACTATCTGGGACTCCATTATTTCAGTTCGGATCAGTTTTATCCTCACCAGATAATTACATATATGTTTTTGCACGATCCATCAGGTATCATGCATGTATTATTCAATATGTTTGCGGTGTACATGTTTGGTCGGACACTTGAACTTGTATGGGGTGGTAAGCGTTTTCTGTTTTATTATATCATAACCGGAATAGGGGCTGCTTTGGCCAATATTCTCGTAATGTTCCTTCGTATTAAATTTGCAGAGATGAATCTGTCCCCCGAAATGGTGGCCGAAGTATATGTGAAGGGAGCCGCTCTGATAGAAAAGGGTATGACTTACAGCGATCCGGCTATGGCTAAACTGAATGAATTACTCTATCTTGCCAATGTGGGTACTACAGTAGGGGCTTCCGGTGCGGTTTTCGGAATATTAGTTGCTTTCGGAATTATGTTCCCATATGTGGAATTGATGGTGATACCGATTCCTGTTCCTATCAAAGCAAAGTATTTTGTAATTATTTACGGACTTATTGAGCTTTTCTTGGGAGTGTGGAATAAAGCAGGAGACAATGTTGCTCATTTTGCCCATTTGGGAGGTCTGCTTACCGGATTGATTTTGGTGTTGTACTGGAAAAAGAGAAATAAGAAAAATGGCAGGTTTTATTAATTCTATAAGAGATATATTAAGAAAAAAAGATACTCTTTTTACGCTGATTTTCGTTAATGTTGCAATATTTGCAGTATGTGCGATATTTAGGGTGATAGGCGTTTTATTTGAAATTAATTACCCCGATTTAGGCATTTACTTTGAGGTTTCGTCTAATGTCCATACTGCGTTAAGCCATTTTTGGACATTGTTTACTTATATGTTCTTGCATTATGATATCTGGCATATCCTTTTCAATATGCTTATGTTGTATTGGTTCGGGCTTATATTCCGTTCTTATTTTACGTCTAAACATCTGGTCGCTGTATATATTCTGGGCGGTATTGCCGGTGCATTATTTTATATTCTGACATTTAATACCATTCCTTATTTTGTAGGGTTGGGAGCCTCTTCTATGATAGGAGCATCAGGAGCTGTAACTGCAATTATATTTGCTGCGGCATTTTATAATCGCAATCTTGAAGTAGGACTCTTATTCTTAGGTAGAATTAAGATTATATATATAGCTCTGTTTATCTTTCTGTTGGACTTTATTGCCTTAGGAGGAGGTAGTAATACTGGAGGTCATGTTGCTCATATTGGAGGAGCTTTATTCGGTTATCTGTTTGCAACTCAATATCTGAAAGGACGGGATATTACTAAATGGTTTAATTATCTGATAGACCGGGTCGCTAATCTGTTCAAAAGATCACCCAAAATGAAGGTGTCTTATCGTAAGGGAAAGACAGATGAGCAGTATAACCAGCAACGGCACAGCAATGAAGTTGAGATAGATCGTATCTTGGATAAGATAAAACAGTCGGGCTATAATAGTCTGAATGACGAAGAAAAAAAGAGATTATTCGATGCAAGCAATAAATAACAGATTTTTCAGAGGGATACGGCGTTTTTTGAAATCGATAGCTTTTGGGCTGAATATTTTTACCCTTTTGTTATTGTTGTCTTCGTGGTTGAGTTGGACTGTATCTCCCGAAAGGTTTTCAATATTTGCCTATCTTGGGTTAGGATTTGCTTTTACATTTATTGCGGCTATCCTTTTTCTGTTTGTCTGGAGTTTTGCCAGAAAATGGAAGATGCTTGCTGTAAATATTTTGGTTATACTTATCTGTATTAAACCCATTACCGCATATTTTCCCGTGAATATCTTTTCATCTAAGGCTCCTGAGAAAACATTGAAGGTGATGACGTATAATGTAAGGGGTTTTGCGTGGGATGTAAACAGAGGATGGGATAAGAAACATCCTATGGTTGAGTATATTAAATCAGTTGATCCGGATATTATCTGTATGCAGGAGTATTTGAGCGTAGGATGGGGTGTGAAAACTAATACTCGTAACTTGCTTAAAGCTTTGAAGAAGTATCCTTATTATTCAATGACTAAGTTAAGGCCTGGGGATCGGTATGAATATGGTTTGCTTTGCTTATCGAAATATCCGATAAAGAAAGTTTTGCCTATTCCTATTGTAACTAGTGATAATGGTTCGGTGTTATATGAGATAGATGTGGATGGTAAAAGAATTACTTTGATTAATAACCATCTGGAATCGAATCGTCTGGCTTCTGATGACAAAAAAATGTATAAGAAGTTTATTAAGCAACGCGATTCTCAGATGCTTGATGAGATAACTCATAATCTGGAACGTAAGCTTGGTGGCGCATATAAAGTACGTGCTCCTCAGGCTGATCTCATAGCCCACTATATAAGTGAGCAGAAAACTGATGCCACTATTGTCTGCGGAGATTTTAATGATACTCCTATATCTTATACATACAGGACGATATCTAAAAATTTAGTAGACTCTTATGTCGAAACAGCTTTTGGACCCAGAATTACTTATCATGAGAATTTTTTCTGGTTCAGAATCGATTTTATAATGCATTCTAAGAATGTAAAAGCGTATAATACTACTATTGATAAAGTGAACTTCTCGGATCATTATCCGGTTTGGACTTGTCTTGATTTGAATTAGAGTCTTAGGCTTCTTTTATTCTGTTCAGACAAGTTTGTTCAGCCTTAGAAGGCTTCGGTTCTTACTTACTAACAGAAAGTATTTGATGACGTATTTTAAAAAGCGATAACAGACTGATGTTATCATGCTTACAAAGCATACAAGTAGGTCTGAGACCTTAAAACTAAAAAGTGATGTATAAAATAAGTAAACAATTTGCATTTTCGGCCTCTCATATTCTGGAAGGGTTACCCGAAGGGCATCCTTGCGGGAGAATGCACGGACATAATTATATTGTGACAATTCATCTCAAATCTGATGTTTTGAACGATGTCGGTTTTGTGAAAGATTACAGAGAACTAGGTGTTATCAAACAATTTATAGATGATAAACTTGATCACAGGCATTTGAACGATATCTTCGACATGAACCCTACAGCTGAGAATTTGGCTCGTACCTTATATGAGATCTTTGCGGAATCTATTCCTCAGATTTATGCTGTGGAAGTATCCGAGACTCCTAAAACTACTGCTATATATGAAGCTGACGGTAAATGAGATATTTTATTCACTTCAAGGTGAGGGAGGAAGGGTAGGAGAGCCTTCAATTTTTATCAGGCTTACAAAATGTAACCTTGCTTGTTCTTTTTGTGATACTGATTTTGCCGATGGAGATGATATGTCTTTAGATGATATTTTGAATGTGATAAGTAAGTTCCCTTGTAAGTGGATCATCTGGACAGGAGGAGAGCCTACATTACAGCTTAAAAACGATCATCTGGCTTTTTTTAAAGAGAGAGGGTACAAGCAAGCTATAGAAACAAATGGAACAAAACCTGTTCCTTCTTTAATTGATTATATTACTTGTAGTCCCAAAGTTAATTATTCGAGAATAAAGGAGCTGATCCCCAGAGTAAATGAGATAAGGATTCCGTTACTGAATGGAGATGTGTTGCCGGATATAGATATTTTTCCGGTTGCGGATAAATATTTTGTAAGTCCTGTATTTGATGGCGATAAGCCCAATACGGAGAATATAAACTATTGTGTAGAGCAAGTTAAGGCCGATACTCGATGGACGCTTAGCTTACAGGTACATAAACTGATACATATTGAATGAATAAGTTTGAATTGCATATCTTAGGCTGTGGTTCTGCACTTCCGACGATGAAACATGTGCCATCGGCTCAAGTATTGAATATTCGTGAAAAGCTTTTTATGATAGATTGCGGAGAAGGTGCTCAACTTGAGTTCCGGCGTTCGCGTTTGCATTTCGGACGTCTCAGCCAAATATTTATTTCGCATTTGCATGGAGACCACTGTTTTGGCTTGATAGGGCTTATTTCTACATTGGGTTTGTTAGGTCGTACAGGAGATTTGACTATTCATTCGGTTCCTGAGCTGGAAGGAATACTTCGTCCTCAATTGGATTTCTTTTGTAGCGGAATGTCTTATAAGGTAATATTTAAGCCTTTTGATTCATCTAAGAACGAAGTTATCTATTCTGATCGGTCAATACGTGTAAGTACTATTCCTCTTGATCACAGAATGCCTTGCGCCGGTTTCCTCTTTGAGGAGGTAGAGGCAGACTTGAATTTGAATGGAGATATGATTCGTTTTTATGATATTCCTCTTAAAGAATTATCCAAAATTAAGAAAGGAGAAGATTATATAATGCCATCGGGAGAAGTAGTTCCTAATAGTCGTCTGACTAAGCCTCGTATCCCTGTGAGAAAGTATGCTTATTGTTCAGACACAGCGTATAAAGAGGATATTATTCCGATAATAAAAGGGGCCGATTTATTGTATCACGAATCTACATTTCTGGAAGATAATGCAGCCAGAGCAGCCATGACTAGGCATAGTACAGCCAGGCAGGCTGCAACAATAGCAGCTAAGGCTCAGGTGAAAAAACTAATGCTCGGACACTATTCTTCGAGATACGATAATGAACAGGATTTTGCTGATGAAGCGAAGTCTGTTTTTAAGAATGTTATACTTGCCAACGAAACTATTGTGGAAAAATTATAATTTAGAAGAAAAAAAAATAGCAGCAGGCACTTTTGTCTATAAGAATTTGTATATTTGCAAATATAAGGTCACGCACTTTTTATACTCGAGCAAATTAATGAATTCTCTCGTTTAGATTTTAAGGGATAAATATAATGAAACAACTGTACAAGATATTTTTGATTATCATTTTCACAAGTTTGCCTGTCTGGGGATTTGCCCAAAAGGGAGGTTCAGACTTTGATAATGATCGTCAGGGTATTGAAGTTGTAATAAACGGCGAGAAAGTTTCAGTACAAAGTTTACCCCAAGATGGGGTCGTTGAAGTATTTAATGTGCTAGGTTCTAAAGTGACTACATTTGTAGTGAATGGCGGTGTTTGCACCAGCCGTGTAAATCTTCCCAAAGGGTACTATATTCTTAAGTCTGACAATGTGACTAAGAAAATAGTTGTGAAATGAGTTTTCTTTACTCAAAGTAAAATATCAATCCAAGTTAATTCTTTCAGCTGTAACTTCTCTGTTCAGGAATATAGTTGCAGATTCTTTAAATTTTGCAGCCGATTCGGTTGTCAGGTATTTTGTTGTTCCTTCTTTCGAACATATTGAGTCCATCTCGGGATGTCTGTATAGATAGTCTTTCAGGCTTTCCGCGATGTATTTTCCTTGAGATATAATATTGACTTCTTTAGGAGCGTATTGTTTTATCTTGTCCAATAGTAAGGGGTAGTGAGTACAACCTAATATAAGCGTATCTATGAAGTTGTCTTTTTGTAGGATGTCATCTATTCCCTTCTTTACAAAATAGTCGGCTCCGGGCTTATTATATTCGTTGTTTTCGACTAAGGGAACCCACATAGGACAGGCATGTGAGTTGACTGTGATTTCGGGATATATCTTATGTATTTCTAAGGGATATGATTCAGATTGTATTGTACCCTGAGTACCCAGTATTCCGATATGTCCGGTCTTGGTTATCTGCCCTACCATTTCGGCAGTTGGTCTTATTATTCCCAATACTCTTTTTCGAGGATCTATCTTTGGGAGGTCGTTTTGCTGTATTGTTCTCAAAGCTTTAGCTGAGGCTGTATTACATGCTAAAATAACCAGATTACAGCCCTGTTCGAACAGCGCAAATACGGCTTGTTTGGTAAACTCATATACTATATCGAATGAACGTGATCCATAAGGAGCTCTTGAGTTGTCTCCTAAGTATATATAGTTATATTGTGGTAATAAGCTCTGTATTTCGGATAGAATAGTTAACCCTCCATATCCTGAATCAAATACCCCTATGGCTCCCGACTCTAAATTGTTTTGCATATAAAATGAAAAAAGGGGATTTATATCCCCTGTCTTTTATCGTTTGATCTGTTGCAGTCTTGATCTAACAAGAGAATTGGCATCAATAGCATCCGGTGTTATAAACGCAATGGCCGGATTAGCTGTGTCGTAAATAACAGCATATCCTTGCTCCATCCCTATTTGGCGGATAGCATCCTGCATTTTTCCTTTCAGTGGTTCTATCAGTTGTTGTTGCTGACTTTCAATATCTTCTTGCGCAACTTTCATAAAACGTGTTATGTTTTGCTCCAATTCATAAAGTTCCTGCATCCGGCGAAGTTTAATGCTTTCTGCAAGATTGTTCTGGTTGGCAAGAAAGTTTGTATATTTATTGTTGTAGTCATTCTGCATGACTGCAAGCTCGTCTTTGTATTTCTTGTTTAGCTCTTCAATAGCTTTTGTCGCTTCGGGCTTTCCCGGAACTGATTCTAACAGTTCAACCGAATTAATATAAGCCACTTTATCTGATAACTGAGCTTTAAGCTCTGTGCTATATGCTATTGTAAAAATAAATACCAGCGAAAAAATAATCTTCTTAATCATTGTCTTCAGGTTGAGGGTCATAGACCTGTTTATTATTCTTATATATTATAATAGAAACAATTAGTTATGATTAAAGATCGTTACATTAAGACTTTTCTATTCTGATTATAGAAAGAATGTATATCGGAAGAAAATGTGTGATTTAGCTGAACTTGAAGAATCTTAACCTTTAAACCTGATTGATAGCTGTGTGTTTTCGGTGGTATGGTTGGTACCACCGATTTCAAGGCATGATCGCTTGGTTACAACTATCAATTGGTTTTTTTCTTAGGTTATAGGGTACAAATATAATAAATCTTTTTTTATTACAATGTTTTCTTTACTTCTATTTCTTCAAAAGCTTCGATAATATCACCTACTTTGATGTCATTGTAGTTGTGAATATTCAATCCGCACTCATATCCGAAGGATACTTCTTTAACATCGTCTTTGAAACGTTTCAAAGAGCCCAGATCTCCTGAGTAGATCACAATACCGTCACGGATAAGTCGTATTTTATTCGAACGCTTGATTTTTCCTTCTTTGACCATACATCCGGCAACTGTTCCGACTTTAGTGATCTTGAATACTTCCCGTACTTCAACATTTGCTGTAATCTCTTCTTTGATATCCGGAGAAAGCATACCTTCCATTGCCGATGTTACTTCGTCGATCGCGTCGTAGATAATAGAATATAAACGTATTTCTACACCATCCCTCTCTGCGGCTTTTCTTGCAGCCATAGATGGGCGTACCTGAAATCCGATTACAATTGCATCTGATGCTGCTGCCAAAGTAATATCCGACTCGGAAATGGCTCCGACTGCTTTATGGATCACATTCACCTGAATTTCTTCGGTTGAAAGTCTGATCAATGAATCTGATAGAGCTTCTACAGATCCGTCCACATCACCTTTAACAATAACGTTCAACTGTTGGAAATTACCGATAGCAATACGGCGGCCTATATCGTCGAGAGTAAGTATCTTCTGGGTACGTAGACCTTGTTCACGTTGTAATTGTTCACGTTTGGTCGCAATGTCTCTTGCTTCTTGTTCTGTTTCCAGGACGTGAAAGATATCACCTGCTTGAGGTGCACCATTTAATCCGAGAATTAATGCCGGAGCAGCGGGAGCTGCGCTTTCCGAGCGTTGGTTACGCTCGTTGAACATGGCTTTCACGCGTCCGTAGTAGGTTCCTGCTAAGACAATGTCTCCTTGTTTAAGAGTTCCGTTCTGAACAAGTACTGTTGATATATATCCGCGTCCTTTATCAAGTGACGATTCAATAACCGAACCTGTTGCCCGCTTATTCGGATTCGCTTTTAAGTCTAAAAGTTCGGCTTCAAGCAATACTTTTTCAAGTAATTCATCTACGCCTAATCCTTGTTTCGCTGAAATATCTTGTGATTGATATTTTCCACCCCATTCTTCTACAAGGTAGTTCATCCCCGCAAGGGTTTCTTTTATCTTTTCGGGGTTAGCTCCCGGTTTATCTATCTTATTAATTGCAAAAACAATAGGCACGCCTGCTGCTGTTGCATGATTAATAGCTTCTCTTGTCTGAGGCATGACATTGTCGTCGGCTGCTACAATGATGATAGCGATATCGGTAACTTGTGCTCCACGAGCACGCATCGCAGTAAATGCTTCGTGACCGGGTGTATCCAGGAATGTGATACGGCGACCATCTTTCAATTTAACATTGTAGGCTCCAATATGCTGAGTGATACCTCCGGCTTCGCCAGCAATAACGTTTGTTTGGCGGATATTGTCGAGCAAAGAAGTTTTACCATGGTCAACGTGTCCCATTACTGTTACGATAGGTGCACGTGGTTCCAAATCTTCCTCCAAATCTTCTTCTTCGGATATTGCTTCTACAACTTCGGCACTCACATATTGCGTCTTAAATCCGAATTCTTCTGCAACGATATTAATAGTTTCAGCATCCAATCTTTGATTGATAGAAACCATCATACCGATACTCATACATGTTGAAATGACTTGAACAACCGGAACATTCATCATATTCGCCAGGTCATTCGCTGTAACGAACTCTGTTATTTTCAGAATTCTGCTTTCCAGTTCTTGTTGTTCCTGCTCAGCTTGTTGTTTATGAGATACGGCTTCTCTCTTTTCCTTACGGTATTTAGATCCTTTGTTTTTACCTCCTTTATTGGTCAGGCGGGCCAAAGTTTCTTTTATTTGTTTTTGTACATCTTCTTCACTAACCTCAGTTTTCAATACTGGATGTCCCGGTTTGCGTAGATGAGGTTGTTTCGATCTGTCTCTGTTTCCTGCGGGTTGTCCAGTCGGAGCTCCTTTTTCGATATCTACTTTCCCTTTTTTGATACGGGCTCTTTTCTTTTTCGAAGGATCTTCTTCTCCGGCAGTGTGAGATGCTTTTTTCTGTTCGTCTACACTTTCTTTCTTCAGTAGTTTTACAGTATTTTCTTTAACCTTCTTTGTGTCAGCCAGCTCTTTATCCATCCTTTCTTTGCGTTTTTCGGCTTTCGTCTTTTTCGCAGGACGGGTTTTGTCATTGATTGCACTAAGGTCGATAGTTCCTTTTACTACAATGTTCGATTTTAATGTCGGGCTTTTCAGTCTGAATACATCGTCATCGTTATCAGAGGTTTTCTCTTGCTTTACATCTTGTTCTGATTCAACCGGAGCTTGAGGCTCTTCTTCTGTAGTTGAATTTATGGGGGCTTCGGCAGGTTTTTCCAAAGCTACTTTTTCTGCTTCGATATTTTCTTCAACCGGAGCTACTTTTTCTTCCTGTTTATCTATCACTGATTCGGTAATAATTTCTACTTCCTTTTCCTCCTCTTGCTCTGGTTCTTCTTCCTTAGCAGGGGCAGGGATATTATGTTTAGGCTTGTTCAGGTTATCCAGATCTATTTTGTCTATTATCTGAATATGAGGTTTTATATCTTCAGGGATTTCAACTTTGAATTCTTCAGGTTCTTCGTTAACTGCTGTTTGATTTTCAGTCTGTAGTTGTTCCTGTTGAGCTTCTTTTCTTTTCTCCTTCTGAAGTTCTTTATTTCTGTCCGATGCCAGTTTTATTTTCTTATCCTTGCCAAATTCTGCTATAAGCAGATCGTATTGTTCATCTTCAATCTTTGTATTCGGATTTGCCTCAATGGTAAAGCCTTTCTTCTGCAGGAATTCAACAAGGCTGCTGATTCCTACATTCAAATCTTTTGAAACTTTTATTAATCTTATAGACATACGTTTTTTTTAAGTCATGAAATATGAACAGGATGAAAAGGATAGGTTTCTTACTTCTGTCAATATTCTGTATATTGTACAAAAGTATTAAGAAATCATAGAAATACCAAATAAGTATTATTCTTCGTCCTGAAACTCGGCACTCAGGATAGCAAATAGCTCGTTCACTGTGTCATCTTCCAAATCGGCGTCTTTGGCGACTGTTTCTTTGTCTGCAGCCAAAACGTTTTTCGCAGTGATGTATCCTACCTTTTTCAATTGTTCGATTACCCATTCGTCAATTTCGTCACGGAATTCATCTAAGTAGATGTCTTCTTCGTCAAAATCGTCAATATCACGATATACATCAATAGTAAAGCCTGTTAGCATACCTGCCAGTTTAATATTGAGTCCGCCTTTACCGATAGCCAGAGAAACTTCTTCGGGGCGAAGAAATACTTCGGCTCTCTTTTCCTCTTCATTTAGTTTTATCGAGGTGATTTTAGCAGGACTCAAAGCACGCTGTATATACAGGTTCATGTTTGAGGTATAATTGATTATATCGATGTTTTCGTTTCTCAATTCACGTACAATACCGTGTATACGTGATCCTTTCATACCCACGCAGGCTCCTACGGGATCAATGCGGTCATCGTATGATTCAACAGCTACTTTGGCGCGTTCTCCGGGGATACGTGCAATCTTTTTGATGGTTATAAGTCCATCGTTGATTTCAGGTACTTCCAGTTCAAACAGTCTTTCCAAAAAGACTGGAGATGTACGAGAAAGAATAATTTTGGGATTATTGTTTTTGTTGTCTACACGTTCAACAACAGCTCTCACATGCTCTCCTTTTCTGAAAAAGTCGCTAGGTATCTGCTCTGTTTTTGGTAAAAGCAGTTCTTCTTTTTCGTCATCTAAAAGCAGGATCTCTTTTTTCCAGATTTGGTAAACTTCTCCGGATACAATTTCTCCGATTTTTTCTTTGTACTTATTGTAGAGTGTATCTTTTTGAAGTTCAAGGATTTTTGAAGCTAGAGTCTGACGTAGATTCAGGATCGCACGGCGACCGAAATCTTCGAAAAATACTTCGTCTGTCACATCTTCTCCGACTTCGAAATCTTCGTCTATTTTTTTGGCATCAGTTAGTGATATTTCGGTGTTCGGATCTTCCAGTTCTTCATCTTCAACGATGGTACGGTTGCGCCATATTTCAAGGTCTCCTTTGTCGGGGTTGATGATGACATCGTAGTTTTCGTCTGTTCCGAACATTTTAGCGATAACGTTACGGAATGAGTCCTCAAGCACACTTATCATTGTCATACGGTCGATACTTTTCAGTTCCTTAAATTCCGAAAAGGTATCAATCATGTTTATAACTTCTTTCTTAGCCATGTTATTTGAATCTGATTAGATATTTTGTATATTTTACTTCGTCATAACCAAAGGTGAGGTCTTCCTCTACTGCAATTTTGCGTTTTGCACCTTCGGGTTTTTCCATCTTAGAGATTGTAACGATAAAAGATGAATCGTTGGAGTCTTTAAGCACCCCGGTCAATTTCTTTCCGTCTTTTGTCAATACTTCAACTTCGTTACCTATATTTTTTTCGTACTGCTTTTGTATTTTGAAAGGAGATGTAATTCCTGCCGAGCCTACTTCTAACTCGAAATCTTCCACATCACGGTCGAAGTGAGATTCTATTTCTTTGCTCAGTTTGATGCATTCATCTATGCTCACCCCGTCTTTGCTGTCTATTTCAACAACAATGAGATTGCCTGGTCTGACAGTTACATCAACCAGAAATATATCAGACTGCAATAGATGCTCGTCTACTATGTCCTTTATTTGCGATTTGTCTATCATTTTCTTATCTAATGAACAAAAAAGAGAAAGCACACAGCCTTCTCCTCTCTTTAATTTCGATGCAAATATAGTAAAAAAAATATTTGTATCAAAATTAAAACCTGTTAATAATGTGAGAATGAGTTGCCGATGGCAAATCAAATCTTTGCCTAAAAGGTAACAAAAGTTACACCGAATCAGTCAACAGTGATCTGTTATCAATTTTGAATTTCAAAAAGGTTACAAAGGTAACACTGTTTATGTACGCTTTTAATCGTTGGTTTTATAATCTATTTTATTGTCTGTTGCTTTGTTGTTGCTGTAAATTTGATTTTTAATCCTTAAAAGGTAACAAAAGTTACAGCTTTTATGCATCCTTTCAAATGTTGTTTCTTTCTATTCTGTTATTTATTGATTTCAAAGAACGCTTTATAAACAAGAGATGCTTCACCGCCTTGTCAGTATAGATAAAAAACGAATAAAGAGAGTGGTATTCGTATAAATCACTAACTTTGGTCTTGAATTAAGCTTATTAAGTAACAGTTAGTATTTAATGTCGTATTTCAATGCAATAACAGGCTGTTGTTATACTTGAATGGATAAATAATATTCGACGATGCGGATGTGAGCCAATAAAAAGGTCTGAGACCTTAAACCTTCTTATATATGATAATATGAAAAAATACCGAATACTTTGGGCCGATGATGAAATAGAATTGCTCAGGCCTCATGTGTTTTTTCTTGAAGATAAGGGATATGAAATAGTAACTGTGAATAGCGGTCAGGATGCTTTGGATTGGTGCTCTGCTGAGAGTTTTGATTTGGTGTTTCTGGATGAAAATATGCCCGGTCTTACAGGGCTGCAGACTTTGAGCAAGATCAAAGAAATAGATCCGAATATTCCGGTGATAATGATTACTAAGAGCGAGGATGAAGGCATAATGACAGATGCCATCGGTAAAAAAATAGCCGATTACCTTATAAAACCAGTTAATCCAAACCAGATTCTATCGTCTATAAAGAAAAACCTGCATAAAAATGATATAGTTTCTGAAGCCACAGTCGAAGGCTACAGGGAGGAGTTTAACAAGATAGGAGCTCAGATCGGTTTTGCTGATTCTTTTGACGAATGGTCGGATGTGTATCGTAAGCTTGTCTTTTGGGAATTGGAGCTGACAGCAACTCAAAACCCTTTGCTTGATCTGATTATTGCACAGAAGCAGGATGCCAATAATTCTTTTCTGAAATTCGTGAAGAAGAATTATGAGTCGTGGGTGCATGATGCAGAACACCGTCCGTTGATTAGTCCTGACTTGTTCAAGAAGAAACTGTTTCCGCTGCTCGATAACGGAGAGAAGATTTTCTTTGTTCTGATCGATAATTTTCGTCTTGATCAATGGCTGGCAATTAAAGATATGCTGGCTCCCGATTTTACGATCGAAGAAGATATGTATATGTCGATACTGCCTACGGCTACTCAGTATGCCCGCAACTCTATATTTTCAGGTTTGATGCCTTTGCAGATATCGGAAATGTATCCTGATTTATGGGTGGAAGATACGGAAGACGAGGGTAAAAATCTCAATGAAGAAGCTTTTATTAAAGCACAGATAGATCGATTCCGAAAGAATTATTCATTTTCTTATAATAAGATACATACATCGTCATACGGCAGTAAATTGGTACAGAATCTCAATACTCTGCAGAATAACCAATTGAACGTAATTGTTGTAAATTTTGTGGATATGCTTTCGCATGCCCGGACTGATTCTCAGATGATACGCGAACTTGCTGCCAGCGAGGCTGCTTACCGTTCGCTTACCCGTTCGTGGTTCCGGCATTCGAGTACGAGTGATTTGTTTAAGAAGATTGCCGATATGGGGTATAAGATAATTTTAACAACGGATCATGGAACAATCAGGGTGAAAAATCCGTTAAAGGTTATCGGCGATAAGCAAACCAACTCGAACCTGAGGTATAAGGTTGGGAAGAATCTCGATTATAATTATAAGAAAGTATACGAATCCCGTAATCCTTCGCAGATCGGGTTGCCATCACCTAATATAAGCAGTAAGTATATTTTTGCGCAGAATGATGATTTTTTCGCTTATCCTAATAATTACAATTATTATGTGTCGTATTATATCGATACATTCCAACATGGAGGAATTTCTTTGGAGGAAATGCTGATACCATTGGTTACGCTGAATCCGAAGTGAGATTAAATAGGAATTATTTTAGTCTTTAATGATATACTTTGGGTTGTATTGAGTTTATATTATAGTATTTACCGAAATAATAAATAGGTCTGAGACCTTAATCTATAGATAGATATATGGAGATAAAGATAAAGTCGCTGGAAACTATAAATGATGCGGCAACAGAATTTGTCAAACAAATGGGAGATAATACCGTATTCGCTTTTCATGGTGAAATGGGAGCCGGTAAAACTACTTTTATAAAAGCCATTTGTGAAAAATTGGGAGTGGAGGATGTAATAAACAGTCCTACTTTTGCTATCGTGAATGAGTATCGTTCGGGTACGGGCGAGTTGATTTATCATTTCGATTTTTACCGCATTAAAAATGAGTCGGAAGCTTTTGATTTCGGCTATGAAGACTACTTCTATAGTGGTAGTATCTGTTTTGTCGAATGGCCGGAGTTAGTGGAGTCTCTACTGCCTCACGATACGGTGAATGTGTATATAAAAGAGGAGGCGAATGGCGAGCGTTCCGTTTCCGTACAATGATATAAAAGGGCAGCCCGAACAGCTGCCCTTTTTGTTGGTTATTTAACCCCAATCATAATATCGAAGCTCAGTTCGTCTCCGAAGAACTGACTGGCAGGATAGTATTCAAAGTCTGTGCTGTACTCTCTGTTCAGGTCTGTTTGCCATATCTCCATCCATTTGTTGAAAATGATATTTTCCGACAGTTTTCCTTGACCTGTAAACTTCTCGTAGTTTCCTCCGCATACTTTCACTGCGTGCATGCCTTCGGGAATCTGGTCAATGCTGCTTACTTTTAGACCGATAGTAAGAGTGTATGGTTGGGTACAATCTCCATCATAATCGGAGTACACTCCATATACATCCGCATTTATTTTATTGGGTATTGTTTCATGGATATTTTCTGCTGAGAAGCGTTTCCATAGCGCAGGTATATCTTTTTCACCTCTTCCCGGTTCGTTGGATGTGCGGACAAATATTCCTATAACATAAAATTCTTCTATTTTCATACTTTTGCTTTTATGGGTTGATTTACTGTTGTGATTGCGCATCTCACTGTTTGATATTGCAAAGGTATCAGAGGATTGTGACATCGGTGTGTCAAGGGTTGAAGAGTATCTAAAATATTTTTGCTTACATTCTTCGAAATAATCTTGAAGATTGAATTTGTGAGGGGTAAAAAGGTCTCCTGATTCTATCAGAGAGCTGATTCTGTCGAGTCGGAAAGCTCTGATCTCATTTCTCAGACGGCAATGAGCTATAAGTACCCAATTACCTTGCGTATTGTATAATGCTAGAGATTCGATTGAACGTTGGGTTTGTTCTCCGCTTTCCGATATGTACTTTATCTGTATCGTTCTGAAATTGGTTATTGCCGACTGAATAATGGTAAGATTGCGGCTTGTCTGATTATACCAATGGTTATTGCGGACTTGTATACGGTCGGACAGGAGTTCGGTTTTGTCTTTGACGCTGTATCTCATTGTTGCTTTTATTTTAGATATAGCGTCAGTATAACTTTTGCGAAATGATTCATCGCTGTTCACTGCAACTATTTTTTCTGCGGTGATTAGGGCATTGGCTTCCGCTTCGGTAAATGAAATCGGAGATAGAAGATAACCTTGCAGGAGCGAATAACCTTTTCCTTCTTCGGTAACAATAGGTATACCGGCTTCTTCCAGAACACGTATGTCCCGATAAGCTGTGCGTGTGCTTATCCCGAATTTATTGGCAATTATTTGGGCTGTTATAATCTTTTTCGATTGTAATAGTGTTAATATAGATGCAAGACGGGCAATTCGGGATAGGTCGGAGTGTTCCATGAGGCGTATAAATATTTTATATTACAAGTATACAAAACTTATTTGTGTATTAGCAAAGAATTTTACAAGGATACGAGTGGATATACATTTTCAAGTTATAACAAGTTCAGAGTGTTATACTTGTCAAAGCTATAAATAGGTCTGCGACCTTAAATGCTTTCTGTTACATAATAACTATCTTTGCACCACAATGAGAGATTATAAACTGACAGATTGGTTGCCTACAACCAAGAAAGAAATAGAATTGAGAGGATGGGATGATGTAGATGTCATTCTTTTCTCGGGTGATGCCTATATTGATCATCCCGCTTTCGGTGCGGCAGTAGTCGGGCGGATATTGGAAAGCGAAGGACTAAAAGTGGCGATTATACCGCAGCCTAACTGGCGTGACGATTTACGGGATTTCCGTAAATTGGGAAAACCCCGTTTATTCTTTGGTGTTTCGGCCGGAGCAATGGATTCGATGATTAACCATTATACGGCCAATAAACGTTTGAGATCCGATGATGCTTATACTCCGGATAGTCGTGCAGGTATGCGCCCTGATCGTCCGTCCGTTGTATATACAAAAATATTAAAAGAACTATATCCTGATGTTCCCGTTGTTTTGGGTGGAATAGAGGCTTCATTAAGACGGGTTACCCATTATGATTATTGGGACGATGAATTGAAGAGGTCAATACTTTTTGATTCGGGAGCAGACCTGCTTGTATATGGGATGGGCGAACAACCACTAAGGGAGGTTGTACATCGTCTGAAAGAGGGACAGGCTATTTCAGAAATGACCGATGTGAAACAGGTGGCTTATCTTTCTACCGAATTTCAGAAAGAAGAAAAAGATATAGAGTTGTTTTCTCACGAGGAGTGTTTGTCGGATAAACTCAAACAAGCCAAAAACTTCAAAGTTGTAGAGGAACAATCAAATATGATGAAGGCTGCACGTATCGTGCAAAAGGCAGGACGGGAGTATGTGGTTATCAACCCCCCGTATCCTCCGATGACCGAAACGGAAATCGATACATCTTTCGATTTGCCTTATACCCGTTTGCCCCATCCGAAATATAAGGATAAGACGATTCCCGCATTCGAAATGATAAAATTTTCGGTAAATATGCACCGTGGCTGTTTCGGTGGTTGTGCTTTCTGTACTATTTCGGCTCATCAGGGTAAGTTTGTAGCTTCACGCTCCAAGGAATCGATTATAAACGAGGTTAAACAAATTACCGAGATGCCCGACTTTAAAGGTTATCTGAGTGATTTAGGCGGACCTTCGGCTAATATGTACCGGATGAAGGGAAAAGATCAGTCAGTTTGTGAAAAATGTAGGCGTCCATCGTGTATTCACCCTCGTATTTGTAAAAATCTGAATACAGATCATTCGGCTTTATTGGATATTTATCGTTCGGTAGATGCGTTACCCGGAATTAAAAAATCATTTGTCGGAAGCGGAATCCGTTACGATGTTTTGCTTCACCGATCAGCCGATGAAAAGATAAATAAGGTGACTGATGAATACACTCAGGAATTGATAAAGAATCATGTGTCCGGAAGATTGAAAGTTGCGCCGGAACATACATCGGATACTGTTTTGAACTATATGCGTAAGCCAAGTTTCGAGCAGTTTTATGAGTTTAAGCGTGTTTTTGATAAGGTAAATGCTGATTATGGAATGAAGCAGCAGATTATTCCTTACTTTATTTCATCTCATCCGGGATGTGATGAGGTGGATATGGCTGAATTAGCGGTGAAAACAAAACCGCTTGGCTTTAACCTTGAACAGGTGCAGGACTTTACTCCGTCCCCCATGACATTGGCTACCGAAATATATTACACAGGTTATCACCCGTATACTCTCGAAAAAATATATACCCCTAAGACAAAGGACCAAAAGCTGGCTCAGCGTAAATATTTCTTTTGGTACAATAACGATTATAAGCCGGACATTATAAAGTCTCTAAGGCGATTGAAACGTGAAGATTTACTGAATAAACTATATCCTGCAGGATTAGGTAGCGGAGGTGGAAATAATAGCAGGTCTCAAATGCCGAAGAGTTATAATCCTAATTTTAATAAAAAAGGAAGACGGTAAAAAAATCTAAAAAAACACAAACGAACTGAAAGTTCCTTAATAAGATAATCCATACGTTTGGCTTTCCGTTTATTTAAGATTTATCTTAGCAGATATTAATAAAATAGGTCTGAGACCTTAACAACATCTATGAATATGATCCAAACTGTAAAAGTTTTTTGCAAAAATAACAATCAGTATTATGATGTCCCGATGGGAACATCTTTAGTTGAGATTTTAAAGACAACAGGTATCGAAAAGCCTTTTCTGATTGTCAACTGTAAAGTAAATAATAAGACGGAGTCCCTGAATTATCAGGTGTATCAGCCTAAGAATATAGAATATATCGACATCAGTGAATCATCAGGAATGAGAACCTATGTAAGATCGCTTTGTTTTATTCTGGCAAAAGCTGTGTCGAATGTATTCCCTCAGGCGCAAATGAGTATTGAGCATCCTATTGCGAAAGGTTATTATGGAGTTATAAAAGGGAAAAAGTCGCTGACTGAGTCCGATATTGCGAAGATTAAATTGGAGATAGACCGTCTGATTGCCGAAGATCTACCCTTTGAAGCTTTGGAAGCTGAAACAAAAGAGGTAGTTGAGCTGTTCCGCCAGCATTATTTCGAAGATAAGGCATTACTCCTTGAAACATCCGACATGTTATATTCTAAATATTATCGTTTGGGTAATTATGTCGATTATTTTTACGGATGCCTTGTGCCTTCTACCAAATATATCTTTTTATATGAGCTGGAACCGTATATGGAAGGATTTATGCTCCGTGTTCCGAATAGAGATAATCCGGTAGAACTCGAGCCTGCCATTCAACAACCCAAGATGCAGCAGGTCTTTAATAAGCATTTGACCTTTCTGAATATCATAGGGTTGGATAATGTCGGCGATTTGAACAAAGCTAACCGTACAGGACGCATGTCTGACGTGGTAAAAGTTTCGGAAGCTTTGCAGGAGAAATCCATTTCGGATATAGCAACTCAAATTGCAGAAAAATTTGATGAAGGAGTAAGGATTGTTTTGATTTCAGGACCTTCGTCTTCAGGTAAGACTACTTTCCGAAAAAGGCTCGAGGTACAGTTGATGGTAAACCTGATCAAGCCTGTAGGGATTTCCCTTGATGATTACTTTGTAAACAGAATTGATACACCGAAAGACGAGAATGGCGAGTATGATTATGAGTCTCTTTATTCTCTCGATTTGAAGCAGTTTAATGAGGACATGGCGAGATTGCTCAAAGGGGACAAGGTGGCTATGCCTACATATAATTTTACAACCGGGCAAAGAGAGTATAAAGGCAATGAACTACAAATAGATAAGCATACAGTATTGGTTATCGAAGGAATACACGGATTGAATCCCGAATTGACAAGCCGTATTCCGGATAAGAGCAAATTCTTGATTTATGTTTCGGCTCTTACTGCTATCTCTTTGGATAATCACAACTGGATACCAACAACTGACAATCGATTGATCCGCCGTTTGATAAGGGATTATAAATACCGTAATTATTCGGCGATAGATACAATCTCCCGCTGGAATAGTGTGAGAAAAGGAGAGGATAAGTGGATATTCCCCTATCAGGAAAATGCAGATGTAATGTTCAATTCGGCTATAATATATGAGTTGGCAGCCTTACGTAAATATGCAGAACCTATATTAATGCAGGTTCCGAAGTCGGCACCCGAATATGCAGAAGCATACCGTATCATGAAATTTCTGAACTATTTCAATTATATAAACGACAGGGAAATGCCGCCCACATCGTTGTTAAGGGAATTTTTGGGAGGAAGCAGCTTTAAGTACTAACAGTGTTTGTTGCGTCAGCCAAAACAATAAAACGGTCTGTGACCGAAAAAGCAGCTAAGTATTTGTCAATTATAATAATTGTTCTTATTTTTGCAACCGCTTTGCGTAATCTCTGACGGGACGGTCTCGTGAATATTACGTATTGTTGTACAACAAAGCTATTAATAATCATGGATTTAATTAAGATTGCAGAACAAGCATTTGCTACAGGGAAAGAACATCCCAAATTTAAAAGTGGTGACACTGTTACAGTAGCATATCGCATCAAAGAAGGTAACAAAGAGCGTGTACAGTTGTATCGTGGTGTTGTTATCAAAATCGCCGGACACGGTGATAAAAAACGCTTTACTGTACGTAAAATGTCAGACAATATCGGTGTAGAAAGAATTTTTCCGCTTGAGTCTCCATTTATCGACAGCATTACTGTAAATAAAGTTGGTAAAGTTCGTAGAGCTAAATTGTACTACCTTCGTGCACTTACAGGTAAAAAAGCAAGAATTAAAGAAAAGAGAGTGGCTGTTGCTAAATAATCTTTTCTCATTTCATAAGAAAGCACTTCTACTTCGGTTGAGGTGCTTTTTTATTGGGGTGAAGTCATTTATTGGCTCACTATGATTATATTTGCGACTGATTCATTGATTATGAAATTAGGGTAGTTTCAGATTGAAATATAAAGTTCTCATATTGGCAGGGGCCATATTTATTCTTGTATCGGGATGTTCTTCTAAAAAGAATACCCGTACTACCCGTGCATACCATGAGATAAACACCCGTTACAATATTTATTTCAATGCCGAAGAGGCATATAAAGAAAAGCTTGACGAAAAGCAGAAGGGGTATAAAGATAATATGTCTTTGCTGCTCGATATTTACCCTGCCCGTGATGTAGATGAATTGAAGGAGAAAACCGGAGGTGCATTTGATATAACGGTCGATAAAACAACGAAAGCAATAAAACTGCATTCTATTAAAACAAAGCCCGAACGGGATCCTGCAAAACGGAAAGATATTGAATATCAGACATGGCTCAAGCAACAGGAATTTAACCCTTTCCTGAAAAATGTGTGGATGCTGTTGGGCAAGGCGGAGTATCAAAACGAAGATTACCTGCAATCCGTTTCTACTCTGTCGTATGTAACCCGCTTATATAAAACAGATAAAGACATCGTCGACGAAGCCCGTATCTGGATTGCTCGCGGATATACCGCTATGGGGTGGTTTTATGAGGCGGAAGATACTTTCCATAAAATAAAGATCAGCGGTGGTATATCCTCACACCTTCAGCCGGAATATGATGCTGCATATGCTGATTACCTGATCAAGAAGAAAGAATACTCTTCGGCTATACCTTATCTCGAGAAATCGATTGACAGCGAACCAAACAGGTATCAGCGAACACGCATGAAATATTTACTGGGACAGCTATATGCGCAGCAGGGAGACAAGGTAAAAGCATACGAGGCTTTCGATAAGGTTATGGGGATGAATACACCTTACGAATTTACCTTCAATGCAAAAATACAACAGGCAGGTCTGGCGGATGCTTCAAATCGGAAAGAAGTTCTCGGCGGGCTTGATAAAATGACCCGTAATCCGAAAAACAAAGAATACCTTGATCAGATTTATTTTGCGATAGGAAATGTATTTCTCAATCAGCAAGATACTGTTACTGCTGCCGAGAATTATCGGAAGGCTATAGAAAAAAGTACAAGAGGAGGGTATGATAAGGCTATAAATCAAGTACAGCTTGGCGATATTTATTTTAATCAGAAAGATTATGTTAGAGCTCAGCCTTGCTATTCGGAAGCATTGACCGGGCTAAGTAAGAAGCATTCGGAGTATCCGAGGGTTTCTTTACGTTCCGAAGTACTGGACGAATTAGTTGTGTACGTGAAAGCTGTTCATTTGCAGGATAGTCTGCAAGTCTTATCACGCATGTCGGATGCAGAACGATTGTCTGCTATAAATAAAATTATTTCCGAGCAGAAAAAAGCAGATGAAAAGGAACGTAAGGCTGCCGAGCGGGAAAATAGGGTTCAGACCAATGATGGTAATCCCAATGAACCTTTATTTAAACAAAATACACCTAATATCCCACAAAATCAGCCTTCAATAAACAATTCGGGAGGATCGTCTTTTTATTTTTATAATAAAGAAATGGTCAACTCGGGAAAAGCTGCGTTTAAGCAACGATGGGGTACCCGAAAGCTCGAAGATGACTGGAGAAGACGAGAAAAGCAGATAGCTGTTTTTGAGGATAATGACCGCACTCCGATTGATGGACTGGAGGAACAGAAGTCTATTGCAGAAAATGGGATCCCCGATAAATATAATCCTGATTTTTACCTGAAGCAGATTCCCCTGACCTCCGAGGCTTTAAAGGCTTCCGATGATATTATCGAAGATGCTTTTTTCAATATGGGTAAGATATATAATGAAAAGCTTGGTGATTACCATTTAGCTATTGATGCTTTTGAAACCGATTTGAGACGTTTTCCGTCATCGCCTAATATGGAGGAAATATATTATCAGCTATTTCTTATTTATCTGCGTCTGGGAAATCATGAAATGACTGCTCAATATCGGAATTTATTGCTGGGAGGATTTCCGAAAAGTATATATGCAAAGGCTCTGGCCGATCCAGACTATGAATGGAATACACGTAATATGCACCAGCTGGAAACAGGTTTGTATGATCAGACCTATCAGCTGTATCTGTCCGGTAATATTACACAGGTGAGAGCAAACTATGATACGATGAAGGAAAAATATCCTTTATCTGTACTTATTCCGAAATTTATGTTTCTGAATGCTTTGACGTATGCTCAATCCAATGATTCGGAAAAATTTAAGTCTGAACTGAAAAGTCTGATCGAGAAATATCCGAAAGAAGATGTGGCAGAATTAGCAACTGCAATGCTTAAAGAAGCTGTTGGAGGACGGGCGCTTGCCTCAGAATCTTCTCCGATGAGGGGAATGATATGGAATTTGAAACTGGGTGACAACAAAGACGGAGAAGAGGTTGCCGGATTAGACTTTGTTGCGAAATCCGATGCCGAATTTATGTTGGTATTCCTTTTCCAATCGAAGACTGTAGACAAGAATCGGTTGATATATGATGTAGCAAGCTATAATTTCTCGAAGTTTGTTTACCAGACTTTCGATCTATCTTTTAGTGTAGCCGGTTCACTCGAAGTGCTTCAGGTGAAAGGCTTTAAATCTTTTGACGATATAATATCGTATATTGATATGGCATTTGAAAAGAATTCGTTGATGGATGATCTTGATCCTTCTATTATTCCTATTCCTATTTCGACCGATAACTATATTGCCCTGATGAACGGAAAGACCCTGAATGAATACTTCTTATTCTTCGAAAAGAATTATACAAAAGAGATGATTCCTTTGATCATGTATTGGAATAAGCAGAGACAAAAAGCCGTAGCAGAGCCTGAAGTTGAAGATGTAAAGGAAGTCGTTACACCTCAAGTACAACCTGAGAGACAAGAGGAGATACCTCCTATTGTACCTGTTTCTCCTCGTAGGCAGCCTGAACAGAAAGTAGAAGAAACAAATGGCAGGACTATTGGAATCGGGGATATTCTGGATGAAAATCAGATTGAAAAAGCTGATGAAGTGATCAATAAGGCAAAAGAAATCTTCGATAATCCTGTTGAGGGCTTGAAGAACTTGCTTAACTCATCAAAGGATAAGGTTAAATTGACGAAAGAAGAAAAAGCAGCACAGAAGGAAGAAAACAGAAAACGCAAAGAAGAAGAACGCCGTGATAAAGCTGCCGAAAAAGCACGTATAAAGAAAGCGGAAGACATTGAGGCTGCGCGTCAGGATTCGATTGATACAGTAGAGCGTGCTCAAGCCGATGCGATAAAGGCTGCAAAACAAGCCGAAAGCAATAAAAAGAAAAATGCAGTAAAAGAGAAAGAAGATGCCCGTAAACAGCGTCAGAGAGAGCTGAAAGAAAAAGAACGGTTACGAAAGGAACAATTGAAGCAACGGGAGAAAGATAGAAAAGAATTGCTGAAGCAGAGAGAGAAAGAGCGAAAAGAGCGATTGAAGGACCGTCAGCGTTCTTCCAGCAAATCTTAGTAGGTATCAAACAATTTGATATAGTTTGATGTTTTAACAAAAAAACAACAATATGGGAGTTCAAACTAAATCGTGGAAAAAGTTTTTTCTAAAATTTATATTAGTCGTATTTGTTCTGGGTATCGGGTTTCTCGGTATTTATTTCTACTATCCGTACGGAGCAAGCAGTGTGAAAGCTGGTCAGTTGAATTATGTGATGTATAAGGGATTTATCTTTAAAACTTACGAGGGTAAACTTATTCAGACAGGAATAAAAACTGCGGCAACCGGAGGTGTTCAATCAAACGAATTCGAGTTTTCGGTAGAAAATAAAGAATTAGCTGAGAAGTTGATGAATATGGCAGGCAAAAATGTGAAACTTCATTATAAAGAATATTTTGGGGCTCTGCCCTGGCGCGGTTATACCCGGTTTATAGTGGATAGCATTGTTGAGGTCGAGGAATCTAAACCTCAGGAAATTGTAGACCCCAATTTGTTTATAAATAATTGATGTGAAATAAATCGTAATATTATAGGATTAGCAGATTCCGCCGCTGATCCTTTTTTTTATATCTTCGTTGTATAATGGCGCATGGTAATACTTTCAAACAAATAGAAAAGCCTAAAGACGGCTCTAAAACATTTTTTCGTTTGATGACATATCTTTCGGAAGAGCGTTCTTTGCTGGTTGTTATCGGACTGTTGATCGTGGTCAGTATTCTGGCAAATCTGGCGGGTTCTTATTTGCTGCGACCCATAATTAATGATTATATCTTGCCGGGCAATGTCAGGGGGCTCATTAATATGCTGATTGTACTTGCTGCTGTATATCTGAGTGGAGTTTTGGCAGTTTATATACAATACCGCCTGTTAAATGTTATAGGGCAGCGTACAGTGGCTCGCATCCGTGTCGATTTGTTTCGGAAAATGGAGATTCTTCCTGTCAAGTATTTTGATGTAAATCAGCATGGCGATCTGATGAGCCGATATACAAATGATGTGGATAAAATCAGTGAGGTGTTGACTGATAGCTTGTCTGATCTTTTATCCAGTGCATTAACTCTTATCGGAATCATTTGTTTAATGATATATATCAGTCCTATACTTACACTGGTCACTTTTATTACTATTCCGTTAATGTTTCTGGCTGCAAGGCTTATTGTGAAGCAAAGCCGAAAATATTTTAAGGCGCAGCAAGATACGCTCGGTCAGGTAAATGGCTATATCGAAGAGATGATTAGTGGGCAGAAGGTTATAAAAGTATTCGGTCATGAGGCTAAAGTGGTGGATGGTTTTGAGGAACTTAATCAGGACTTGAAATCGAAATCTGAGAAAGCCCAGCTTTATTCAGGGATGATGATGCCTGTTATGCAGAATCTGAATACTCTCAATTATGTAATAATTACGATAGTTGGAGCTCTTCTTGCAATTTATCGGGGCTTTGATGTTGGTGGCTTAGCGGCTTTCTTGCAATACTCCCGTCAATTTGGAAGGCCTATAAATGAATTGGCAAGTCTTTATAATAATATTCAGGCAGCTATTGCCGGAGCTGAACGTATTTTTCATGTGATAGATGAACCTTCCGAGCCTGAAGATAAGGATGGAGCAGTGGTGCTGACTGATGTTAAAGGTGAGGTGAAGATGCAGAATGTATATTTTGGGTATAAACCCGAAAAATTAATACTTAAAGGTGTGTCTCTACATGCTCGTCCGGGCGAGACTATTGCATTGGTTGGAACGACGGGGGCCGGTAAAACAACTATATTAAATATGTTTCCCCGATTTTTTGATATTAAATCCGGTCTTATTTCTATTGATGGGATACCCTTGCAGGATATCAAGCGAAGCAGTCTGAGGTCTTCCATGGCTATCGTTTTGCAAGATACCCATCTTTTTACGGGAACGGTGAAAGAAAATATTCGTTTTGGACGTTTAGCGGCAACGGATGAAGAGGTGGTTGATGCTGCAAAATTAACGGCAGCCCATTCTTTTATTAAGCGTTTACCTAAAGGATACGATACTCTTCTTGAAAATGATGGAGCGAATCTGAGTCAAGGGCAACGGCAATTGCTTAATATTGCGAGAGCGGCTGTAACAAACCCCTCGATTCTTTTGCTGGATGAAGCGACCAGTAATATTGATACACGTAGCGAATTGTTGATACAGAAAGGCCTGGCTCGATTAATGGCTGGCCGCACAAGCTTTATTATAGCCCATAGGCTATCGACTGTCCGTAATGCCAATAAGATATTGGTGATGGAGCATGGGCAGATTATTGAAGAAGGCACTCATGACGAACTGCTGGGGCGTAGAGGGAAGTATTATTCGTTATATGTGGAGCAATTTGAATAAAAAATCTTAACATATATTTCTATACTTGTATAATTGAAATTATTTGCTGACCTTTGCATCTGATTGATTCCTACCTTTATATAACAGATATTTTTGACTTTTAACATTACACAATGTCTAAGCTTAACAACTAGACGGGCTGTTGTGTATGGTTTTTATGTGTATTAAAGACAAATGTTATATAATGAAAGAAAATAATAAATTACACGAACGACTTGTTGAAGCTATAAAAAAATCTATGTCTAATGGGGACACGTTGGTAAATGAATTGACAGATGTCTTATATATTGGAAAAGAAGCGGTTTACAGAAGGCTGAGAGGAGAGGTTGCCTTTACATTTGATGAAATAGCCACATTGTCCAGAAAATATGGTTTTTCTTTGGACTCTATTGTCGGCGTTAACAGCTATTCTCAGGCTGTTTTTGATTTGCGGATGTTTGATCCTGAATTTCAGGTTGATGATTATTGCTCCAAAACAACCAGTTATATTGAAAATCTGAAGAGAATCAATCAATCTTCGAATTCTATGGCTCGTTTTGCATTAAATGCATTGCCATTGCCTTTGCTGTTAACATATAATAAATTAACAAAGCTACGCCTTTATCGTTGGATGTATCAGTCCAAAAAATCTCTGCTTTATTATCCGTTTTCTGAATTTCAGATTCCCGATAAGATATTGGATCTGCATAAAGTTTACATAAAGGAAATGAATTTGATTCAAAAAACCTTAATGGTGCTCGATCATAATGTTTTTACATCTTTTATAAAAGAAATAGCATATTTCTTTAAGCTGAATTATCTTTCTAAGGATGATCTTGAAGAAATTAAAGCCGAATTACTGCTTTTTATAGACGATCTGGAAGAGGCTTCAATTTCGGGCAAATACAATGGTTTTAAAGATGTGAATATATATGTGTCTGAAATAGATTTAGATAGTACATATATTCATTATGAATGCAATGAATTCGAGATGGCCTTATTCCGTCTTTATTCGATGAATACAATCGAGTCTTGTAATGAAGAGGTATGTCGTATTCATAAGGAATGGATTGAGTCGTTTAAACGTTATTCTACTCTTATAACCCAAAGCGGGGAAAGACAGAGGCATATGTATATATCGAGTCAAAAGGAAGCTGTCAGAAATTTATTTGTTAATTAATCTATAATCGAAATATCAACAAATTATAATGATCGTTTTGCGGAAACAGACAAATTTTCCGGTGTTTATTGCAAAAATAGAGGCTATATTATACTGTATTACGTAAATAGAAATATAGAATACTAAAATAAATGATTTTTTATTGAGATTTATGAGAAAAACGAACGATCTTTGTTTGTGAAAGAAGAGTTAATATTTCTTCTTAAAATAAGCTAAATTTTGAATAAAAACATTCTTAAACTTTACAGGTATTACTGCAAAATACACTGTGCGATAAAAAGTAAATATTAGGTTTTATAAGGTGGATATCAATTGAACTAAATCAGGATGTTGAATGAAAAGTATTGGTTATGATTGAATAACTTGCGTGCGACGATAAGTAGATGCTCATTGCTTTATTAAGCATTTGGAGGGGAAGGATTGACTGTGGCGCATATTATGAAGAATCATCTGAGCGGTTTGATGTTTTCGTGAGGCTGGGATAATAATTTATCCTATAGGCTGTTTTATGCACTCTCGCATAATCGAAAATGTTAATTCGAATATGGAATTGTATTTCTATTGAATAATTATTAAGGCGGAAAAAATCTGCCTACGGAGGATCTTATGTCTTGTTTTTTGAATAAAAGAGAGTTTTTGAGGAGATTTTTAATATTTGTATTGGGGCTGCAGGCTTTGAGTGTGTCTGCTCAGATTTATGGGCCTGAACTTGTTGTGAATGGCAATTTCGGATCAATTTCCACACAAGGTAAAAATGGAGATAATTCTACCGGTACACATATATATCCGGGAGTGAGTGTATCTAATATCGGAACTTATTATCAACCTGCGTCAAGTATTTATAATGAGTCTGGCAATTTGTTGTCACTTACGTTAAATACAACAGCAACTGTGGGAAAACCGTTGGCTTCGGATCAGACTTCCTATACATGGGGGTTGTCTACTAATGGGCCTACGAAATATTATTTTCCTAAGAGAAATAATGGAGGGAAAAGCACCTATCAGGTTCCTCATGGGCCGAGCGATGGGTATTATATTATCGCTACTACGACAAGAGGAATGTATGGACCTCCGTCCTATAGTTATATGGACTGGCCTAAAACAGTATATGATAAATATGAAACTAATACGAATAGCCCGTCTAATTATTTTATGATAGTCAACGCCGACTACGATAAAACCAAACTCTTTTATCTTCAGAAAATATCTGTGCAGCCCGGACAGGCTTATAGAATGAGTGTGGATTTAGTTCGCTTGAATATGACCGGACAAATAACACCAAATGTTGCGTTTATTATTGATCCGGATAAAAGCCTGTTGACAACAGTCGCAGCTAAATCTTCGACAACACTTCCGACTCCAGGTGAATGGGTAAACACGTTTTTTGACTATGTTGCTCCATGTTCTGCAACTTCGGTGTATGTTGCTTTTCGAAACAATGAGAGTGGCGGTGGAGGAAATGACCTTGGGCTGGATAATCTGAGCATGAAAGCTATTATCCCCCAGATACAGGCAAATATAACTTCCACGGGAACGGGTTGTGCGGCGACTTTTACTCTTACAGGGTCAATTGTTGATGCGTTTAAAACCGGCTACACTTTTCAGTGGCAGAAAAAAACAGGAAACACATTTGTAAATATTTCAGGGAAGGTCGATCGAACTTTTTCTACAAATGATGCAGGAGTGTATCGTTTGGCGATTTATACCACGGCAACTTCGGGTTGTCCTATGTATTCGAATGAGATTGTATTGGTGAAACATGATGGATGTGTAGATGTCCCCAAACCTACAGCTGTAGATGATTATTACGTGGTGAAATCAGAGCAGGAGCTTCATGCTAATATTCTGACAAATGATTCGCCGAGTGAATTGAACGGAGCAATAACTGTTACCAGTTTTACCATTAACGGAACGACTTATGCTTCGGGAACTAACGCTCAGGTTTATAAAAATGGGGCTTTGGCGGGAGTGGTCTCAATTGATCAATCAGGAAATATAACGTTTAAATCTGTTCCGGGGTTAAGCCTTCCTCAGGTAATGCCGGACATAACATATAATATCTCGGAATCAGGAGCAGGTTATGCTCAGGCGGTTGTACATATCACTGTAGTTGCGGAGCCAACGGTTTTGATAGATGCATCATGTACAAAGTGCCCGATCAAAATAACAATGTCCGGCAGTTCTTTGCTGCCGGGACCTGCTTATTCTGTGTATAGGAACAATGTAAAAAAGGGAACCTTTGACGCTTCTTATCAGGCGGTATTCACGGAGGATGTTTCAGGGGAGTTGACGTATGTAATAAAAGATAATTTTGGTACAGAGATGAAAACTGTGGTGGCAAGTGTTCATCCTTCTGTTGCTGCATGGAAATCCGCGGTAACTGATGATGTATGGGCTAATGCGAATAACTGGCAGTCGTCTACCGGTGGAGGTTATCCAATCTGGTGTACTGATGTGACACTCCCCTCCGGTGCAAATATATATCCTACTCTGAAGAATGGAGATGCCTGTCGGGATATCACGTTTAAGTCTGGTGCGGCTGTGGGACAGGTTCAGTATCTATTGTATCGGAAAGCATATGTCGAGTTGTTGTTGGTGCGTAATCGTTGGTATATGCTGGGAGCTCCTCTCCGGTATATGTACTCAGCCGATTATCATGGAGATATGACATGGACAGATTCTATGTCACCGAAAATATTTATGATGTATTTTAATGTTAAGAGCAATGTGAATCCAGATGGACGTGTGGGTTATCGTATTAGTAGTTTTTCGGCTCCTTTTGCAAATTTAGAGGAAAGGGTCGGGCCTGAAAAAGGGTTTGCTCTTTGGGTGAATGGTAAAGATGAACAGTATTCTTATCCTGATCAGAATTTTTTAACAGGAACCCCATATAAGTTTCCTCGCCGTCTGCCTGATGGAAGTGATGTTACGTATAGTTATCATGATGCAAAAACCGGAGAGTGGCTTTATCCATCAGGGGTATTATCTCGGGGGGCCGTAGCGTCTATCCCTGATAGTTTGACTTGGGTTTCCAATCATAACAGCCTGACTCAGGCTCAGAAAGATAATAGATATCGTTTTGTCTTTGAGGATAATTATGTAAATGGGCAGATTACCGTAGCGATAAATGCGGCGGCTACTAATATTATCGGTAATCCATTTATGTCCTATTTGAATTTTGATAAATTTTATTCTGATAATAAAACAAAAATATATGGGTATTATAGAATTTGGGATGGTGTAAAATTTTATTCTTATATCAGTGATGGGGGAACGGAATCATGGTCGGGTTTAACGGGTTTGAGTACTGATATTTCTCCTTCTGCAACATCTCGTTATATAGCTCCGATGCAATCGTTCTTTGTTGAATCTAAGCCGGGTGCAGAATCTTTGCTGTTTAAACCCGAAAATGTAACTTCAGGTGGAGTTTCTACGGCGGCAGTGCTGCGATCTTCGTCACAGGATCTGTCGAATATTATTCGATTAAATCTTAAGCTCTCCAATGATGAGTCACAGGTGATTGTAGCCCTTCGTTCGGGAGCATCCGGAAGTTTCAAAAAAGGGGAGGATATCGAAAAACTTTTTGCTCCGGGAGATCAGCTCGCTGAATTGTATACGTTAACAACAGATCTCTCTCCGTCAGAAATTAATCTTATAGGTGTTGATGCTGAGTCTCAAGATGTGGAAATCGGGATAAAAACGATAAAAACAGGATTAGGTACCTTGAGTTTCTCAGGTATGGATAAAGTTGATTCTTACTCAAATATAAAATTAATAGATAAAGTATTAAACAAGGAGTATGACTTGAGAAAAGTTGAGTCCGTTTCTTTCGAGAAAAGTTCTACGGAAAATCTGGAAAAGCGTTTTTATTTGAGGGTTAGCGGAAAACCAACCTCGGGTATTGGAGAGGATATAATTTCATCGGAAAGCTCTATCTCTCTGAAAAAAGATGGAGATAAGTATCGTGTGGAGTCGACAGGAGATCTTATTCAGAATGTTTCTGTATATGATATGCTTGGGCGATTGATAGAAGAGAAAGCCAGAGTTGAGTCTTTAGATGTGGAAGTTGGAGGGCAGACTTTGGGAAAAGGTGTGTATTTGATAAAAGTAAGAACGGCTACGGCTGAGAGTACATTTAAGATAGCGATATGAATTGATAGACTATGGGGGAATTAATTTCCTGTAAATAAGTTATTTCTATGAAAATTATAGTGGAAGTTTTATGTATACTATTGGTATGCACCAGCCCTTTGTATGCTCAAAATATAGGGGATGACAATTATTATTCGTCCGGCAGTCCTTCAGGAAGTCAACTGCTTCCGTCGGAAGTTTATTACAATGAAAACATAGCAGTAAATGTTATTGCGTCAGCCAGTCCGTCTGCCGGAGAGAGTGGAGGGGGTTTTAATCCGAATGATGGGTGGGGTAATCCCGAATTGGGAGCTGTTGATTCTCCGATAGGAGATTATAAATATCCGTTAGCAACTTTCGTTATATTCTATATATTGTACACTCTCTATTTTAAAAACAGACGACACATCTGAACACTATTACACGATGGGTAGAAAATGTGGGCAATTGGGCTGGACGTAAAAGTCCGGCCCTTTGTTTTGCCTAAGATTTTATTGATTGTATCTTAAGGTAAGCTATAGTTTGATGTTTTTTACTGAACAGAGGTCTCTTATATATTGAATGAAGTGGTTATTAATGTTATGCATGATTTTTTTTATTAATATTTCGTTGTTGATACATTGTATATCTCATTGATTTATTGTATTTTTGCACCTCGATTTACTCTGTAATGATCAGTCTTCGTGTGTATTTCTTTGGAAATCATATGTTTGGCTGTGATTTATTGTCGTATATCGAAGTAGTTTAACCAAATAATAATTGAATTTTTTAAGTTCTAAAAATTAAAAAAATGCCTACAATTCAACAATTAGTAAGAAAAGGACGGGCTGTTTTGGTTGATAAGAGCAAGTCTCCTGCTTTGGATTCTTGTCCTCAAAGAAGAGGTGTTTGTGTGCGTGTGTATACAACCACTCCTAAAAAACCAAACTCAGCTATGCGTAAAGTAGCACGTGTGCGTTTAACAAACTCAAAAGAGGTGAATGCTTATATTCCTGGAGAAGGACATAATTTGCAAGAGCACTCAATTGTACTTGTTAGAGGTGGTCGTGTGAAAGACCTTCCTGGGGTACGTTATCACATTGTTCGCGGAACATTGGATACTGCCGGTGTGAATGGTCGTACTCAAAGACGTTCTAAATATGGAGCGAAACGTCCTAAAGCAGGAAAAGCAGCACCAGCGGCACCAGCTAAGGGAGGAAAGAAGAAATAATTCTTCGTTCCGATAATCAACATTTTTAATTAATTCAAGTATTAAAGTGTTTTTAAGTTTATTGGGTAGGCTACTATAGGTTGAGTAAATAGTTCAGCGGAACTGTTGAAGACGGGAAATTGGCAACCAAAAACAAGAACAAAATTTTTAACAAGCAATGAGAAAAGCAAAACCAAAGAAAAGACAGGTGCTTCCGGATCCTGTTTTCGGTGATGTAAAAGTTACGAAATTCGTAAATCACTTGATGTATGATGGTAAAAAAAGTACTTCATACACAATTTTCTATACAGCGTTGGAAGTGGTGAAAACTAAACTTCCTAACGAAGAAAAAAGCTCTCTTGAAATATGGAAAGCTGCTTTGGAAAATGTAACACCTCAGGTAGAAGTAAAATCTCGCCGTGTGGGTGGTGCTACATTCCAGGTTCCAACCGAAATTCGCCCTGATCGTAAAGAATCTATCTGCATGAAGAATCTTATTCTTTATTCTCGCAAAAGAGGCGGTAAAACAATGGCTGATAAATTAGCTGCCGAAATCGTTGACGCATTCAATAATCAAGGTGGTGCCTACAAACGTAAAGAAGATATGCACAGAATGGCAGAAGCTAACCGTGCATTTGCTCACTTCAGATTTTAATTAAGGAGATAATTTAAACAATGGCAAAAGTTACAGATGCTTTAAGACTTACCAGAAATATCGGTATCATGGCTCACATCGATGCCGGAAAGACTACGACCTCTGAGCGTATTCTTTTTTATACTGGTTTGACTCATAAAATAGGCGAGGTGCATGATGGTGCAGCTACCATGGACTGGATGGAACAAGAGCAAGAGCGTGGTATCACTATTACTTCGGCTGCTACAACCACTCAGTGGAGATATAATAATGAGATTTACAAAATCAACTTGATTGACACCCCCGGACACGTTGACTTTACTGTAGAGGTAGAGCGTTCTCTTCGTATCCTTGACGGTGCTATCGCTACATTTTGTGCGGTAGCCGGTGTTGAGCCTCAGTCTGAAACTGTATGGCGTCAAGCTGACAAATATAATGTACCTCGTATCGGTTATGTAAATAAAATGGACCGTTCGGGTGCTAATTTCTTCGAAGTAGTTCGTCAGGTAAGAGAAATGTTAGGTGCAAACCCTTGCCCTATTCAAATCCCTGTTGGTGCAGAAGAAACTTTTCGTGGTATCGTAGACTTGATCACTATGAAGGCTTATTTCTGGCATGACGAAACTATGGGTGCTGCTTATGAGATTGAAGAAATCCCTGCTGATGTCCTAGAAGAAGCTAAAGAGTGGAGAGCTAATTTGCTTGAGAAAGCTGCTGAATGTGATGAAGATTTGATGGAGAAATTCTTTGATGATCCCGAATCTATCACAGAAGAAGAATTGATCGCTGCTATCCGTAAAGGAACTTTGGCTATGCAGATCAACCCTATGTTATTGGGTTCTTCATTCAAAAACAAAGGTGTACAACCTTTATTGGATGCTGTTGCTAAATTCTTGCCAAGCCCTGTTGATACATTAGCTATCGAAGGTGTTGATCCAAGAAATGACAATACAGTAGTACGTCACCCAAGTCCGGATGAGCCTCTTTGTGCTCTTGCATTTAAGATCGCAACAGACCCATTCGTGGGACGTCTTTGTTTCTTCCGTGTGTATTCAGGAGAACTTCCTGCCGGTTCATACGTATACAATCCTCGTTCTGATAAAAAAGAACGTATTTCACGTTTGTTCCAGATGCACTCAAATAAACAAAACCCTAAAGATGTTATCTCTACAGGAGATATAGGTGCGGGTGTTGGTTTCAAAGATATTCGTACAGGAGATACTCTTTGCGATGAAAATAATCCTATCGTACTTGAGTCAATGGACTTCCCTGATCCTGTGATCGGAATTTCTATTGAACCTAAGACTCAAAAAGATATCGATAAACTTTCTAACGGTTTGGCTAAACTTGCAGAAGAAGATCCAACATTCCGTGTACATACCGATGAAGACTCAGGTCAAACTATCATCGAAGGTATGGGTGAGCTTCACTTGGAAATCATTATCGACCGTTTGAAACGTGAGTTTAAGGTAGAATGTAACCAAGGTCGTCCACAGGTGTCTTATAAAGAAGCGATTACTAATACAGTAGAGCTTCGCGAAGTTTATAAGAAACAATCAGGAGGTCGTGGTAAGTTTGCCGATATTATCGTGAAGGTAGGTCCTGCTGATGCTGGTTTCGAAGGAGATCTTCAATTTATTGATGAAGTAAAAGGTGGTAATATACCAAAAGAATTTATTCCTTCGGTTCAGAAAGGATTCCTTTCTTCAATGAAGAATGGTGTGCTTGCCGGCTTTGCTTTGGATAAACTGAAAGTAACTCTTGTGGATGGTTCTTTCCACCCGGTCGATTCAGACCAGTTGTCTTTCGAACTTTGTGCTCGCTTTGCATTTAAGAGTGCTTCCGAAAAAGCATCTCCCGTTCTTCTTGAGCCAATCATGAAACTTGAGGTTGTAACACCTGAGGAAAGTATGGGTGATGTGATTTCTGACTTGAACAAACGTCGTGGACAAGTTGAAGGTATGGAATCAAGCCGTTCAGGAGCTCGTATCGTGAAAGCTAAAGTTCCATTGGCTGAGATGTTCGGTTATGTGACTTCTTTAAGAACTATCACTTCAGGACGTGCAACTTCAGCGATGACTTTCTCTCATTACGAAGAAGTATCTTCTTCTATTGCGAAACAAGTATTGACTGAATGTCAAGGTCGTGTAGATCTTATCAAATAAAAAGAAAATGTATGCAGACTGTGATTAGTAAATGACTCTTAATCGCAGTTTGCATCATTATATATTTAAAATCAATTTATTAATTAAAAGACCATATGAGTCAAAAAATTAGAATCAAACTGAAATCTTACGATTACAACTTGGTAGACAAATCTGCTGAAAAAATCGTGAAAACAGTTAAAGCTACAGGAGCTGTGGTGAGCGGACCAATTCCTTTACCAACGCACAAACGTATCTTCACTGTGAACCGTTCGACTTTCGTAAACAAAAAGTCTCGTGAGCAATTCGAACTATCTTCTTATAAAAGATTGATCGACATCTATAGCTCAACAGCTAAAACTGTGGATGCTTTGATGAAACTTGAATTGCCAAGTGGGGTAGAAGTAGAAATTAAAGTTTGATAAATCAGTAAATTAATTAAAGAAATGCCAGGATTATTAGGAAAAAAAATCGGAATGACATCCGTTTTCAGTGCCGAGGGAAAAAATGTTCCATGCACTGTTATCGAAGTGGGTCCTTGTGTTGTTACTCAAGTTAAAACTGCAGAAACAGATGGTTATGAAGCTGTTCAGTTGGGTTTTGTCGATGCAAAAGACAAACATACAACTAAGCCTCTTGCCGGTCATTTCAAAAAAGCAGGAGTAGCACCTAAGAGACACTTGGCTGAGTTCAAAGGATTTGAAGGTTGCAAACCAGGCGATGAATTGAAGGTGGATCTGTTTGATGAAAACGGATTTATCGATGTTATCGGAACATCAAAGGGTAAAGGTTTCCAAGGTGTTGTTAAACGTCACGGTTTCGGTGGGGTTGGACAAGCTACTCTCGGACAACATAACCGTTTGCGTGCTCCGGGTTCTATCGGTGCTTGTTCTTACCCTGCTAAGGTGTTCAAAGGAACAAGAATGGGTGGACAAATGGGTAATGTACGTGTTACTGTACAAAATCTACAAGTAATTAAAGTGATCGCTGAGCACAATCTTTTGCTAGTAAAAGGTTCTGTTCCGGGAAGCAAAGGTTCAATCGTATTAATTGAAAAATAATGGAACTTAGTGTATTAAATATAAGCGGTAAAGATACCGGAAAGAAAGTATCGTTAGACGATGCGATCTATGGAATCGAGCCTAACGACCACGTTCTTTGGTTAGACGTAAAACAGTATCTGGCAAACCAACGCCAAGGTACTCACAAGTCTAAAGAAAGAAGTGAGATGTCTGGTAGTACACGTAAACTAATCAAACAAAAAGGTGGTGGTGGAGCCCGTCGTGGTGATATCAACTCTCCAGTATTGGTTGGTGGTGCTCGTGTATTTGGTCCTAAACCAAGAGACTACAGCTTTAAATTGAATAAAAAAGTGAAAGTTCTTGCTCGTAAATCAGCATTGTCTTACAAAGCGAAAGACAATCAGATCTTAGTAGTTGAAGACTTTAACTTCGAAGCTCCAAAAACTAAAGATTTTGTGGCATTAGCTAAAAATTTGCAAGTTGCTGATAAAAAGGTAGTTTTGGTTTTGCCTGATCAAAATAAAAACGTATATTTGTCGGCTCGTAATTTAGAACGAGTTAAAGTTGTAACTGCTTCTGATATAAACGCTTATACAATCTTGAATTGCTCAAGTCTTGTGTTGGCGGAATCTTCAGTTGCGGTAATTGATAAACTTTTAAAAGCATAAGGAGGTAAAAATGGGAATTTTGATTAAACCTATATTGACAGAAAAACAAACAGCGATCTCGGAAAAATTTCCTAACCGCTATGGTTTTCGTGTGACTCCAGATGCTAACAAAGCTCAAATCAAAGCAGCTATAGAACAAGTTTACGGAGTAAAAGTAGAAAGTGTAAATACCATCAACTATCCTGGAAAACGCAAAAGCCGTTTTACTAAAGCAGGTGCTGTTAATGGCAAAACTTCTGCTTACAAGAAAGCAATCATTACCTTGAAAGAAGGTGAAGTTATAGACTTTTTTAGTAATATCTAAATACAAAAATGGCAGTACGTAAATTAAAGCCCACAACACCGGGGCAAAGACACAAAGTTATTGGTACATTTGAGGAAATCACTGCTAGTGTGCCAGAGAAATCTCTTGTAGTCGGTAAGAGTGCTTCAGGTGGCCGCAACAATACCGGTAAAATGACCGTGCGTAACGTTGGTGGAGGTCACAAAAGAAAGCTGAGAATCATAGACTTCAAGAGAACAAAAGACGGAGTTCCTGCTACTGTTAAATCAATCGAATACGATCCGAACCGTTCGGCTCGTATCGCATTGCTTTATTACGTAGACGGAGCTAAAGCCTATATCATTGCCCCAACAGGCTTGGAAGTAGGTCAGACAGTGATGTCAGGTGCAGAAGCAGCACCTGAGATAGGAAATGCATTGCCTTTGGCAAATATTCCTATCGGTACAGTTGTTCATAATATCGAATTACGCCCGGGACAAGGAGCTAAAATGGCTCGTTCGGCAGGAGCTTATGCGCAGTTAACTTCTCGTGAAGGTATCTATGCTATCCTGAAAATGCCTTCGGGTGAAACACGTAAAGTACTATTAGCTTGTAAAGCTACAGTAGGAAGTGTTGGTAATTCAGATCATGCACTTGAAAGATCAGGTAAAGCAGGACGCTCTAGATGGCTTGGTCGTCGTCCACGTACTCGTGCGGTAGTAATGAACCCTGTTGATCACCCAATGGGTGGTGGAGAAGGTCGTGCTTCGGGAGGACATCCTAGATCACGTAATGGATTGTATACTAAGGGTCTTAAAACAAGAGCTCCTAAGAAACATTCTTCTAAGTACATTATTGAAAGAAGAAAGAAGTAACCTGATTAATTAAAAGAAAATTATGAGTCGTTCGTTAAAAAAAGGCCCGTATATTAATGTTAAGCTTGAGAAAAAAGTTTTGACTATGAATGAGTCAGGCAAAAAAGCTGTAGTTAAAACATGGGCAAGAGCTTCGATGATTTCTCCTGACTTTGTAGGTCACACCATCGCTGTTCATAACGGGAATAAATTTATACCTGTATATGTAACAGAAAACATGGTAGGTCACAAATTAGGTGAATTCGCTTTAACTCGTACTTTCCGTGGACACGGAGGTAACAAGAAAAGGTAATCTGAGCAAAGCCAAAATTTATTCAAAAAAAGAAACATTAATATAAAATGGGTAAGAGAAAAAGAATAGCAGCTGATGCTAGAAAAGAAACTAAACAAGCGGTTTCTTTAGCTAAGTTGAATAACGTTCCTACTTCGCCTCGCAAAATGCGTTTAGTTGCCGATATGGTAAGAGGTATGGAAGCGTTTAGAGCTCTTGGCGTTTTGAAATTCTCAAATAAAGAAGCATCTGCAAGAGTTGAAAAACTTTTGCGTTCTGCTATTGCAAACTGGGAAGCTAAAAATGAACGTAAAGCCGAGAGTGGAGAACTGTATGTGTCTTCGATTTATGTAGATGGAGGAGCGATGTTAAAAAGACTTCGTCCTGCTCCACAAGGTAGAGGTTACAGAATTCGTAAACGTTCGAATCATGTGACTATCGAAGTAGATGCACTTATTAATAAAAAACAAAATTAATTTAGCCAGATGGGACAAAAAATCAATCCGATAGCAAATCGTTTAGGTATCATTAGAGGATGGGATTCAAACTGGTATGGCGGTAAAAATTACGGTGATACTCTTTTAGAAGACAGCAAAATCCGTAAATACTTAAATGCCCGCCTGGCAAAAGCTAGTGTATCTCGCATAGTGATCGAAAGAACTCTGAAGCTTGTAACTATTACAGTATGTACTGCACGCCCCGGAATCATTATCGGTAAAGGCGGTCAAGAAGTAGATAAGCTGAAAGAAGAGCTAAAGAAAATTACAGATAAAGATATTCAGATCAATATATTTGAAATCAAAAAGCCAGAGTTAGATGCGGTTATCGTAGCTAACAATATTGCACGTCAGCTTGAAGGTAAGATCGCTTACCGCCGTGCAGTAAAAATGGCTATTGCTTCAACAATGAGAATGGGTGCAGAAGGTATCAAAATCCAAATCTCTGGACGTTTGAACGGTGCTGAAATGGCTCGTTCCGAAATGTACAAAGAAGGACGTACACCTCTACATACATTCCGTGCAGATATTGATTATGCACACGCTGAAGCTTTGACAAAAGTAGGTTTGCTCGGTATCAAAGTATGGATTTGCCGTGGAGAAGTTTACGGTAAGAAAGACCTTGCTCCTTCATTCGTAGCATCTAAAGATAACGCTTCTCAAAACAGAGGTGGCGATAATCGCAGATCTTCGGATTCAGGAAGAGGTTTCAAGAAAGGTAAGAGAAAATAAGAATTAAACATTTGAAAAAAGATGTTACAACCGAAAAAAACTAAGTTTAGAAGACAGCAAAAAGGTCGCATGAAGGGTAATGCTCAACGTGGCAACCAATTGGCTTTCGGTTCATTCGGAATCAAGACTCTTGATTCTAAATGGATTACCGGACGTCAGATCGAAGCGGCTCGTATTGCTGTAACTCGTTACATGCAACGTCAAGGACAAGTATGGGTACGTATCTTCCCTGATAAGCCTATTACTAAGAAGCCTGCCGAAGTGCGTATGGGTAAAGGTAAAGGTTCGCCAGAAGGATTTGTGGCTCCTGTTACTCCCGGAAGAATGCTATTCGAAATCGAAGGTGTGTCTTTTGAGGTGGCAAAAGAAGCATTGCGCTTAGCTGCTCAAAAACTACCCGTAACTACAAAATTCGTAGTACGTAGAGATTATGATTTAACTCAAAATTCTTAAGCACGATGAATATTGCAGAAGTAAGAGAATTGTCCGATAAGGATTTAGCAGACAAATTAGTGACCGAAAAAGCGGCACTAGATCAATTAGTTTTAAACCACAGTGTGACTCCATTGGATAATCCTGCTCAGATCAAAGTAAAGCGTCGTGATGTCGCTCGCATTTTGACAGTATTGCGCCAAAGAGAACTAAATAACAAGTAATAAGAGCTGATGGAAACTAGAAATTTAAGAAAAGAAAGAATCGGGGTCGTTTTCAGTAATAAGATGGAAAAAACCATTACTGTTGCTGTAAAATGGAAAGAAAAACACCCTATTTACGGAAAGTTCGTTAATAAAACGAAGAAATATCATGCTCACGACGAAAAAAACGAGTGCAATATCGGCGATACAGTTCGTATCATGGAGACTCGTCCTTTGAGTAAGCTAAAAAGATGGAGATTAATCGAAATAATTGAAAGGGCTAAATAATTATGATACAACAAGAATCTAGGTTAGCTGTAACAGATAACAGCGGAGCAAGAGAAGCTCTTTGTATCCGCGTATTGGGAGGCACAAGACGTCGCTATGCATCAGTTGGTGATGTGATAGTAGTTGCTATCAAAAATGTGATCCCTTCAAGTGATATTAAGAAAGGTGCTGTAACTAAAGCTATAGTTGTTCGTACTAAAAAAGAAGTACGTAGAGCTGACGGATCATATATCCGTTTCGACGATAATGCATGTGTGTTATTGAATGCAGCCGGAGAAATCAGAGGTAGCCGTATCTTCGGACCGGTTGCTCGTGAACTTCGTGCTACAAACATGAAGATCGTTTCATTAGCACCAGAGGTACTTTAATCAAAATTAATCCAGAAACGGTAATGAGTAAGTTACATATAAAGAAAGGCGATATCGTTTTCGTAAATACCGGAACAGACAAAGGTAAGACTGGCCGTGTTGTTAAAGTCTTAGTTGACAAACAACGTGCTATCGTAGAAGGTCTGAACATGGTAACGAAACATGCTAAGCCTAATGCGAAAAATCCTCAAGGAGGTAGAGAACAAGTAGAAGCTCCTATACATATTTCTAACTTGAATGTCGTAGACCCTAAAACAGGAAAACCAACTCGCGTTGGTCGTAAAGTTGTAGAAGGAAAAATAGTACGTATTTCTAAAAAATCAGGGGAGGTAATTAAATAATGAGCAATACAACAACTCTTAAGTCAGAATATAAAGACCGTATTGTTTCTTCTTTGATGAAAGAATTCGGTTATAAGTCGCCAATGCAGGTGCCTGTTCTTAAAAAGATTGTGATCAATCAAGGTCTGGGTATAGCTGTTGCCGACAAAAAAATTATAGAAACGGCTCTTAACGAAATGGCTACTATTACCGGTCAAAAGGCTGTAGCAACTGTTTCGAAGAAAGATATTTCTAACTTCAAATTGCGTAAGAAAATGCCAATCGGGGTAATGGTTACATTACGCCACGATCGTATGTATGAGTTCTTGGAAAGACTTGTGAAAGTTGCTCTTCCTCGTATACGTGACTTCAAAGGTATCGAAAGCAAGCTTGATGGCCGTGGTAATTATACACTAGGTATCCAGGAGCAAATCATTTTCCCTGAAATTAATATTGATTCAATCAATAAAATTCTGGGAATGAATATTACCTTTGTAACTTCTGCGAAAACAGATGAAGAAGGTTATGCTCTTTTGAAAGAGTTTGGACTACCATTTAAGAACGCAAAAAAAGATTGATATAAGATGGCAAAAGAATCAATGAAAGCCCGCGAAGTGAAGCGTGCAAAACTTGTTGCTAAATATGCAGCTAAGCGTGCACAGCTGAAAGCTGAAGGAGATTATGAAGGTCTTCAGGCTCTGCCAAAGAATTCGACACCTATCCGTCTACACAACAGATGTAGTATGACAGGACGTCCAAAAGGCTATATCCGCCAATTTGGAATTTCTCGTATTCAGTTCAGAGAAATGGCTTCTAAAGGCTTAATACCAGGAGTAAAAAAAGCAAGCTGGTAATCTATTAGAATTTTTTTTAGAATTAAATATTGTCCCGGAAGCCGGGATTAATTTAAATCAATTTAATAATGACAGATCCAATAGCAGATTATTTGACGCGTGTTCGTAATGCGATCATGGCTAAACACAGAGTGGTAGAGATACCAGCGTCAAATTTGAAAAAAGAAATCACAAAGATTCTTTTTGAAAAAGGCTACATTCTTAACTATAAGTTTGTAGAAGAAGGTCCTCAAGGCTCAATCAAAATAGCTTTGAAGTATGACCCGGTTAACAAAGTGAATGCAATTAAGAAGTTAATTCGTATTTCAACTCCAGGTCTTCGTAAGTATACAGGATACAAAGAAATGCCAAGAGTACTTAATGGTCTTGGTGTTGCTGTATTGTCTACCTCTAAAGGTGTTATGACTGACAAAGAAGCTCGCGACCTTAAAGTCGGTGGAGAAATTTTATGTTACGTTTATTAATTAAGAGGGAGGTATACTATGTCAAGAATTGGAAAATTACCTATAACTATCCCTGCGGGAGTAACCGTAACTGTGGATAATGATAATTTAGTGACTGTAAAAGGTCCTAAAGGTCAATTAACTCAGAGTGTAAATGCTGACATCAAAATAAATGTTGATGGAGGAGTTGTAACAGTTACACGTCCGAGTGATGAGAAAGAACATCGTGCGTTGCATGGTCTTTACAGAGCGTTAATCAATAATATGGTTATCGGGGTTTCTGAAGGATACCGTAAAGAATTGGAATTAGTAGGTGTAGGTTACCGTGCTTCTAATGCAGGTCAACAACTAGACCTTTCGGTTGGTTTTACTCACAACATTCACATGTTGCTGCCGGTTGAAATCAAAATTGAGACTAAGTCTGAAAGAAACAAAAACCCTTTGATCATTTTAGAATCTTGCGATAAAGAACTTATCGGGCTTGTATGTGCTAAAATCCGTTCATTCCGTAAACCTGAGCCTTACAAAGGTAAAGGGATCCGTTTTGTAGGTGAAGTGATACGTCGTAAGTCAGGTAAATCAGCAGGTAAATAATTTACATAAACTGTAATAATCATGACATCGAAGACAGATAGAAGAAATAAGATAAAATTAGGAGTTCGCAGCCATGTAAGTGGTACTGCAGAGCGTCCTCGTTTGACCGTATTCAGAAGTAACAAGCAGATATACGCTCAAGTAATTGACGATTTGGCCGGAAAAACTCTTGCATCTGCCTCTTCTCTTAAATTAGGAGAAAAAGCTCCTAAAAAAGAGATTGCAGCTAAAGTTGGCGAATTGGTGGCTAAAGCAGCACAGGAAGCTGGTGTTACAACTGTAGTATTTGACCGTAACGGTTATCTATATCACGGTAGAATTAAAGAATTAGCAGACGCTGCCCGTAATGGTGGTCTTAAATTTTAATAGAAATGGCAGGAGTTAATAATAAAGTAAAATCGACCAACGATATTGAATTGAAAGACAGATTGGTGGCTATCAATCGTGTTACTAAAGTAACAAAAGGTGGTCGTACATTCAGTTTCGCTGCTATCGTAGTTGTAGGAAACGAAGATGGCATTGTTGGCTGGGGCTTAGGTAAAGCCGGAGAAGTAACGACAGCCATTGCTAAAGGAGTTGAAGCTGCAAAGAAAAACTTAATCAAAGTTCCGGTATTGAAAGGTACTGTACCTCATGAGCAGATTGCTAAATTTGGAGGTTCGGAAGTATTTATCAAACCAGCTGCTCCCGGTACAGGGGTTAAAGCAGGAGGTGCGATGCGTGCCGTACTTGAAAGTGTTGGTGTAACTGACGTACTTGCAAAGTCTAAAGGTTCGTCTAACCCTCACAACTTAGTGAAGGCTACTATCGAGGCTTTAGGTGAGTTAAGAGATGCTTATACTGTTGCTCAAAACAGAGGTGTATCAATGGAAAAAGTTTTTAAAGGCTAATTCGCAAGGAGATTACAATTATGGCAACAATTAAAATTAAACAAGTTAGAAGCAGAATCAACTGCCCTAAAGATCAAAAGAAAACTTTGGATGCTTTAGGTTTGAAAAAGTTGAACAGAGTAGTTGAACATCCAGACAATCTTGCTATAAGAGGTATGGTTGCTAAAGTTCATCACTTAGTTTCTATAGTAGAGTAATAATCTGTAAAAGATAAAAATCTAAGAATATGAATTTATCTAATTTGAGACCCGCTGAAGGGGCTACTAAAACAAGAAAAAGAATTGGTCGTGGTACAGGTTCTGGTTTGGGTGGTACTTCAACTAGAGGTCATAAAGGAGCTAAGTCAAGATCAGGCTATTCTAAGAAGATCGGATTTGAAGGAGGTCAGATGCCTATTCAACGTCGTCTTCCTAAGTATGGCTTCAAGAGCATCAACCGTGTGGAATATAAGCCAATCAACCTAAGCACTCTTCAGGCTTTGGCTGATGCTAAAAACCTAACAAAGATTGATGTTCAGGCTTTGATCGACGCTGGTTTTGTTTCGTCTAAGCACTTAGTTAAAATATTAGGTAATGGTGCTGTTACTTCTAAATTGGAAGTAGTTGCTCATGCTTTTTCTAAGTCAGCAGAAGCCGCTATTCAGGCTGCAGGTGGAACCGCAACAAAACTAGACTAAGATGGGATTTGTAAAGACAATTGAAAATATATGGAAGATTGAGGATCTGCGCAAACGGATTCTCACTACTTTCTTTTTCGTAGTTATCTACCGCTTCGGGGCACATGTTGTGCTTCCCGGAGTAAATCCTGCTGATTTGGATGCTTTAAAGCATACTGCATCAGGAGGGCTGGTAGGACTATTGGATATGTTCTCAGGAGGTGCCTTTGCAAATGCTTCTATTTTTGCACTGGGAATTATGCCTTACATTTCGGCTTCGATTGTTATCCAGCTGTTAGGTATTGCATTACCATATTTCCAGAAATTGCAGAAAGAAGGAGAAAGTGGACGTAATAAACTAAATCAATATACCCGTTATCTGACAGTAGCTATATTGTTATTCCAAGGTCCTGCCTATTTGATGGGTGCTTTGGGTAGTGCTGCTCCCGGTGGGCTATGGTCATTCTATATACCTTCAACAATAATATTGGCCGGAGGTAGTATGTTTGTTCTATGGTTAGGAGAGCGTATTACGGATAAAGGTATTGGTAATGGTGTATCATTTATCATTCTTGTAGGTATTATTGCCCGTCTGCCTCATGCTCTAGTGAACGAGTTCATGTCTCGTTTGAGCGATCAGGCCGGAGGTTTGATAGTATTCCTGCTCGAAATAGTATTCTTGCTGTTTGTTATAGGTATAGCTATCTTATTGGTACAAGGTACTCGTAAGATTCCGGTACAATATGCAAAACGTATAGTTGGTAATAAACAATATGGTGGAGCTCGCCAGTACATTCCTCTAAAGGTGAATGCTGCAAATGTGATGCCTATTATCTTTGCTCAGGCAATAATGTTTATTCCGGTGGCTATTGCAGGATTTACTACTGCGGATCAGGCAGGATGGTTTATGCGTTCTATGACTGATAATACAAGTTGGTTATATTGTACAATATTTGCTTTGTTGATTATTTTATTTACATGGTTTTACACAGCAATTACAATTAACCCGGTGCAAATGGCTGATGAATTGAAGAGAAATAATGGTTTCATTCCTGGTATCAAACCCGGGAAAAAAACAGCTGATTATATAGATGACGTTATGTCTCGTATAACCTTGCCCGGATCATTATTCCTTGCATTGGTTGCAATCCTTCCTGCTTTTGCTAGTCTGGTCGGAATTAGCCGTGAGTTCTCTCATTTCTTTGGAGGAACATCATTGCTTATCCTTGTCGGGGTAGTACTGGATACTTTGCAGCAAATTGAGAGCCACTTGTTGATGCGTCACTATGATGGATTGTTGAAATCCGGAAGAATCAAGGGGCGCACTGGATCAATTGCAGCATATTAAGTTTAAAATAGATAATGATTTTTCTAAAGACAGACGAAGAAATAGAATTGATGCGTGAAAGTAACCGTTTGGTTGGCATGACTCTTGGTGAAGTTGCCAAGCACATCAAACCGGGGGTTACTACACTGCATCTCAATAATATTGCAGAAGAGTTTATTCGCAGCCATGGGGCTATCCCTTCATTTCTCGGATATAATGGATTTCCTTATTCATTGTGTATTTCGGTTAATGAGAATGTGGTTCACGGATTTCCTTCGGAATATATATTGAAGAATGGAGATATTATATCCGTTGATTGCGGAACCGAAAAAAACGGATTCTGCGGAGACTCAGCCTATACTTTTTGTGTAGGTGAAGTTGCGGAAGACGTAAAAAAACTTCTGAGAACAACAAAAGAATCTTTATACGAAGGAATAGCTAAAGCCGTAGAAGGTAACCGTATCGGAGACATTGGTGAGGCTGTTCAGATGTATTGCGAAAAAAAGGGCTTTTCTGTTGTCCGAGAATTAGTCGGTCACGGTATCGGTCGTAAAATGCACGAGTCACCTGAAGTTCCTAATTATGGAAGAAGAGGTACAGGTCCTCAGTTAAAAAGAGGAATGTGTATTGCGATAGAACCCATGATTAATCAAGGAAGTAAGAATGTCGTGTTCGAGAGTGATGGTTGGACTGTACGAACTAAAGATCGTAAAATGTCGGCACACTTTGAGCATACAGTTGCAATCCGTGAAGGTAAAGCAGATATTCTATCGACATTTGAATTTGTCGAGGCTGTATTAGGAAACAACGGAATCTAAAAAATAATTTATGGCTAAACAAGCTGCAATAGAACAAGATGGCGTAATTGTAGAAGCATTGTCAAACGCAATGTTTCGTGTAGAATTAGAAAACGGGCATGAGATCACTGCTCATATCTCGGGAAAGATGCGTATGCACTATATCAAGATTCTTCCCGGAGATAAAGTACGTGTGGAAATGTCTCCTTATGATTTGACTAAAGGTCGGATCTCTTTCAGATATAAATAAAAAAACAAGATATGAAAGTAAGAGCATCATTGAAAAAGCGTACAGATGATTGTAAAATCGTCAGAAGAAAAGGACGCTTATATGTAATCAACAAAAAAAATCCTAAGTACAAACAACGTCAGGGATAATTTTATTAATTTTGCAAAATATAATCTAGTATATGGCTATAAGAATAGTTGGTGTCGATTTACCGCAAAATAAAAGAGGCGAAATTGCCTTGACATATATATATGGTATCGGACGAAGTGCTTCTAATGCTATCTTGGCAGAAGCAGGTATTGATAGAGATCTTAAAGTAAAAGATTGGACTGATGATCAAGCGGGTACTATCCGTGAAATTATTTCTACTAAATATAAAGTAGAAGGGGATTTGAGATCAGAAGTTCAGTTGAATATCAAACGCTTAATGGATATCGGTTGTTACCGTGGAATTCGTCATCGTAATGGCTTGCCTCTGAGAGGACAAAGTACTAAAAATAATGCCCGTACACGTAAGGGTAGAAAGAAAACTGTTGCAAATAAGAAAAAAGCTACAAAATAATAGTTTGATATGGCAAAAAAAACAGTCGCAGCGAAAAAGAGAGTCGTTAAAGTTGATGCAGTCGGACAAGCTCATGTGCATTCTTCATTTAACAATATTATTATCTCTATTACAAATAGCGAAGGACAAGTGATCAGCTGGTCATCTGCAGGTAAAATGGGTTTCAGAAGTTCTAAAAAGAACACCCCTTATGCAGCTCAGATGGCAGCATCGGACTGTGCAAAAGTTGCATACGATCTTGGTCTTAGAAAAGTAAAAGTGTTTGTAAAAGGTCCGGGTAATGGACGTGAGTCTGCAATCCGTACAATACATGGTGCCGGAATTGAGGTAACAGAAATCGTTGATGTTACTCCACTTCCTCATAATGGATGTCGTCCTCCAAAACACAGAAGAGTTTAATCCCAATTTTAAAGTTTGAAACTTGAGTTGTGATTGATTGCAAAACACCCTCTCTGTAATCGCGGCTGCACAATTCTCGCTTCTTTTTAATGTATTAATTTAAAAAAAATGGCAAGATATACTGGACCAAAATCAAAAATAGCCCGTAAATTCGGTGAGCCTATATTCGGACCGGATAAAGTTCTTTCTAAGAAGAACTATCCTCCCGGACAACATGGTAACGGTAGAAAGAAAAAGACTTCTGAATATGGTATTCAGTTGCGTGAAAAACAAAAAGCAAAATATACTTACGGAGTGTTGGAAAAACAATTCCGTAACCTATTCGAAAAAGCTGCTCGCTCACGTGGTATTACCGGTGAGGTTCTTTTGCAATTCCTTGAAGCAAGATTAGATAATGTTGTATATCGTTTGGGAATCGCTCCTACAAGAGCTGCTGCTCGTCAGCTTGTTTCTCACCGTCATATCGTGGTTGATGGTAAGGTGGTAAATATTCCTTCTTATACATTGAAACCAGGTCAGGTGATAGGTGTTCGTGAGAAATCTAAATCATTGGAAGTGATTGATAACGCTTTAGCAGGATTTAACCACAGTAAATATCCTTGGGTTGAATGGGATCAATCTTCTAAAGCTGGTAAATTTTTACACTTGCCAGAAAGAGCAGATATTCCCGAAAACATCAAAGAACAGTTGATCGTAGAATTGTATTCTAAATAATAATTTCATGGCGATATTAGCATTTCAAAAACCCGATAAAGTATTAATGTTGGAGGCGGACAATTTCTTCGGAAAATTTGAGTTTCGTCCGTTGGAACCCGGCTACGGTATTACTGTAGGTAATGCTCTTCGCCGTATTCTCCTTTCTTCGCTTGAAGGTTTTGCTATTACTTCTATCAAAATCGACGGTGTTGAGCATGAGTTTGCCACAGTACCGGGGGTTATAGAAGATGTAACAAACATTATCTTGAATCTTAAAAAAGTAAGATTCAAACAAATAGTAGAAGAAATCGAGAATGAAAAAGTAAGTATAACTATTTCGGGTTCCGAAGTGTTCAAAGCTGGAGATATTGGTAAACACCTGTCCGGATTTGAGGTATTGAATCCTGATTTAGTAATATGCCACTTAGATTCCAGTGCAAACCTTCAGATTGAATTGACAATTAACAAAGGTCGCGGATATGTTCCAGCTGATGAGAACCGTAATCCGAATGACGATGTTAATGTTATCGCAATTGATTCTATCTATACTCCTATTCGTAACGTGAAATATGCGATAGAAAACTATCGTGTAGAACAAAAAACGGACTACGAAAAATTGGTTATAGAAATATCAACAGATGGGTCTATACATCCTAAAGACGCTTTGAAAGAAGCTGCTAAAATTCTGATTCATCACTTCATGTTGTTCTCTGATGAGAAGATCTTGTTAGAGCAAACAGAAACTGATGGAAACGAAGAATTTGATGAAGAAATACTTCATATGCGTCAGTTGTTGAAGAGCAAGTTAGTAGATATGAACCTTTCGGTGAGAGCTCTAAATTGTTTGAAATCAGCAGAGGTAGAGACTCTTGGTGAACTTGTTCAATTCAACAAGAACGATCTTCTTAAATTTAGAAACTTCGGTAAGAAATCTCTTACTGAACTTGATGAATTATTGGATAGCTTGAACCTGTCTTTTGGTTTAGATATATCCAAATATAAATTAGATAAAGATTAATTAAGCGATGAGACATAATAAAAAATTTAATCACTTAGGACGTACTAATACGCACAGAAATGCCATGTTGTCTAACATGTGTGCTTCTTTGATCTTACACAAGCGTATTTTTACTACGGTGGCAAAAGCTAAGGCTTTGAAGAAAGTTGTTGAGCCTATCATCACAAAATCGAAGGAAGATACAACTCATTCAAGACGTTTGGTTTTCCAAGAACTTCAAAGTAAAACTGCCGTAACTGAGTTGTTCCAAAACATTTCTCAAAAAGTAGCAGATCGTCCGGGAGGATATACTCGTATCATTAAAACAGGTAACCGTCTTGGTGATAACGCTGCAATGTGCTTTATTGAGTTAGTTGATTACAACGATAATATGGCTAAGGAAACTTCTAAAGCAGCTGCTAAACCTAAAACACGTCGTTCTAGAAAGAAAGCTGATGCTGATACAACAGAAGCTGTTCCTGCAGCTGAAGTTAAAGAGAAGGCTCCTAAAGCAGCTAAGGCTCCTAAAGCTGAAAGCGAAGATAAAACAGAAGAGTAATTATATCTGTCTTATAAGATAAAAAAGCATCCATTATTGGATGCTTTTTTGTTTTATTTGATATCTAATTTTTTATTAGGCGGGTTCAGGATTACTTGTTATCTATAAGTTTATATCCGACTTTAGAGATTGTAACTAAGTCTACATAAGGGTTTCCTTCCAGATATTTACGTATTTTGTGCGCCAGATTGTTTAGCGAGTGTTCTTTCTGGTAAACATCTTCTTCATTCCACAATATCCATACTATCTTTTCTTTAGTAACAACGGTGTTGACATTTTCACATAATAAGCGAAGGAATGCAGCTTCGGTTTTAGCTATCCGGATTTCATTGCCGTCCACTGATACAATCTGCTCCATGGGATTGAAAGAGAATCCGGAGAATACAAATCGTTTCTCGTTTGTTTCTACTACTCTGTTAAGCAGATTATTGATCCGTGCCAGAAGTTCTTTTGTTCCGTAAGGTTTCTTTTGATAGTCGACATATCTTAGCTTAAGCCCTCTTTCAACATCTTTGAAGTGCGTTTTCCCGGTTGTGAATATAATGGGTAGTGTTGGATAAACCATCCGAACGCTTTCTGCAACATCAAACCCGCTTATATTATCTTCCAGATCAACGTCCATTAATAATAAGTCAGCTAGATTCACTTCGAGTTCAGCTAACGCTTTTGCCCCTTTGTTGATGTGCTTCACTTCAAAGCCTTCAATCTCTAGATTTTCACAGAGCATATATGCTAAGTTCTCATCATCTTCTACTAATAATATATTTGCCATACTGCTTTATAAATAATAAAAAGTGCCTGTAAAAGTTTGCTTGTCAAAATATAAACAAAGATAATAAAGAAGTTCTTTTACAGCCTATACTCTGTTATGTATTTATAGGATATATTTAGCCATTAGTAGGTATTTTTATAGTGAATGTACTGCCTACGCTTACTTCACTCTCAACATCGATGATTCCTTTGTGCTTTTCGATGATTCTTTTAACATAGTTCAGCCCGATTCCATGACCTTTGATATTGGCGGTTTTGGCAACTCGTGTATATTTATCGAATATAACATTAAGATCGTCTGCAGCAATTCCCAATCCGTTATCTTTTACACTTATGCAGGTGTATGCTCCTTCTTCGTAGATTCTTATGTGTATATCAATTACAGCTTTCGAATATTTAATGGCATTTCCCAGTAAGTTAGAGACAACCTGTTCTATGTGAGACTGGTCAGCTATGATATACGGATTTTTTACTTCGTTCACCACATCTACATCTATTGGTTTGGTTGTAGTGTCCAGAGCTTCATCTGCCAGGTCATAAACAACTTTCACAAAATCAAACTCAGTTTTATTGACTTCGAAGATACCTTCATCGTCCATAGCCAAACTTAATAGCATTTCTGTTTTCTCTGTCATTTTTGTAATTTCCAGATCCGCTATTTTTAGTAATTTGGATCTGCGGTCTCTGTCTCCTATAATCTTTTCGTTATCTAAAGAGCTGACAGCTTGTTTTAGAACAGATAGAGGACGTTTAAACTCATGTGATACTTCAGAGAAGAAGTCGCTTTTTAAGTGCGCTAATTTGCGTTGTTTAGACAGTGTTTTCAATTGGAAATATAAACAGTAGATACAAACTAAGGACAGGAGGAGCGATAATACTAACATCCATGCCATTTGGGGATATATTTTACTCATCGGTTCGATCAGTACAATACGTAAGACTTTAGTCTGCTTTATATTTAACGGCAGATTTTTGGAAGACAGTATACTCGACGGATGAGCTGTTGCCGGAAGAGTTGTTTCCAGAACTTTATTTGTCGACAGATCCACGATCTCTACATAAAAGCGTAGATTTATATTATTACGTTTAAGAGCGGAAGCTACTTCCTTGCTCATTTCTACAAGATTGAGTGGGTGAGTCTGACTGATAAATTCTTCAATAGCCAGATTTAATATTGCAGATGGAGATATCTGTTCGGTGTTCTTGGGTAGACTGTCTTTCTTAAAAAAGACAACATTTTTACCTTGAATTGTATCCGGTACTTCCGGAGCATCATCAACCTTAATTTTAATCTTATTTTCTACATCTTTTTTTCCTGCATCAAGACGTTTATCTAGGCTGGTAGTATAAACTTCGTCTGTGAGTAAATTCAACTCACGTGTCAGAAGATTCATATTTGTCTGGAACAAACTATAAATAATTCCTGCCTGAAATAAAAAGATAAGTATCACGAATACTATTGATACCCAGGTTAATAATTTATCTCTGAATGATACATTTTCCATAAATATTGTTTATTCTTAAAGTAAAGATAAATATAAGAATATATTTTCGGTTATTGTAGCTAAATAGAATAATATATCAAGAGAAATATTAGAAAAATATTACAATTTAATTATAAACGATGTCGCAAAACCTTGCTTTTTTTGTACTAAACAAATAAATAATTAAGGTTATGAAAAAGACAGGATTGAATAATTTCAAACAATTGAACGCAAAAGAACTAAATAAGATTCAAGGTGGTATAAAATATTACATTGAAATTAATGGCTCAGTTGTTGTAGTAGAGATGTAAGTGATTGTTAAGAAATAATAAAAAGCGGTAGGATTTTTATATCCTGCCGCTTTTTGTTTATTTATGACTGACATCAACCTTTGTGGTTGGTGCTTTCTCTTTGTTTCTCTTGTCAACAGCAGTAACCAGATTGTCAGCTAGTACGCCGAATGCGGCTCCTGTAATCGAATTTTCGTTTAAAGCAACAGGGCTTCCATTGTCTCCTCCTTCACGTATGCTTTGTACTAAAGGTATCTGTCCTATCAGTTCAATATTCATTTCTTCAGCGAGGTTCTTAGCTCCATCTTTACCGAATATATAGTATTTATTATCTGGAAGTTCGGCAGGAGTAAACCACGACATATTCTCGACTATACCTAGAATAGGGACATTGACCTTATCATTGGTAAACATGTCTATACCTTTGCGGGCATCGGCTAATGCTACTTCCTGAGGGGTACTTACGACCACTGCACCGGTTATAGGTAATGTTTGTACCAGGGTCAGGTGTATATCACTTGTGCCGGGAGGGAAGTCTATTAAGAAATAATCGAGTTCACCCCAGTTGCCATCGGTGATTAGCTGTTTCAGTGCATTTCCGGCCATTGCTCCACGCCAGACTATTGCGCTTTCTTTCTTGACAAAGAAACCTATAGAAAGCATCTTAACCCCGTATTTTTCGATAGGAACAATGAGTTCTTTTCCATTTACCGCTTCCAGAAAGGGCTGATCGTCTTCTACATTAAACATTTTGGGCATGGAAGGTCCGAAGATGTCAGCATCAAGCAGCCCCACTTTATAGCCCTTCATGGCCAAAGCAACGGCAAGATTTGCAGTCACTGTACTTTTTCCAACACCGCCTTTTCCTGATGTTATTGCGATGATATTTTTAACATCCGGTAATAATTTTGCAGGTTCTGCCTTCGGTAATTCTTTTGTTAAAACTTCGATATTTCCCTTGATTTCGACATCGGGATCGACGAAAGTAAGTATGGCAGTTTCGCATGCTTTTACCACAGATTTGATAAAAGGATCATTCGGTTTTTCAAAAACTAACGAAAAACTCACTTTTTTCCCATCAATATGGATATCATCTGAAACAAATCCCATTTCGATAATATCTTTCCCTGTTCCGGGGTAACGCACATTTTTCAGAGCGTCTAATATAAGCTTAGGATATATGTTTATGCTCATCTTTTTTATTATTTAGTTGATTCGTCTTGTTTCGATAATTGTTTGCTCAGTGTCTGGGAATTATTACGCCCAAAACTACGGTAGCTGTCTTGTTCTATTTCTATCTCAGGTTCAGTCCATTCTGCTTTGTCGATACACTCAAATTTAATATACTTTATCGTTAATCCCCGTGCAATCCATTGCTGCTCGTAGTAGGTTTTAATACCTAGAATTTTATCCTGAAGATCCGATGCGTATAAATTATCATTGCGGAATAATACAGGCAACTCGTTTGTATCGACCATCGCCGATGTATATGTAAACATAAAATTGCTGTCAGTTTTTAAATGAATGACTCCTTCGGGTTTCAGAAACTTACGATAGAGTTTCATGAAGCGAGTTGATGTCATGCGTTTATTGACTTTGGTCATTTGAGGATCGGGGAATGTTATCCATATTTCCGAAATTTCCGATGGCGCAAAGAAATTCTCAAGTAATTCGATATGTGTTCTCAGGAAAGCGACATTCGAAAGCGATTCTTCCAACGACTGTTTTGCACCTGTCCACATACGTGCACCTTTTATATCGATGCCTATAAAATTTTTTTCAGGGAATAGTTTCGCAAGGCCAACCGAATATTCTCCTTTGCCGCATCCCAGTTCAAGAACTATGGGGTGGTCATTTTTAAAGAATTGTTCATTCCATTTGCCCTTCATCTCAAACCCTTTTTCACGTAGTACCGAAAACGGGTATTGAAATACATGAGGATATTCTTCCATATTGGCAAACTTAGCCAGCTTATTTTTTCCCATTACAAATCGAAATAAGGTCGCAGACCTGTTTATTTATTATTAAAGTTATAAGTTTTGTTTGTCCTTGTTTATCAGTTGCCTAAATGAAAAAGGTGACAAAAGTTACACCAAATTTGTCCGTTTCTCACCGTTGCTTTTATCCCTCTGTCCCCTAAAAGGGATTTTACTGCCGTCAGGGTAAACCTCTCTGGGTTTGGGATTATTTTCCAAAAGGTAACAAAAGTTACATTTTTTATATTCACTTTTTCGGATGATACTTTTTTCGGCAATCTCATTCCCTTTTTATTGACTGATAATTGATTTACGCCAACTGTTCAAAGAACTCATCTAATAGATAAAATACTGTAAACATACCTCGTTAATCATAAACAAAGATACGGCAAAAGATGTAATTCTGGAAAAGGGATATGTGAATAACCGAATTATCTCTCAAAAGTATCTGATATCGATATCTGGCAATATTATAAAAAGGACTGAGACCTTAATTCTAAAAAGCCGAAAACCTTAAAACCAAATAGAGGTCAGTTTTGTTTATAAATAATAGTAAATATTTAATGATGTATTTTGAAGCTATAATCTGCTGTTGCTGTTATGCTTGCAAAGTCAATAAATAGGTCAGAGACCTTAATCTATGGAATATAAGATTGTAAATAATGTCACGAATAGCCGTATTGAAGCCAAGCTCGATACGGAAGTTATAGGATTGGTCGATTACGAATTGACTGATGAGAAAGTCATGATTGTACCTCATACCGAAGTTAATACTAAATACGAAGGGCAGGGTATAGCCGGAGCTATGACCAAAGCTCTTCTGGACTTTGCCGAAACAAACGGATACAGGGTGCTGCCTATTTGCCCATATACGAAAACGTATATCGACCGACATCCCGAATATCACAAGTTACTGTAGTAGGGGGCAAATTTAGAGACTTACCGACATATAGCTTGCATTCGCTATAATGTCGGATGGAGCTAAAAAAATAGAGACTTTATTGTTTTTCTTTGTATGCGAATTTATTCCATTCGAAAATTTTAGGCTCTGTGTTTAAATAGGGTTGTATAGCTTTGTAGTCATCTGCTGCCAGATAATTTTCTAACTGGTATTCAACTGTAATGTTTTTGTCCTTTTCTGAAAAGTTGTATGTTACAGGAGTCATATCAACTGGAGCACTTGCATTCACATAATCAACCGAATTGCGGTCAATATCCTTCTTCAGAAAGGAATCTTTGTTTATTGTCGGAAATAACGTTGATTTATCCAATGGCTGCCACGATGTTGTATAAAAATCGATACGGCTGTCGCAAAGATCTCCGCAAACCGTGGTGATAACTCCTACTATATTGGTATTGTTTACTAATGGCAATAGTTTGATTTGAAGAGTGCCTGCGTCGGAAGTTTTCAATGAAATATAATCGTCCGAATAAGCCAGTCTTTCAATCGAATCTCCTACCGCGTTTATTACAAATACTTTCTTTTCGATAGAATCGGTTTCGGCAACAGCCAGTTCTTTCTTCTGATCCACTGTTACGCCTATTGTCATGTTGTCGGGCATTGTTACAACAAGAGCAGCAATGTCCTGAGCTTTTGTACTAATCAAAGGAAGAAGTATAAATAGTGCTGATAGTATCTTTTTCATATTTAAAATAATCTGATCTGAATTAATAAGAGAGTAGCTCTCTCCATGGATAATGAGCTTACGCCCCTATTTTGTACCCAAATATAGGAAAAACATCCCTATTATTATCAAAACTAAATCGATAGCTTTCCCTTTTAAGTTTTTTTCATGGAAGAACAATACTCCTCCGATGAATGATACGACAACTGATCCCCGGCGAACCATAGAGACAATCGAAATCATAGCATCCGGATCAGCCAAAGCATAGAAATATACAAAGTCTGCTATTGTCAGAAAAAGGGAGACTAATAGTATGCTCCATTTCCATGAAAACGGAGTTGATTTTTCCCTCTTTGGATACCATAGAATGATAAGCACAACAAACATCATGATGCATTGATACAGGTTATACCAAAACTGAACAGCTGTGGAACTGAACTTCTGCATGAGGTATTTATCATATAATCCGCTGATTGCTCCAAGAACAGCGGCAATGAAGATAAACAGAATCCATTTGTTTTGCCGGAAATTTATACCTTCTTTCTTTCCTGTAGCCGAGAGTAGAAAAAACGAAACGATAGTGAGCAAAACTCCGATCCATTGATACAGGTTGAGACGTTCTCCGAATATAAGAAGAGCTCCTACAAGTGTCATTACAGGGCGGGTTGCATTAATAGGGCCTGTTATGGTAAGCGGAAGATGTTTGGTGGCGAAATATCCGAATATCCACGATGAAAGTACAATGATGGATTTCAGGATAATGTATGCGTGTGCTTCCAGCGTGACCGTCGGTACATAATATATTGTGCCGCTTAAGGTTTCTTCTGAAAAACGGGAAATCAAAAACAGCGGCGATAACAGCAGCGTACAGAAAAGAGTGTTGAGAAACAATACGGGAATGACCGCATTGCTGTGCACCGACATCTTTTTGTTTATATCATAACATCCTAAGAAAAAAGCCGAAACAAAGGCTAAAGCTAACCACATAATCAGAAGATTGTATTTTAAAGGTATATTTTTATGTTACAACAGGTCTTGTCTGTTATAATAAAAAGGTCTGTGATCTTTATTCAAAAATAAGTGTGAAGGATATTCTATCTCATCCAAAAATAAGGCTTGCGCAGGAACTGATAATCCGGCGGCGCCCCGGTCTTTCGATTCTATAATGCGCCGCATTCCCTGTTCGTCCAGTTTGCCTCGTCCCGCCTCAATCAAAGTGCCGACAATGGCACGTACCATGTTTCGGAGAAATCGGTTTGCCTTGATCGTAAATACATAGTCGTCATCCTGCCGTATCCATTCTGCCTGCATAATGGTACAGTTATTCGTTTTAACGTCTGTATGCAGTTTACTGAAGCTGGTAAAATCCTCATATTCGAAAAGTACCTTGGCGCATCGGTTCATCCTGTCGATATCCATGTTGCCATGTACCTTATATTTGAATGGATGCATAAACGGATCTTTGCGAGTGGTCACATAATAGCGATACAATCTGGATGTGGCATCAAAACGGGCGTGTGCGTCACTGGTCACCGGAACAATATCATATATCACAATATCATTGGCAAGTATCCGGTTCATTTTGTCTTTGAGTACTTCCGTGTCTTCTACACTTCCGTCGAAGTGGGCTACCATCCGTCGCGAATGTACTCCGGCGTCGGTGCGTCCTGCTCCTACAATCGGAGTAGTAGTTCTAAGTAGTGTCGACAGAGCTTTTTCTATTGATTCCTGTACGGCCAGCCCGTTCGGTTGGGTCTGCCATCCGCAATAGTTTGCTCCATTATATGCCAGATATATAAAATAGCGATTCATCCCAAAATGGTTTATCTGAAAGCAAGCCTTATCGTACTGTTATATGAAAACAGGCCTGCTTGCGCTCATGTACTATGTAGCATTTATCTCTTTCTCTCAGGTCGTGTAATACCTGAGCTAATATTAACTTCAATTTATCTACGCTGACATCGTTGGTTCCGCTTACTCCTATTTTCTGAAAACGTTTCCACGAAATGTCAAATGTTGTTCCGTAAGTGTGAGCCGAATTGTCGCTTGCGTTACGGTTCCGTTTAGTCAATCCTGTAACATCTTCCTGCGTGCGGGTGATGCTGGTTATGATAGGTTTGTAATAAGGCAGCTTTTTGGACTTAAGAGAATCCCTGAAATTGGCACAGATCTGAATAAGCAGAGCCGACGCATCGGGAACCAGATAAGGCACGGAATGAGTTAGCTTGTCTATTTTATACAGATTCAGCTCCATCGGTAACCTCACCATGTCTTTTACATGTTTGGCTGTGTCTTCCCTGTTTATCATCGGGGTGATACCTTTAGCCATTGCTGCCGACAAATGCTTTTCGGGCATATCGTTGAAGGTTTTATAATCACCTCGAAACCGAGTGTACACCTTCGGTATACTTTCTTCGGTCTTTTCTGCTTCTTTGTCCTTGTTTTTACATGCGAATATGCTTAATGCAAGCATAGCATATATAATAGTCTTATATACAAACATCAATAAAAAAGAATGTGTAAAAATCATTTTGTTCGGGGGACAAAAATAGCAATAAAAATGGGGAATAAGACATTACCTCTATGCCTTTCTGTCCTTAAAAGGTGACAAAGGTTACAAACGTTACCCTGTTTCTGAAACTTTATTGCTTCTCATGTTTTCTGATCCAGTCGATGGCCAGATAGCAGCCGGGGGCATACACTGCTCCATGGTCAAACCCTTCGAGTTCGTATAGAGTAACATCTTTATGCCCTACTGCTTTCAGTATGGCATATAAATGTGCATTCTCTTCATAACGGGCTGTCATCTCAAGATTTTTATCACCTGTAATAAGCAGAATTGGTGATGCTTCTTTCCGTGCATGGCTGATAGGTGCATATTCATCTATATATGGAATGTCGTAAGGTAAGCCCCGTTCTTTTTTTATAGTGAAGTGGGTATTGGTTTGTCCGCTGATGGGTATAAACCCTTTTATGCGGTCTGCATCAATTCCGTATTTATTCAGATAAGATTTGTCAAGCCCGACCATCAGAGCAAGGTATCCTCCCGCAGAATGTCCGGATACATAAATTTTTTGAGGATTTCCTCCAAATGATTCTATATTACGGAATACCCATGCTATTGATGCGGCTGCATCATCGATATATGACGGATTGGTTGCTTTTGGGCTTAGCCGGTAGTTGACGGCGATAACTGCCATTCCTTTGTCTTTCAGTTCCTGAGGAATATCCTTTCCTCCACCTTCCAGTCCTCCTCCATGAAACCATACGATGGTTGGATAGTCTTTTTTGTCAGTAGGATAATAGATGTCGAGTTTACAACGATCTTTCTTATATGGATCTTTTTCGGTCTCCGATATATAAGAAATGTCTTTCTTTAATTCATAATTCTGGGAGAATCCGGTGAGGTTTACCGAAAGTAGTAACAGGAAGAGGATGAAATTTTTTTGCATAATATTTAAAATATGGTGTATCCGGCCAGATACAGGTTAAGTATATCTTCTTCGATAAAGATAAATATTATTGATTAAGCTTAGCCCGATTTTGCGGAAATAAACTTTCCTTCTATTTAATACTGAGAATAACTTCGTTAAACAGCAAATCATTTTATACCTTTGCTGACCTTAAAAATAACCTACTCAAAACAATGGTTTCGGATAGATTCAAAACATTCAGGCCGCAGATACTCGATTCTCTTAAAGGCTATAATAAAGATAAGTTCATGGCAGATGTCATGGCCGGGCTTATAGTGGGGATAGTTGCTTTGCCTTTGGCAATAGCTTTTGGTATTGCTTCAGGGGTTAGTCCCGAAAAGGGGCTTTATACGGCTATTATTGCAGGGTTTGTGATTTCTGCATTGGGAGGTAGTACTGTACAGATCGGAGGTCCTACCGGAGCATTTATTGTTGTTGTTTACAATATTATAGAGCAGTTTGGTTTCGATGGCTTGGTTATCACAACCATAATGTCGGGAATAATGCTTATACTCATGGGAGTACTTAAGCTTGGGGTGGTGATTAAATATATACCTTATCCGGTTATTGTGGGGTATATGAGTGGTATAGCCGTGACTATATTCTCGACCCAGATAAAGGATTTTTTCGGATTGAATGTTGATAATATTCCTCCTGATTTCTTAGGGAAATGGTCTTTGTATCTGAATAATTTCTCGACTATTGATTATATAACTTTTGGAGTAGGGGTGTTGAGTTTATTGATTATTATATTCTCCCATAAAATTTCAAAAAAAATACCCGGGTCTCTTTTGGCTGTCATCTTTATTACTGTTTTGGCTTACTGTCTGAGGCATTTTCTTGGGATAGATTCTGTAGAAACGATAGGGGATCGATTTAGTTTCAAAAGCACATTGCCTGATATAGAAGGTGTCTCATTTAATATGAGAACAATAAATCTATTGTTTCCGTATGCTTTTACATTGGCGATTTTGGGTTCTATAGAGTCTTTGATTTCTGCGAATGTTGCTGATGGTGTTACGGGCGAGAAGAATAATTCCAATATGGAGCTTGTTGCGCAGGGTGTTGCTAATATAATAGCTCCGCTGTTCGGAGGTATTCCGGCAACAGGAGCATTGGCACGAACAATGACCAATGTAAGTAATGGAGGACGGACTCCCGTTGCAGGGATAGTACATGCTACCTTTTTACTGCTTGTGGTTTTGTTTCTTGGTGGACTGACTCAGCATATACCTATGGTTTGTCTTGCGGCAATACTTATTGTAGTCTCATATAATATGAGTGAGTGGCGTTCGTTCTTAGCTTTACTGCGGAACTCCAAAGCCGATGTTGTTGTGTTGGTAACAACTTTTTTGCTGACCGTTATTTTTGATCTGACAATAGCAATCGAAATCGGATTATTGTTAGCTGTATTTCTTTTCCTTAAACGTATTATGGATGTCACTCAGATATCTGTTATTACAGATGAATTAAATCCGACCGACAGCGGAACGAACGAAGATATGCTTTCTATTCCCAAAGAGGTGGAAGTTTATGAGATAGACGGACCCTTCTTTTTCGGTATTGCCAATAAGTTTGAAGAGAGTATGCGGATTATTGGAGATAAACCGTTGGTTCGGATTATTCGTATGCGTAAAGTTCCTTTTATCGATTCTACAGGATTGCACAATCTGGAAAGCTTATGTATGAAGTCCCAGAGTGAGGATATTCAGATTATTTTGTCAGGTGTACGTCCCAACGTGCATGAGGCATTGGATAAGTTCGGCTTTTCGGAGATTCTTAGCAAGGAAAACGTATGTCCTAATATCACAGTTGCGCTTGAAAGAGCAAACGAGATAATAGATAAAAAGACAATCGATACAGAAGAGGGGAACTAAGCTCTCAGACCTTTCTATTGTATGGCGTAATATTACTGCAAAAGTTGATCCATGGATTAAAATAAAGGTCGAATATGGACTATTACTTAATATACAATGATTTTGGTAAGTTAAAATTGGAATATTCTTGTATATTTAAAATAAACTCTCTACTTTTGCAAGCCGAATTCAGATTTCAGAAAATAATAACGAAAAAATATATAAAGCGATGAAAAGAACTTTTCAACCCTCAAGAAGAAAGAGAATAAACAAACACGGCTTCCGCTTAAGAATGGCTACAGCTAATGGACGCAGAGTATTGGCTGCACGCAGAGCAAAAGGAAGAGCTAAACTTTCTGTATCTGACGAAGCTGCGAAATAAGGAATTTATCAGTAAAACCTGACAATATCGAAAAGTAAGAATTAATTAATTCTTACTTTTGTTGTTTTAAATCTGAATCCTTAACAGATAAAGAGATGACTTGGTTTGATATATTGATATACATTGTTGTTATATATTGTGTCTTTAAAGGATATAAGACTGGCTTGATTAAACAGCTGGCGACTTTGGCGGGATTAATTGCCGGTGCTATATTGTCCGGTCAGATATCATCTATTCTTTTGCCGGTGTTGCAAGGTAAAAGCCATTCGTCGGAATATATACTGGCTCCCCTTTCGTATATGCTGGCATTTGCCCTTATTATGTTAGCTTTTTATTTGTTGGGTACTTTGATTCAAGGCGTGATTGAAGCCGCAAAGATGGGGACTCTGAACCGGTTGGCAGGAGTAGTTCTTTGCCTTGTTAAGTGGATGTTGGCAATAAGTATAGTGATAAATTTAATAGGGAAGATCGATTCAAAACACTATATAATAAGCGAAGATACAATCAACCGCTCTAAAATGTATAAGTACGTGCAGCCATTTGCACCGCATATTGTTCCGTTTTTGAAATTCGAGTTTGACAAAGAATAATTAGTCTAAGATCTTAGATTTTTTTGTTACGATGGTGAATAAAATGCCTCAAACCGGTTACAAATTAGAAGCATACTATTAAATCCTTTTTTTTACTTAAATTTGGAAATTGAACTGCTTAACAATAATCTTGTTTAGTTGTTCTGTAATATACAGATAAATAGGTCGGAGACCTTAATACTCGGGTTTTATGCCTCACGAAGATGAAGAATATAAATATAAACTGGGTTTAGCATTAAGTGGTGGTGGAGCTAAAGGCTTTGCCCATATCGGAGTGCTGAAGGCCATGGATGAGCAGGGGCTCCATCCTGATATTATAGCCGGAACCAGTGCCGGAGCCTTTGCCGGTGTGCTTTATGCGGACGGGAATAGTCCGGATGAAATAATGTCGTTCTTCAAGAAAAAATCATTTAAAGAATTTGCCGAATTAACTATTCCTCATACAGGAATATTTAAAACGGATAGGTTTAAGCGTTTTCTAAAAACTCATCTTAAGGCTAAAACTTTCGAAGATCTGCAGATACCCATGAAGATAATAGCAACGGATCTGGCGAACGGAACCAGCGTTGTATTCGATAAGGGACCTCTCATTCCTGCTGTTATAGCGTCATGTGCTTTTCCTATTATATTTACTCCCGCATTGATTAATGAAGTGTATTATGTTGATGGAGGATTGTTTAAGAATTTTCCTGTTACCCCTATCCGGTTCGATTGCGAAACGGTTATCGGAGTAAACGTTGCGCCACTGACTAAGCAGGAGTATAAAAACTCGTTGCTGTATATTGCCGAGCGGTCATTTCATTATATGTCGGTCTCTAATTCGTTTGCCGACCGTAAGCTGTGTGATATATTAATTGAAACTAACGCTCTGTCGAAATATGCCATGTTTACGCTTGATCATACTCAGGAAATAGCTAATATCGGATACGAGGCTGCGCAGAAAGAATTTGAAAAAATAAAGAATCAGGCGATTATAAACAGAGTCAGCGAAAATAAGGAGATCAAGAAGATCTGAGCCTGAAAGTGTGATAATATTTATAGTATATCTCTGATGTATATGCCGTTCAGCCTATGATTGTCTGTCAAAATGATAAAAAAGTTTTGAACTCCTGATATTTTCACAGTTGATATTTAACTGGTAATGATTTGTTTTGTAAATTTGCATGCGTAAATCAGTAGATAAGTAAAAAATATATTAATTTCAATCATAACTGGCTTAGATTATTTTATTTACCAATGTAATAAAAGGTCTGAGATCATAAAAAGCTCATCAATGGAATCAATACCATTTAAAATCTTCTCCGGAACTAATTCCCGTTATTTAGCAGAAAAAATTTGTAACAGTCTAGGCTGTCCCCTTGGTAACATGAACATACAGCGTTTTGCCGATGGAGAGTTTTCTGTATCGTACGAAGAATCAATCCGTGGACGTCAGGTTTTTCTGATACAGTCTACTTATCCATCTTCAGATAACCTGATGGAACTGCTTCTTATGATTGATGCAGCCAAAAGAGCTTCGGCCAGATCTATTGTCGCTGTTATTCCGTATTTCGGTTGGGCAAGACAAGACCGTAAGGATAAACCCCGTGTGTCTATCGGTGCAAAACTTATTGCCGATATGCTGGGTGCAGCTGGAATAAACCGTTTGATCACAATGGACTTGCATGCCGACCAGATACAAGGGTTCTTTGATGTTCCTGTAGACCACCTTTATGCTTCGGCTATCTTTACCAATTATATAGACACTCTCGATAAAGAAAATCTCGTTATAGCAACGCCCGATGTCGGAGGTACAAAACGTGCCAGTTCTTATGCGAAATATTTCGGAGTACCGATGGTAATCTGTTACAAGCTCAGAAAGAAAGCAAATGAAATATCGGAAATGCAAATTATCGGAGATGTTGAAGGAATGGATGTTCTTTTGGTTGACGATATTGTAGATACTGCCGGAACAATAACCAAGGCTGCCGATTTGATGATGTCTCACGGAGCCCGTTCGGTGAGGGCGATTGCCAGCCATGCGGTGATGTCTGACCCTGCATCCGAAAGAGTGGATAAATCGGCTCTCTCTGAGATGTTATTTACAGACAGTATACCTTATTCTAAAAAATGCGAAAAGGTGACTATTCTGTCTATTGCGGATGTCTTTGCAGACTCTATCAGAAGGGTTTGTAATAACGAATCTATCAGCTCATTATACGTATTGTAATAAACTTATATAAGAAGGTCGGAACTGAATCAGAATGGTTCGTTCCGGCTTTTTTGTTTTATTATAAGATGTTCGCAACACAAATGTTGCCTGCATATCCGGTGCTTCCGGCTTTTATATCTTCTGATTATTTTGCAGTTTGCATAAATAAGAATATTTTTGCTCCACGAAAAATAGCGACTGAAGAATAAATATTCAAGAAAATTTGTATCTTATTCGCAAGGGGTGATTGTTATGTTATCTAAGAACAGGCAATAATAGACAATCAATATAATGAATGTGAATTAAAATAGGTCTGAGACCTTAAAATAAGTTTTAAGAATGAAATTGCATCATGAAGGACGTAGCGAACTGGTAATTCTGTTTATAATCTTATCTGTTATAAATGGCGCATTGGTTTACTTTTTCGGGAAAAATATTTTCACATATGTAGTATTAAGTGCATCAGTCGTTTTCTTTTTTATTGTTCTGAATTTTTATAGAAGCCCGTTCAGACGATTCAAAGGAGATATGGATAATTCGATAGTATGTCCGGCCGATGGAAGGATTGTTGCGATAGAAGAAGTATTCGAATCCGAATATTTTAAAGATAATCGTTTACAGGTATCTGTTTTTATGTCGCCGTTGAATGTTCATGCCAACTGGTTTCCGGTGAATGGAACAGTGATCTTTAAAAAACATCATAACGGACGGTTTCAGGCTGCATATCTGCCAAAATCAAGTGTCGAAAACGAAAGATCGACAGTTGTTATACGAAGAGACGACGGGGTGGAAGTGCTTATGCGTCAGATAGCCGGAGCCATGGCTAAGCGTATCGTTACATATCCCGAAGAAGGAGAACGTGCGCATATTGATGATCATATGGGATTTATAAAACTTGGATCCCGAGTGGATTTGTTCTTGCCTCTTGATACCAAAATCAATGTTACTCTTGATCAGAATGTAACCGGTAACCAGACTGTAATAGGAGAACTTCCTCAAAAAATATAGAAAATGAAAAAGCATATACCCAATTTCCTTACATCCATGAATGTCCTTTCGGGTTGTATCGCCTGTGTTATGGCGTTTAACGGTAATTATTTATGGGTGGTGATTTGGGTTATTACGGGAGCTGTATTTGATTTTTTCGATGGCTTTTCGGCTCGTCTGTTGAAGGCTTATTCTCCTTTGGGAAAGGAATTGGATTCTCTCGCCGACATGGTTAGTTTCGGATTGGCGCCGGCTTTGGCTGTTTTTCATTTTCTATCCACAAATAACACTTTAGGGTCTCCTCTTTTTGATTTTTCCGATGGGACTTCTTTTTATCTGCGTGAACTTATTCCTTATATAAGTTTCTTATTGGTTATATTTTCAGGTCTGCGTCTTGCAAAATTTAATATAGATGAGAGGCAGTCAACTACATTTATCGGATTGCCGACTCCTGCCAATGCTTTGTTCTGGATTAGCTTTTGTCTTGGAGCAAGCCGTTTTGATGAACTGACACAGCTGTTTCTTTTTTATCCGACCATTGTTCTTATTATTGTATTTTCGTTGTTGATGATTGTTGAAATACCTATGTTTTCACTAAAAATCAAGAGCCTGAAATTAAAAGGAAATGAACTTCGTTACCTTTTGGTTGTTTTTATGATAGCGGCAGTTATACTTTGGAATGTATTGGGCATAGCAGCAGGGATTATTTTATATATCATATTGTCAGTCGTGTCAGCCAAGCGCACTCAGTCAAAAAACGGTTGATACCTCATGACCAGGAAAGGCGGTAAGCCTGTATAGTCGTTAAATTTTACAAAAAGTTTTCCTCGTTAATGTCTTTTGCCGTATTTTTAGGCTTATGATAAGTTTCGTTATCATACCTTAGTGTTTATGTAATTCGATAAATTAGGTAACAGAAAGTATTTAATGATGCATTATGGAGTAATAACTACTTGTTGCTTTTGTGCTTACAAAGTCAATAAATAGATCTGGAACCTTAAAAAGGTCGAAAACCTTTAAAACTCCAAACGGAAATAGAAAATGGGCAGCTTTTTACTCTTCATATTACTTATATTTCTCCTGATCATTGGATTAGGAGTGGGATTTATTCTTCGATTCCTGCGTCTTTTCACGAAAGGGGCAAGAGTCTCATCGTCATTCGGCGGTACATCCCGCAACAATCAACAATCTCATAACGATAGTTCTACGTCTGATGCGGGGCAGCAGCCTCAGGGTAAAGTCTTCAGTAAAGACGAAGGCGAGTATGTCGATTACGAAGAAGTCAAATAGTAAAAACGATTAGGGATTCTTACTTTTCCAGTAATTTAATAAGGTCACTCATTCCTTCTGATGCGCCTTTTTTTATGAAAGTTACATTCGGACGGTATATCGAAACATCTTTCGGGTCTATCAGGTAGATCGGAGTATCAGGTGAAACGTAATTTACTAAACCTGCAGCAGGATATACATTGAGGGAGGTTCCTATTACGATAAGGATATCGGCTTGTTCGGTAATTTTCTCAGCTTCGTACATCATAGGAACGGCTTCTCCGAACCAAACAATATGAGGGCGGATTTGTGAGCCGTCCGGGCTTTTGTCTCCAAGTTTGGTATCGGGATTTTGAGGGTCGGCGTCCATAATCAGATCCGGATTTCGGGACGACCGTATTTTCATTAACTCTCCATGCAGGTGCAGCACATGTTTGCTTCCTGCCTTTTCATGAAGATTGTCTACATTCTGTGTGATAATGTCTACACTGTACTTTTCCTGCAGAGATGCTAGCAGCAGATGTCCTTTATTCGGTTTTGCATTAATTGTCTCCCGACGTCTTTTATTATAGAAATCAAGAACCAGCTGGGGATTGCGCATAAATCCCTCGGGAGTGGCTACATCTTCTACTTTATATTGATCCCATAAACCTCCGGAATCCCTGAATGTTGCGATTCCGCTTTCTGCACTCATTCCTGCTCCTGTCAGAACTACTATATTCTTCATTTTCACACATTTTTTTGAAAGATTTAACAGATCTCTCTTCAAATAAGATATAATTTCGAGAACGAAAGTTAGATAAAATATCGCTAAAAGAATTACTTTTGCAGCAACAAAGTATGTAATAAACCAAACAGGGAATAAATCCCTATTTTTTAATTGAAAAACAAATGGATAAAATCAGTTATGCTTTAGGTCTGAGCATCGCCAATAATTTTTTAAGTTCGGGAATCAATAAGCTTGATATAGAAACATTCGCTAAAGCTATAGATGATGTATTGAACCAAAAGCAGACATCGATGAATTACGATGAAGCAAAAAACGTAATCAACGAATACTTCACCAAATTACAAGACGAAAAACTGACTATAAATCTGAAAGCAGGACAAGAGTTTCTTGCTATCAATAAAAATCGTCCAGGCGTAGTTACTCTTCCCAGCGGATTACAATATGAGATAATTAAAGAAGGAAACGGAAAGATTCCTGCGGCTACCGATCAGGTAAAATGCCATTATCATGGAACATTGATCGATGGTACTGTTTTCGATAGCAGTGTTCAGCGTGGTACACCTGCAACATTCGGTGTTAATCAGGTTATCAAAGGATGGGTAGAAGCTTTACAGTTGATGCCGGTTGGTTCTAAATGGAAACTTTTTATCCCATCGGATCTTGCTTACGGAGCACAAGGAGCCGGACAGTCTATCGAGCCTAACTCGACTTTGGTGTTCGAGGTAGAAGTTTTGGATATCGTATAATCAATATTTGAAAGAAATACTTTTTTAAAGAAACAAGTAAATAATTACTTATTAAATACATTTGCCTTAACAATGAAAAAATTTCAAATTCTAGCACTAGGTGCGATTGCTGCAATCGGAGCTTCAGTAGCTTCTTGCGATGGAGGAACTGCAACTCCTAACGCATCATTAAAAACAGAAGTTGACTCTTTATCTTATGCTTATGGAGTACAATTAGCTGAAAGCGGTCTTAGCCAATACTTGACCCAATTAGGAGTAACACAAGATACTGCTATGTTCAAGGCTTCGTACGCTCAGCGTATCGCAGCTGAATCTGATGCTGCTAAAAAAGCTACTTTAGAAAAAGAATTGACAACAAAATTGGACTCTCTAAATAAAGCTAATTCTAAAAACCTTGCTTTGTTTATAAAAGGTCTTAACGAAAGCTTCAATTCAAGCAGCAAAGATCAGGATGCTTATTTCAATGGTCTTCAGATCGGAGGACAATTGAAACAAATGTCTGAAAATTTCGAAAATCAAGTGCTGGACTCAGCTAAGATAAACAAAACTGCTTTACTTGCCGGTGTTTTGAATTCTTTGAAACATGAAAAGATTGCTATTGCAAATTCTTCTGAATTGGTTCAGACTAAAGCAATGGAGTCTCAAAAAAGAGCTCAGGCTAAACACGAAGAAGAGTTGAAAGCTCAATATCAGCCACAAATTGAAGCAGGACAGAAATTCCTTGCAGAAAACAAAGCTAAAGATGGTGTTGTAACACTTCCTAGCGGACTTCAATACAAAGTGGTAAAACAAGGAGCCGGAGCAAAACCTGCTGCAACAGACCGTGTGAAAGTATTCTATAAAGGATCTTTGATCGACGGAACTGTATTCGAAACAAATGAAGGTAAAGATCCTGCTGTATTTGGAGTTGGACAGGTTATTAAAGGTTGGACAGAAGCATTGCAATTGATGCCTGCCGGATCAAAATGGACATTATATATCCCTTACGATTTAGCTTATGGCGGTCAGCAAGCTGGCTCTATCTCTCCTTTCTCTACTTTGATCTTCGATATCGAACTAGTTAGCATCGAGAAGTAATATCATACAAAATGATAATAATAAAATGCTCTGGCAATATATGTCAGAGCATTTTATTTATTTAAGAATCTCTTAAAATGTCTTTTTTTACAATAAATAGTAAGTGAAAGTGAGTCTTTTTATATAAAAAAGCGGTATATCAAAAAAATACCATTATATTTGGCAGTTAAATCTAATAAAAAGATAGAATATGGAGAAAATCGATAAACTTGACAAAAAGATTCTGGAGATAATATCTCAGAATGCCCGTATCCCATTCAAGGATGTGGCTTTGGAGTGTGGTGTTTCGCGTGCGGCTATTCATCAGCGTGTGCAGCGAATGATAGAGATGAAAGTGATCATCGGTTCGGGTTATATAATCAATCCTAAAGTTTTAGGATATAATACATGTACTTATATCGGGGTAAAACTTGAAAAAGGTTCTATGTATAAAACCGTTATACCCGAGTTGGATAAAATTCCCGAGATTGTAGAATCTCATTTTACTACAGGACCTTATACAATCCTAGTGAAACTTTATGCTAGAGACAACGAACACTTAATGGACTTATTGAATAACAAAATCCAGGAAATCCCCGGAGTTGTGGCTACCGAAACAATGATCTCTTTGAGCCAGGGAGTAAAACGGCAGATCCCTATAACAAAGGCTGAATAAGATCTGAGACCTTAAAGTTTTCAAGCTTCTTTATTTCACATAAGAAATCAAAAGGATAGTCTGCTAAAAGTAGATTATCCTTTTGGTTTTTATGCAGTTTACCGTGTTTTACGTGATTCCGTTATGCTAAAATCCGGACATCAAAACCTTCCTCTTCATACAAAAAAAGTGAAAAGCATATGCTTTCATATATTTTTTAATACTTTTGCAATTCGGATGTATTGTCCATAAATAGGAAATCAAAATGGTAGACTTTTTGAAAAAGATAACAACTAACATATATGTCAGGAATGTCTTATTAATGCTTATCCTGGCTGTTATATTGATTGCGATAACTTTATTTTGCCTGAATAAATATACACGCCATAATGAGTCGATAGAAGTGCCGGGTTTAAAAGGGCTTCAGGTTCAGGATGCAGCATCTATTATTGCATCGTCGAGCCTTCGCTATGAGGTAGTAGACTCTGTGTATAATCAGGATGGTGTACCCGGTGCGATCGTTGAACAAATTCCTCTCGGAAAATCACATGTGAAAGAAGGACGAACCATATATCTTACTGTGCAGGCGAAAAGTGAACAGCTTGTTTCTATGCCTGATCTGGAAGATGCTTCGCTGAGGCAGGCTGAGGCGTTGCTTAAAGCATTAGGCTTTAGTCGGATAAATATAGAAAAAGTTCCTTCTCAGTATCAGGATCTTGTTTTTGGAGTAGCCTATAGAGGAGTAACCGTTAAAGCAGGTCAAAAAATACCTAAAAACTCAGTGCTTACCCTTAGGGTCGGAGATGGAGGTGTATCAGCAGATAGTACCGAAATAGATACTACAACGACCGAAATATATTAATGATGATCGATCCTAACGAAGAAATAGATGATCTTCTTGATGAAGATCAAGATGAATCGGCATCTGAACAATACGAACATTACCGGTTTGTAGCCGATAAAGGACAGAGTTTACTACGAGTAGATAAATTTATAACTTGCCGCATAGAAGGCATTTCGAGAAACCGGATACAGTGTGCTGCCGATGCTGGATGTATTCTTGCCAACGGTGTTGCTGTAAAATCTAATTATAAGGTGAAGCCAAACGATGTGATAACCATCGTGATGGATAGGCCGAAGCGTGAACTCGAAATTATTCCCGAAGATTTACCCCTTGATATAGTTTATGAAGATAATGACTTGATGGTCATTAATAAACAGCCCGGATTGGTCGTACACCCCGGACACGGAAATTATACAGGCACTCTTGTAAATGCAATAGCATATCATCTGAAAGATACGCCAGAATACGACGCTAAAGATCCTCGATTGGGACTGGTACACCGTATTGATAAAGATACATCGGGATTATTGGTCATTGCTAAAAATCCGAATGCAAAGGCTCATCTTTCAGCCCAGTTTTTCAATAAAACTACAAAACGGGAGTATGTTGCTGTAGTATGGGGGGCTGTCGAAGAGGATAAAGGCCGTATAGAAGGAAATATCGGGAGAAGTGTGAAAGACCGTTTGCAAATGACGGTTTTTGAAGATGGAGAGCATGGTAAACCGGCGGTGACTAACTACGAGGTCATAGAACGGCTTGGGTATGTATCGGTGGTGAAGTGCAGACTCGAAACAGGACGCACGCATCAAATACGTGTTCATATGAAACACATAGGACATGTTTTGTTTAACGATGCTCGCTATGGTGGTGATCAGATATTGAAAGGTACGACTTTTACTAAATATAAGCAGTTTGTCCAAAACTGTTTTAATATATGTCCGAGACAAGCATTGCATGCCCGTAGTTTAGGGTTTGTACATCCTTCGACCGGAGAAGAAATGCTCTTCGAAAGTCCTGTGCCTGCAGATATGCAGCAATTAATAGAGAAGTGGAGAGGATACATCTCCAGCCGTGATTTTTGAAATAAATTAAGTAAGAGAAAGCACTTAATGATATGTTTTTTTAGCGATAACAGACTGTCGTTATGCCTGTAAAGGTAATAAATCTAAAAAACAAGAGCCTTTAATATTAATTAGAAAATTGTCGGGGTATAACATTCAGTTGTGTTTATACCTGTCAAATATAACAAATAGGTCTGAGACCTTAGTATCAACAGAGCATGAAAAAAAATATCGCAATTGTATGGGGCGGCTACTCGTCCGAAAGTGTAGTTTCGGAAAAGAGCATGCAAGGTATTTATTCTTTTATGGATAAAAACCGCTATGATATTTATAAAGTAAAAATAGCAAGAGATAGCTGGACAGCTGAGATCGACGGGCAGGAATGCCTTGTTGATAAGAATGATTTTACGATACAAACTGCCGGAGGCAGAATCAAAATAGACTTTGCTTATATTACAATACATGGAACTCCCGGAGAAGACGGACATCTTCAGGGTTATCTCGATATGTTGAATGTTCCTTATTCGACATGTGGAATGATGGCTTCGGCGATAACTTTTAATAAGTTTGTTTGCAATAATTTTCTTAAAAACTTTGGATTCAATGTTGCGAAATCAGTATATTTAAGCAGAGAAACAAAATACGATATCGGTGAAATAATCAATTATCTGAATCTTCCTGTGTTTGTTAAACCCAATACAGGCGGATCGAGTTTTGCTACAGCCAAAGTTAAATCTCGAGAAGATATGCAAAGTGCCATCGATTCGGCATTTGGAGAGGCTTCTGATGTGATTATCGAAAGCTTTATCAGCGGCAGGGAAGTCACATGTGGCTGTTATAAAACAAAAGAAAGAGTTGTATTACTTCCATTGACGGAAGTCGTGACTCAGAATGAGTTTTTTGATTATAATGCAAAATATATGGGACAGGTGGAAGAGATAACTCCCGCCCGATTACCCGAAGAAATAACTGCCCGCATACAGGCTTTGACATCGAAGATTTACGATCTGGTAGATGCTAAAGGTATAATCAGGGCAGACTTTATTATATCAGATGGAACACCGTATTTATTAGAGGTCAATACAACTCCGGGAATGACTGCAACCAGTTTTATCCCTCAACAGGTAAAAGCCGCAGGTATGAATATGACGGATGTATTGTCTGAGATAATTGAAAATGAATATCTTAAAAACGCAAAATAATTTATGAGTAGCGACAGGTTCAGCGACATAGCACCGTTGGAAGATGATCAGGTAAAAAGCACTATTCAGGAATTACTCGTTGATCCTGGATTTCTTCATGCCGTAAAGTACATCCTGCCTGATGTGAACTGGGAGGAGTTTTCGGCTGAAATGTCTAAGTATAATACTAAATTCGACTTTCAATCTCAAATGATCGCCCCAACTGTATGGGGGCTGACCAAAAGAACTGCGACTTCGGTCGAAAGTTCAGGTTGGGAAAATATCAGCAGGGATAGGTCGCACCTATTTATATCGAATCACAGAGATATTATTCTTGACGCTGGAATACTCAATATTTCATTGAATTCAAAAGGTCTGGAAACAACAGAGATTGCTATTGGAGATAATCTGCTGATACATCCATGGATAGAAAAACTGGTGAAACTAAATAAAAGTTTCCTTGTAAAGAGGGGAGTGTCTGTACGGCAGATGCTTGAGGTTTCTAAGCACATGTCGGAATATATCCACTATACTATAAACGAAAAGAAAGAGTCTGTATGGCTTGCCCAAAGGGAAGGTAGAGCAAAGGACTCTAATGACCGTACTCAGGAAAGCCTGCTCAAAATGTTAGCCTTGTGGCCGGAGACCGGATGTTTTGTTGATCGTATTAAGGAATTGAATATTATACCGATGTCTATATCGTATGAGTTCGATCCATGTGATTACCTGAAGGCAAAAGAATTTCAGTTGAAAAGAGATAATCCCGAATATAAAAAAGCTCAGATAGATGATCTCCGTAATATGGAAATCGGGCTGCTTGGCTTCAAGGGGAATATCCATTTTAGATTCGGACGGGTAATCAACGATAAACTTGATCCAATAAAAGAGCTGGAAAAAAAAGAGCAGACATCTGCTGTTGCTCATGTTATTGACAGAGAGATACATCTCAATTATGAATTTTTTCCTTGTAATTATATTGCTTTTGACTTATTGAACCAGACCGATCGATTTGTTGAAAAATATAATGATGATCAAAAGGCTGATTTCGAAAACTATCTGGCAAAACAGATGAATAAAATAGATTTGGAAAATAAGGATATACCATTCCTGAGGTTAAAGCTTCTGGAAATGTACTCCAATACCCTTAAGAACTATCTTATAGCAAAAGGAGAAGAATAAAATTTTTTATATTTAAAGTTAAAGAAAGAGCAGATTCTGTTCTTTCTTTTTATTTTTGCATAAGTGGTATGATAACTCCTGACCGTATAAAGACGGAATTGCACTTTTTTACAGAATTAAACATCAGTCTATGTCTAAATTATTTAAAACAATTGTTCTAATTATATCTATCAGTTTGCTCGCGACAGAAGCATATTCGCAGGATTTACTGCAGAATGAAAAATTCAGTTATGTGCCGACATTCGAAGGCAAAGTGATTTTTCTCAAGGAAATCCCATTAAAATATTCTAATCAGAATAACAGCTATCTGCACCTGAAAGAGTGGTGTAAAATGAATTACGCTTCTGATCCTTTGATATCCAATATCAGGTATGATAATACGAATAAAGAGATTGTGATACGGTCGAAAATAGAATTACTTTTACCTCCAAACGCAAAGAATGTGAGAGAGAAGGTAATGATGACATATCATTTCAATACATTTATCTTTGACAGTAAGTGTATCTTGGAAATAAAAGATATTTCATATGTGCTGCCTCACGAGAAGAAAGCAGTGAAAGCCGAATCGTTAATTACAGATAGGACACTTGCGATTAGTGATGATAAACACGAAATTAGAGCGAATGTCAAAAAAAGTACACTGTACTTTCTGAATGAACTTGCCGATAATATTGAAATTGCGGTGAATAACCCGGCAATCCTCGCAAAGTAGGCTAAAAATCCAATGAGAGCTGTTTGTTGAGTAGAGTAAATGTCATCCGGTGATAAGGTGTTGCCCCGAATTGCTCTATTGCTTTCCTGTGCTTTATGGTAGGGTAGCCTTTATTGCTGTCCCAGCCGTAGGCCGGATATTCGTTATGCAGATTTAACATAAAATCATCACGGTATGTTTTTGCAAGTATAGATGCTGCGGCTATTGGGAGATATTTTCCGTCACCTTTGATGATACATGTGTGATTGATTTCTTTGTATTTTTTAAATCTATTGCCATCTATTAAGAGGCTTTCGGGTATAATGGATAACTGATCGAGAGCTCTGTGCATTGCCAGAAAAGAGGCATTCAGTATATTGATTTTGTCAATTTCCGTCTGATCGACAATGCCTACAGCCCAAGCCACAGCTTCTTTTTCGATAATAGAGCGAAGTTCGTACCTTTCTTTTTCTTTTACTTGTTTCGAATCGTTCAATAGATCGCAACGGAAATCTTTAGGCAAAATAACAGCGGCAGCAAATACCGGACCTGCAAGACATCCTCTTCCGGCTTCATCGCAGCCGGCTTCTACTTGCTCCGGATTAAGGCAAAGTTCAAGCATTGTTTGTTTTTTTATTCCATACTGTGGGCTTGGATAGTCTCCAAAGTAACAGTAAGTATTTAATATCATGTTTTAAAGTAATAACCGGCCTATTGCAGTTATACCTTGGTGTACAATAAATGGGTCTGAGACCTTAATCTCTTGATTTTCTTTCAAAATTAGAAAATTTGCATCAAAATCACGAATTGTAGCATATTTAATGAATATTTTGTTATTATCACTGTAAATTATTAATTTAAAAAACTACCTTTGTTAGGGTTAAGGCTTTAGCCTTGTTTGTTAGTGAAATTTGTATGACAATAATTGGTTATTAAGCCATTAAACGACTGGATAATTTCAGCCTGTTAGTTAATTAGGAAGTAATAAAACACATAATCACAAGTATTGAACTTGTTTTATATTGAATAGATAAATATTTATCCACCATGAAATTAGATACCCTAACAGCCATCAGCCCGATTGATGGACGTTATCGTAATAAGACTGAGGAACTGGCCGATTACTTTTCGGAATATGCATTGATAAAATATCGGGTACATGTCGAAGTGGAATATTTCATCGCTTTATGCGAATTGCCATTGCCCCAGCTCCAGGATATAGATAAAAACGTATTTCCAGAATTACGTAAAATAGTCAGCGGCTTTTCGGAAGAAGATGCAATCCATATCAAGGAAATAGAAAGTATAACAAACCATGATGTAAAAGCTGTCGAATATTTCATTAAGGAAAAGTTTGACGTTTTGAAATTGGAAAAGTATAAAGAGTTCATTCATTTTGGTTTAACTTCGCAAGATATAAATAATACATCCATTCCTTTATCGTTGAAAGACGGATTGAACAAAGTGTATTATCCGTTGTTAAAAGAATTGATAGAACATTTAAGATCTCGTGCCGAAGAATGGTCGGATGTTTCGATGTTGGCAAAAACGCATGGGCAGCCTGCATCCCCGACTCGCTTGGGTAAAGAGATTATGGTATTTGTAAGTAGGTTAGAGAACCAACTGCAACAATTGCAGACAATTCCTTTTACTGCAAAATTCGGAGGAGCAACGGGTAATTATAATGCTCATAATGTTGCTTATCCGGCATATAACTGGAAAGAATTCGGTTCGAAGTTTACTTCTGAGAAATTAGGATTGGTCAGGGAAGAATATACAACACAGATATCTAACTATGATAATCTAGCTGCAATTTTTGACGGACTGAAAAGAATCAACACGATAATCATTGATTTGGATCGGGATTTTTGGCAGTATATTTCGATGGAGTACTTTAAGCAGAAGATCAAAGCCGGAGAAATAGGCTCGTCAGCAATGCCTCACAAAGTTAACCCGATAGACTTCGAAAATGCAGAAGGGAACTTAGGTATTGCCAATGCTATTCTTGAGCATTTATCATCCAAATTACCGATATCCCGATTGCAAAGAGATCTGACTGATTCAACAGTTTTGAGAAATGTAGGTGTACCCGTGGGGCACATTGTCATCTCATTGCAAAGCACATTGAAAGGATTGGGTAAATTGCTCCTGAATAAGGATGCTTTGGAACGAGACCTTGAGCATAATTGGGCAGTGGTAGCAGAAGCTATTCAGACTATTCTTCGCAGAGAAGGATATCCTAAGCCTTATGAAGCCTTGAAGGAATTGACCCGAACTAACGAAGCTATAACAGCTAAGTCTATCGAGAATTTTATCAATGGATTATCTGTTACTGAATCCGTTAAAGAAGAATTAAAGAAAATTACGCCTCAGACCTATACGGGAGTATAACACAACAATATAGCCGTGAGGTTATTTAAATAAATAATTTATAAAAACTAAATTTAACCAAAGATGATTACAGACAGAGATAATGAACGCCGGGATGGTTATTCATCATCGAACAGACCATCTATCAACAAAAACAACCAAGGCGGCGAAATAAAGAAAAAACGCCCTCGTGTTGGTGATGCACGTCCGTCCCTTAACCGTGAGTACAACAATAGGGACAGTCGGGATAACCGCGATTCTCGTGATTATAACAGAGATAATCGTAGTGGAGGCTATAACTCTGATGACAGAAGATCGGGATCTTACGGAAATAATTCGTACCAGTCTGGTGGAAGCCGTTCTATAAACAGATCGGGAAGTAACAGATCTGGAGGATACCAGTCCGGAGGATATCAATCAGGCGGAAGAGACAATAATAGGGATAACGATCGTCGTCCTTATAATAACAGAGATCAGAGAGATAACCGTGGAGGTTCATTCCAAAGAAGGGATAATAATAAAGGACCGAAACAATTGGTGAAACCGGTTAAATATAAAGAAAATCTTGATCCCAGCACACCTATTCGTTTAAACAAGTATCTGGCGAATGCCGGAGTATGTTCACGTCGTGAAGCAGACTCTTACATTACTGCCGGAGTTGTAAAAGTAAACGGAGAAGTTGTGTCTGAACTTGGAGCGAAGGTTACACGCGGAGATAGTATAACATTTCATGATCAACCCGTTCGTTTGGAAAGTAAGGTTTATGTATTATTGAATAAACCAAAAAATACAGTGACAACTTCAGATGATCCTCAAAACAGAAAGACTGTAATGGATTTGGTAAAAGGAGCATGTCCCGAACGTATTTATCCAGTTGGGCGTCTTGACAGAAATACAACAGGTGTATTGCTTCTTACTAATGACGGAGATTTAGCATCTAAGCTGATGCATCCAAAATATGTGAAGAAAAAAATCTATCAGGTAAAGCTTGACCGTGATGTTGCAATCGAGGATATGCAGGCTATAGCCGATGGTATAGATCTTGAAGATGGAGAAATCCATGCAGATTCTATAGCCTATGTTGCAGAAGATATTTTGAACGAAGTAGGTATTGAAATCCACTCAGGACGTAACCGTATTGTTCGTCGTATATTCGAAAAACTAGGTTATCAGGTACAGAAACTCGATCGTGTTTACTTTGCCGGATTGACCAAAAAGAATATCCCGAGAGGACGCTGGAGGTATCTGACCGAATCTGAGGTGAACATGCTACGCATGGGTGCTTTTGAATAATTACTGAGAAAATAGAAGAACAGTTAGTATAATTAATTTATACTAACTGTTTTATTCAGTTAAGGGAAATGCTATAAGATATACTTCTGGTTTATAAAACCAAAGAAATAAAAAGGTCTGTGACCTTATTATATTTACGCTTACATTTAACAGAAGGTCTGTGACCTTAAGACAAACTAAAATTAGAAATGGAAACAATTCGTAGGACAAAAATTTCGGATTTACCCCAATGTAAATTTGGAGATCAGGTGAGTGTTAAAGGATGGGTACGTACTCGTCGAGGCAATAAACAAGTAAGCTTCATCGCTCTTAATGACGGTTCTACTATTAATAATATTCAGATTGTTGCAGATATAGAAAAGTTTGGCGAAGACAATCTGAAACCTATTACCACAGGTGCATGTATCCATGTTATCGGAAAATATGTAGAATCGCAGGGTAAAGGACAAAACGGAGAAATACAGGCAACCGAAATTGAAATATACGGAACAGCAGATGCACAGGAATACCCTTTGCAGAAAAAAGGGCACTCTCTTGAATTTCTTCGTGAGATAGCACATTTACGTCCCAGAACAAATACATTCGGAGCCATTTTTCGTATGCGTCACCATATGTCGTATGCTATTCATAAATATTTCAACGACCATGGCTTCTTTTATCTGCATACGCCAATAATTACGGCTTCCGATGCAGAAGGTGCAGGCTCTATGTTTCAGGCTACAACTCTGGATTTTAATAATCTACCGAGAACAGAAGAAGGTAAGATTGATTATAGTCAGGATTTTTTCGGACGTCAGACTAATATGACAGTATCGGGTCAGCTCGAAGGAGAATTGGGTGCAATGGCTTTGGGTGCGGTATATACTTTTGGCCCGACATTCAGAGCCGAAAACTCGAATACTCCCCGACATTTGGCCGAATTCTGGATGATTGAACCGGAAGTTGCTTTTTATGATATTCATGATAATATGGATTTGGCTGAAGACTTCCTGAAATATCTGATTCGTTATGCTCTGGATAATTGTAAAGAGGATCTGGCATTCCTGAACGAAATGTATGATAAGGAATTGATTGAACGTCTTGAATTTGTTCTTTCAAATGATTTTGTTCGTCTGACATATACCGAAGGTGTAAAAATTCTCGAAGAAAGCGGACATAAATTCGAATTCCCTGTATATTGGGGAGCAGACCTTCAGTCTGAGCATGAACGCTATCTAGTGGAAAAGCATTTCAAACGTCCTGTAATAATGACAGACTATCCTAAAGAGATCAAGTCTTTCTACATGAAACAGAATGAAGATGGTAAAACAGTCAGAGGGATGGATGTTTTATTCCCTAAAATCGGTGAGATAATCGGAGGATCGGAACGTGAGGCTGATTATGACAAATTGATGGAAAGAATTAAAGAGACAGGAATGAATACCGATCCTATTTGGTGGTATCTTGAAACCCGTAAATTCGGAACTGCTCCTCATGCCGGATTTGGATTGGGCTTTGAACGATTAATGTTATTCGTTACAGGTATGCTTAATATCCGTGATGTTATACCATTCCCAAGAACTCCTAAAAATGCAGAGTTTTAAATTTAAATTCTTATATTTGCAGCCGTAAAAGAATCTATCTTTTACGGCTTTTTTGTTAGGGATAATTCTTTTTTATTAAAATAGATTGCTGTTTTGCTTGATTACAAAAGATACTTAAATGGTTCTTCTACTAAGTGTGATTATTGGATAACGGAATTTTCGGAATTGAAAAGACTAATAATTTCCTTATTCCCTAATAATAAGGAGGAGAAAAAAGTATTATTTTTCTTCTTTCTTCTATATTCTCTATTGGCGTTTTATATTATGTTTAATGCTAACCTTTATAATAATCCCTTTATATCTGCTGATTTATATTTTTCTTATGATAGCCTGAGATGCTATCATAAAGGGGTGGAGAATTATGAAGGTCATCCACTATTATATTATATCCTCTATCCGATTCTGAAAATAGGGTCTTGTTTGAGGCTAATATTTAAACATGAAATATCTAAAGTCGTTTTTATAAATGTGGTGAGTGCATATTTGGTGTTTTCTTCAATTATGTATGTATATAGATACTTAAGAGCAATTATTGAGTTGAAAAGAAAAATAAGTTTATTAATGATCTTTTTTTATTCTCTTTTCTTGACTTGTATTATTTTAAGCTTCATTTTTGAATCGTTTACGTTTTCTCTATATCTGTTAAGCTTTGCCATATATTATTATTCTGATTTGAAGAAAGGAGACAAGAAAAGCTATTTTTCCGATGCTTTTCTAACGATTCTATTAGGGGCAGTGACTATCGCTAATTTGGCAAAAGGAGCTTTATTGATGTTCTTTACAAAAAATAATTTTAGAACAACTCTTTTTAAGATAATATATATCAGTGTCTTTTTTCTAATTGTTTTTATGTATTTAGAATATAGATACAATACACTTGATTGGCTATTTAAGAGATACAAGTATTTTACAAACATGAATTACTCCTTGTATGAAAATGCTATAGATTTATTTATAGGAGCTCCTATTTTGCTTCCAGAGTTGCTTATTAAGTATTCTGCTACTCAAAATTATTTAGTTATTATTACCGATTATTATCACAAATGTTGGCAATATCTATTTACAGGTATTTTATGGGGGGTATTTATTGTACCTTTAACTTTAGGCTGGGGGTATAATAAGCGGCTAAATAATAAGCAAAGAAAAGTATTTACGATTATCTTAGTCACAATGATATTAGTGTTACTTGTTAATAATATTAATTGGGTAATTGATTTTGTCCAATATTCTAAAACCTTATATCCAATAGATATTTAATATGCTCCAAACTTCTTTTTTATATTTAAAACTGTTGCGTGTCCATCAATGGATCAAGAACTTTTTTATATTCGCCCCTATCTTTTTTTCATTCTCTTTTCATAGTAGAGAGGCTTTGATAAATGCATCGATTGCTTTTATCGGATTTTGCTGTATAGCCAGTTCTGTTTATATCATAAATGATTGGAAAGATATGGAATCTGATAAGGAGCATCCAACTAAAAAGTTTCGACCTTTAGCATCGGGAGCCATTAGTGTGTCTTCGGCATTTGTAGTTTGCCTTTTTATAATTTGCTTAGGCTTTGGTATATATATATTTATATTAAAGAGTCTAGCTTCAACTAATCTCTTAGCTGGCTATTTCTTATTAAACATAGCCTATTGCTTTAAGTTAAAGCAAGTATCAATAGTTGATATTACCATTGTTGCCATTGGATTTGTTATCCGTTTATTTATTGGAGGATATGCCACCGGAATAGTACTTTCTTATTGGATAATAATCTTGACATTCTTACTTGCACTTCTTCTTGTCGTAGGGAAAAGACGGACAGATGTTGTAATCTTTACTGAAACCGGAAAACAAATGAGAAAAAGTATAGCCGGTTATAATCTCGAATTTTTGAATTCTATAATAATCATAATAGTCACAATAATCCTATTCAGTTATATAATGTATACTATTTCTCCGCTAGTTGTATTGCATAATGGAGAATATCTTTATATAACATCATTGTTCGTAATTTTAGGCTTGTTCAGGTATTTACAAGCTATATTTGTAGAGAAGAAGGGTGATAGCCCAACAAATTTATTGATTTATGACAGGCCTTTGCAAATATATATTGCCTTGTGGGTTACTTCATTTATCTCAATCTCTTTATATAACAGATATTATGACTTCTAAACCAATAATAGCAGCCTTTGATTTTGATGGAACTATAACGACAAAAGATACTCTTTTAGATTTTATAGGTTTTTATGTTGGAAAGATAAGGCTTATAGTAGGATTGATTATTCTCTCACCTATGCTTATCTGCTATAAAGCCGGATTGATAAGGAATAGTACAGCAAAGCAAAAGCTGTTCTCATTTTTCTTTAAAAATGTATCTGTAAATCGTTTTAACAAGATAGGGGAGAAATACATTGAACGGATTAATCTTATAACAAGAAAAGAAACGATTGATAAAATAAGATGGCATCAAAACCAAGGTCATCAAGTAATTATTATCAGTGCCTCTGTCAAAAATTGGATCCAACCATGGGCGAACCAAATGAATATTAACGTAGTGTTATCTACAGAAATATTTGTAACGGATAACATTATAGATGGAACATTCAGTACTAAGAATTGTTATGGTCAAGAGAAAGTCAACCGTTTGCTAGCTCAATATCCTGATAGAAACAGTTATATTCTGTATGCATACGGCGACAGTAGAGGGGATAAGGAGCTTCTTGAATCAGCTGATTATCCAACTTTTTTAGAATATGGGCTGTAGATAGATAAATAAAAGTCTCGAGTTTATTCAAACTCGAGACTTTTATTTATGATATGGGGGTATTATCATCCTGTATTTCGCATACCTGCGGCGATACCGGAAATTGTTACCATCAATGCTTGTTCCAATTCCTGAGGATAAGTTTCTTGATTACGACACCGTTGCAACAGTTCTACCTGAAGTAAATTCAGCGGAATTGTATAGATATTTCGCATCGCAATGTTGCTTGCTATCGACGGAAGATTCTCCATAAGATGATCGTCATGCAGAATATTCAATATGGTATGAATATCTTTTTCCAGCTGATTTTGAAGTTCAGTCCCAAGATACTGAAGTTTAGGATCCACGAGCCGCTTATCATAATATGTGGCAATACGTCTGTCAGCTTTCGCAAATACCATTTCCAACATGCTTATACGAGTGTTGAAAAATGGCCACTCTTTAGACATTGATTCAAGCAAGCCCATCTTACCCTCATCTATAACTTGCTGTAAAGCCTGACCGGCTCCCAGCCATGCCGGCAGCATTAACCGGTTTTGAGTCCATCCAAAAATCCACGGAATAGCTCTTAAACTTTCCACTCCTCCGGTTGGGCGACGTTTAGCAGGCCTTGACCCTAGAGGCAGTTTTGCAAGTTCCGCTTCCGGTGTGGATTGATAGAAGTAGGGTATGAAGTCTTCGTTGCGATGTACCAGATCCTGATATGCTTTGCATGATATGTCAGACAAGTCATCCATCACTTTACGCCATTCGTCCTTTGGTGCAGGAGGAGGTAAAAGATTGGCTTCTAATATTGCATCTATATATAACGAAAGGGTATTGATTGCCAAGTCGGGAAGTCCTAATTTGAAACGGATCATTTCCCCTTGTTCAGTAACACGTAATCCTCCTTTAAGAGAACCGGGAGGCTGAGAGAATAATGCTATCTTAGCGGGTCCTCCGCCTCTACCTATTGTTCCGCCTCTACCGTGGAATAAGGTAAGTAAAACTCCTGCTTCCGAACATACTCTGATCAGAGCTTCCTGTCCTCTGTATTGAGCCCATCCAGCGGCTAATGCACCTGCATCTTTCGCAGAATCCGAATAGCCTATCATCACCATTTGTTTGTTGTTGATGATGCCTCTGTACCAACCTATATTCAGTAATTGTTTCATTACATCTTCGGCATTATTGAGGTCGTTAAGAGTTTCAAACAGCGGAGCTACCGGAAGAGTATAAGGGCATCCTGTTTCCTTTAAAAATAAGTGAACGGCCAGTACATCCGATGGAGTTCTTGCCATAGATATTACGTATACAGGAATTGCACCTTCGGGAGTTTCGGCTATCACACGACAGGTTTCAATCACTTCTTTGGTTTCCGGACTGGGTTCCCAGTTATTCGGAATAAGAGGTCGCTTCGAAGAAAGCTCCTTAATAAGAAACGCTTGTTTTTCTGATTCAGACCATGATTCGTAATCTCCTATACCCAGATAGCGGGTAACTTCCGACAATGCTTCGGTATGTCTTGTGCTTTCCTGGCGGACATCTATTTTTACCAGTGTCACACCGAAACACTTCACCCGGCGTAGAGTATCCGATAATTTGTCGTTTGCTATACTTTGCATACCGCATTCGATGAGTGAATTGTAGCATTGCATTAATGGTTCCCACAGTTGGTTATTATCGAAAATAATATCATCGGTCACAGGTAAGTGTTTGCCTTCAATTCTTTCGTCCAGATAAGCGATTGTTTTTCTGAATTTCGAGCGAAGACGTTTCATCAATTCTCTGTATGGTTCTTGTACATCGTTATCTCCCAGATATTCCCTGAATTGAGGAGTACAGGCATACATCGAAAGTTCTTTTACTAATACTTCGATATCTCTCAGGAATAGCAATGCAGCTCGTTTACGGCTTTGAAGTAATACATCACGTGTTACAGATGCTGTAACGTTGGGATTACCATCACGGTCTCCACCCATCCATGACGAAAAGTGTATGGGACGTGCATCTACCGGAATGGTGTATCCGATTGTATTATTCAATTGTTCATTTAATTCTCTCAGGAATTGAGGAACGGCATCCCAAAGACTGTTTTCGACAACATCATATCCCCATTTTGCCTCTTCATTCGGTGTTGGCCGGTTTTTACGTATCTCGTCCGTAAACCAATATTGAACGATTAGTTGCTTCAATCTTTGCATAATATGCTCTTTCTTGTAGTCAACTATATCGTCATGATCTAATTGCTGTAAACAATCGCTTACTTCATTCAGATTATTAATGAGCGAACGGCGGTTTATTTCAGTAGGGTGGGCTGTCAGTACAAGGTCAATAGAGATTTCTTCAATAGACTTCTTCACCTCTTCATCGCTTATGCCTTTATCCTTAAGGGTTTTGTAGATGGCCGGAAAGTTTACCGGATTTTCTTTTCCCTGAGCATGTTGCGATATAGTATCGTATTGCTCGGCTGTATTGGTCAGATTAAGGAACTGGTTGAATGCCTGCGCTACAGGTAAAAAATCCTTATCAGGAAGGTTTTGCAGGGTTTTGACTAGTTCTTCATGAGCGGCAATGTCTCCATTATGAGAAGCCTTAGAGAGTCGTCTTATCGTTTCGACCCTTTCGAATGTAGCTTCTCCCAGAGCTTCCCTGATAGTGTCTCCGAGAAGAGAACCTAACATCGAAATGTTCTCATTCATTAAAGTGTTTGATTGACTCATATTTTAAATTTTTGAGTTAAGGTCTCAGACCTGTTTGTTATTTCAGCGACAGAATAACTCATCAGCAATGAGTTATTCTGTTGCTTATTTATTATTCGTTGATCAGAGAGAATAATTCTTCAGCGGCCATTCTTGGACCGTCTTTGGTTAGTCCGTCTATGGCCAGAGATGTGTGGATTTCTCCGATTTTAACACCATTCTCTTTCATCTTGCCAAAATACTTGCGAACCAGAGTTTCTGCCAGAGATTGTTCCTGAACAGGACCGAATGGATTTGCAAAGTATGATTTTACAAGACCGACTTCGGATGTTGTACCTTTTGCCTTGCGTGCTCCGGCTTCGAATACATCAATCGCATTGGTAAGGTCGTCAAAGAAGTTGATCTTTTTTTCTGATTCGCTGTAGTTATTAGCGTATAGCATATAGTCTACTGTATATCCTTTAGAAATTACTTCGTAGGTTGCAACCGGAATTGTAACACGGGCATTGATCTTATCTGGATTACTGTAAATACCTCGGTCGAGTTGTTGATATGCGTATGCGGGGTCAAGATCGTCTACACGGACGAAAGCTCCGATTTCTGTTCCGTATCCTTTTACCGATCCGTCTTTTTCGATATTCAGATATCCCATATCATCAAAAATTATTCGCATGTGGCGGATGTATTTTTCGTTTAATGTACGGAATGCTTCCAAACTTTCTGATTTTCCGGCTCCACTATCTCCCATTATAATGATGTTCGATTCTTTACCGTTTTTAAGGGCGATATTTACCATTGCTCCATGTATCGGAAGACGTTTATTTTCCATCTGTTTGATGTTGTGGAGAGTCAACAGCATTTTTTTCATATATCCGAAATAATCGATATCGTCGCAGTAATTAGCGTATCCGATCATGATATCGTTTTTCTTGTCCTTGTAGTAGAAGGTTCTCTTTTCTTCGTGTCCGTCAGGATATCCGAATATATAGATCATGTCGGGTTTTTTACCTATATAGCTGCTTTCTACTGCAAGTTCAAACAGGTTGGATAATCCTAAACCGTGATCGATGAAGTCTTTATGGAAATATACGAAAGTGAGCATATTACCGACCCAAGCAGGAAATATATACCAGTCGTTATCATTTAATGTAAGATTAGCAATAGGATTAGTCTCGTGTTCGTGGAAAATTCCCGAACGGGTATTACGTTTTGTGTAAGTAATCAATGGCGGTTGGAATATAACAGTGCTGATAAACGGCACAGCTGATAGTCCGGTATATTCAACAGGGCAGTTCCATGTAACGTTGTTCAGCGTTAGTCCGGCATTTGCTCCCGCAACCAATTGACGGTACACTCTATGCTGAGATCCCATAATGGTTTCTTCGATCCGACGGTATGTTGCCAGAATAAGATCGTTAAACTGGTCGTTGGCCTGTATAAATCTTACATTTTGCAAGCCATCTCCTAAACTGTTGTTGCGTACGATAGAGATACGTTCCAGACGTCTCCAGTATCCGTATAGCAGTTCGATCAATTCGATAAACAGATTCTTGTCATGGAAGTGTTCCGAGTATTTATTGTTTACTTTCAGAACTTCTCCTTCGTCACAAACTGTAAGAAATTTGAATACCTGTATCAATGTGGTTGCAAATTCATCATCGTTCTTAAAATTCTTGCTGTATTGATCGTAAATAATTACATTATCTTTTTTCAATACCTGAATAAATGAGTCTATCACCCGTCTAAAGCCGTAGCTATTCAACAATTTCTGACGATTATCGCAGTATTTTACTGAGAAATTGATCATTGCCTTTCCCCGGCTGATGGTAAATTCGTTTTGCATTGCTATTTATTTTGTTTATGAGTAATTCTTATTTTTAAGTAACAAAAAGTATTAATGATATATTTTAAAGTAATAACTGACTTATTATACTTAGAAAGTCCTAAATGATCTCTAAGGTGCGGTACAAATAGGGCATCTAAGTTGTATGTTTATCTGTAAAAATGTTGACTGATGTACCGCAATATGCTTTCAAATTTAAGAATTTCAATTGTAAAAGTAACCCTGCCATTCTTTTAATTTTGTCTAAAAACTCTTATTTATAATTGCTTATGAGTCCTTTTGTAATATCGGGTTGTCACTTTGGCTTTTAAACGATTCTTCTTTCGACCCTGCGTCGTTATGTATTAGCTGTTCTATGTTTTGATTAATGTTTGTGAGACAATCGAAACATAAACATTTTCCCCAGTGCTGTTTTATATATTCCCGCACTCCATCGTTTAATATTATTTTGCCGCAATTACAGAGCCTGATATTATCAACACGACAGACAAACACGGTGGCACATCTAGGGCATATCTTTTCCATATCTGTTTTGGTTATTATCATCTTTGAATTTAAAGATAGCATAACTTTTTTAGTACCCGAAAGTATTTAATGACGCACTTGAAGATAGTAACTATTTCTAGTTTCATCCTTCATCGGTCAATAAAACGTTTTGCGGCTTTAGTTGAGCTATTTATCGGAAATGTAAACTTTATAACCCGAAAGTTTTCATCCAAGTAAATGTTCTGGCAGGTCTTCTGACTTACTCTTATTTTAGAATCACCTTCCCATCTGTTTTACAGATAGTGGTATCGGGAGTATTTCTAAAACAATATTTGTAGAGTTTACAGCAGCGGGTCTGTTCAGGACTTACACCTGATTCCCTTTTCACCATTCTTTATTGAATAAAAAGGATGGCACCAAAACGTTGCAAATATAGAAAATAACTTTGGTTAGAGTATTGCCTTAATAAAAAAAATCTTTTCTGAAACCAGAAAAGATTTTCCTTTAAGAATGTGCCTTTTGTTGAAGGAGAGTCTACAGCTACAGAGTATTACTCTGCGCAGTACAAGGTCTAGGTATTTTTTGCTTTTTTCGGCTTTCTAATAGCCTATAGGGCAGCAACAGCTAGTATACTCGTTTTATCCTTTATTAGATTCGGAAGATAATAATTGATCCTTAAATTTTTTGTTATACAAAATAATTAAAACTTTATGTAACGCAATATAATCAAAATCTCCTTTTTTTATAAAAAATTACTGAGAAATGTCGCTGTTTTGAATTTTTGAATTTTACAAATATTTGATTATTAGATTTTTGAGTTTGATTTAAAAAGTGAGGTTGAATCCTGCCGAAGCATTTATTCCTTGCAAGGTGTAGCCGTAATATCGTTCATATTTCTGGCTTAGCACATTATTAACCTTCGCATATAATGACAACCATTCCAAGACATGGTAACTCGCCTTGAAGTTTAGCTCGTTGATACTTTTCATACTTGTAGCTCCTGTGCCGTTCCAAGTCTTTCTTCCTCCTTCAAATTGATAGTTGGCTGTCAGAATAAGATTTTCGATAAACGAAAAATCCGCATTGAAGTCAAATGTCAATGTTGGCAGTCCCCAGGCCTTTTTCTCACTGAAAACTATATCATTCGAATATTTGCTCAGGTTATAAAAGTGTGCGATTGCTTTTATCGATAAATCGGTGTATGGAATAAGTTTTGTTTTGATGGCTCCGCCGAAGTGTCCTTCTCCCATATTGGCATATAGAACATCACTCACATTGTTCCATGATGTAGTCTGTGTCTGTATATACAGATGATTGTCGTTAGTATATTTGTAACCGCCGAATATATCGAATTCGAAACCGGTGATTGCTCCCGAACGGATCCCCAGCCGTGCATCATATAATGTTTTGGAGATGTTCACACGTCCAATAGGATTGATATAACGGTTTTCTTTATAAATATTGATAAAGCTGTTGTCGTTGATTCCTCCGTCAACATTCAGATACAGCAGGCTGTTGTCATTAAAGTTCCAAGATAAATCGACAGTCGGAGCAACAGCAAATTTATTACTGGCATCGATAGCCCAGTTGATATTTGCTCCAATAAGAAGCCTTACATCTCCGTTATCTATTTTCAGATAAGGATTGGCTCTCAATATGGTCAGATTATGATACAGGTCGTTTTGTTCGTTGCTGTAGTTATTAGTATGCCCATCGTATTTTTGGTAGAACAGGTTTCCTCTGATACCTACTTTCTTATCGGAAAAGAATGGCTGAGACAAATCGACTTTTGCATCTATAATATTTCCTCTTGGACCATCTTCTGCCATATCAGAAGAATATTTTGATGAAAAGCGGTTGTATTTAAGACTGGCCGAGTAATTCAGATTGTCACTGGACTCTATTGAATTGACTCCGGTTTCTACTTCGAATATATTTACCGATTGGTTTTCCGATACATTCTTATTGTCGGCACTAACTATATTAGCACTAGGTGAGAAGGTAGAAAATATATTAGGATTACCGTAATAGTTGAATCCGTTGTTGAGGAACGATCCGCTTAGATACCATGTTGCAGTTTCGAATTTATGGCTGTAACGGGCTTTTATGAAATTTTCCATGTTCTTGGCTTTTTCTTCATCGTAAGCTTCTGTGCCGTTCAGATATTTGATTTTTCCATTCGTAGAATTATGTGTTCCGAAAAGGTCTAACTGGTCATTGGGCGCATCTACGATACGGTAACCTAAAGCTCCTTCGAGATTAGAATACATACCGGCTCCGAAGTTGAGGTATCCTCTTTGTTTGGAAGATGTAATTCCTGTGCGGATATCTCCCGATCCGGTGTCACCTATAGGGTATGATGCAAAGTTTACTGAAGGGGCTGCATTTTCGAACCGTATATCGTACTGTTTCTTCTGTGGTTCATGCAATGCCGGTAAAGTGTTTATTTTAGAAGCATCCTGTATGGTTGGAGTGTACTCTCTTTCCAAAGACACCTGACGATTGAGCAGTGTATCTTTTGCGGCTGTCTGTGCGTCAATCGATTGTATCGCATAAACAGCTATAATGCTTGATATGATGGTTTTGTATGTAATATTCATCGTTTCTGGTATTTGTGGTCTCAGACCTCTTTATAACTTATTTTTAACCTGCTTATTTGTTTAGTGACGCAAGACGTTCGCTGATCATAGTTCTTATGTCGGATTCATCGCCTGTATAATTTGCATTGAGACTTTCAAGATATTGTTTTGCCTGAAACTTATCTCCTTTTGCTTTATACGTGTCTGATAATACGATAATAGCTCTGGCCAGCCAATAAGCATGAGGTGTTCCTTGCTTCATTAACGATAAAACTTGCAGTTCTGCTTTGTCATAGGATTTAGCTTTGAAGTAAGTTTCTGCTAACAAGTAGTGAGCTTCCGAACCATAAATACTGCGGGTATCGGTTGCTGCTTTGGTCAGGTCTTCTGTGGCTTTGCTTGTGGCTGATGTAGCTAAATATGCTTTGGCTCTGGCCAGGCGGGCTTCGCTGATTACTTCCGGCGAAGTTTTGTCCGAAGATAAAAGCTGGGTTGCCACAGTTATTATTTCATTGTTGTTACCGGAAGTCCCTGCTGTTTTAAGGATTCCGAGTTGAGCGGCATTCCGTTCTTCGGCATTGACTGCTGCTCTTTCGAGTTGCTTGAAGGTATTGTATGCCGATTGAGAATCGTTATTCGCCAGCTGTATTTCTCCTATGTGAAGAAGGGCTTTGCTCAGATTTTTAGCATTACCCGATTGTACTGTCCGGTTAAATTCCGAGAGGGCTGTCGAGTTGTCTTTTTTCTCGTAAGCTACGATTCCTATATAATAATGTGCATCACCGGTAAATTGACCGTTGGGATGCGATTGCAAATACTTCTTCATGGCATTGACTGCTTCTGCCGACCGTCCTTTCATATATACATTTTCTGCGGCAAGATATGTCAATGAATCCTGACGGCTTGTAGATATGATAACTCCCGATCCTAAAGAATTGGCATAATTGGCATAAGATGATATATCATTCATATCACGATAGATGCCTTCGAGACTTTGCAATGCGATACGGGCTTCTTCTGTATTTTTATTGATGTCGACTACTTTCTTGTATGCGGCGATAGCCTGATTGGTTTGGTTGATATTGTAATAAGACTGACCGAGTAGAACTCCTGCTTTTGCCGCAATATTTGAGTCAGGATATTTATTCAGCATTTGACTTAATACGGAGGTTGCATCCTGTTCCCTGTTTAACATCACCAATGCTCGGCTTTTTTCGTACATGGCATCATCAACATACTGAGATTCGGGATATTTGCGAATCATGGCATCCAATGCAGATATCTTTCCATTGTAATTATGTTGAAGCCCCATGACAAATGCTTTTTGAAACTCTGCGTATTCGGCACTTTGTTGATTGTTGTTTGACGCTTGAGCATAAGCACGTTCAGCCTCTCTAAAATTACGGCTGTACAGATAACAGTCTCCGATACGGTTTAGAGCATCGGCATAAGTAAGATTTTGTCTGTTTTTTTCCTGCGAAACATATTGACGGAAACTATTCAGAGAGTTCGGATATTGTTTTTCTTTGAAAAAACTATATCCCAAATTGTATAATGCAGAGGTGTAATTTTCGGCAGATGGGGTTGTCTGTGATATATATGACTGGTAATCTTTGGTTGCTGTTGTGTATTCATTCTTTCGGTAGTAGCTTTCTCCTCTCCAGAAATAAGCTTCGTTTTTCGATTTGATATCGTAGTTACCCATGCTTATACAGTTGTTGAAACGCTGGATTGCATTATCGTATTTACCATCGATGAAGTCCTGAGCCCCTAATTGGAAAAGAATAGTTTGTTTAGCTTCCAATATTTGTTGTCCCGGATTACGCATCTGGTCGATAACATTTAAAGCCGCCTGATAATTTTTAGTGGCAAGAAGCGTTGAAGCCAACTGCTTATTAATCTCGTTAACATATCTCGAGTTAGGATATTCTTGTAGAAAACGTTGCAGCACAGTTATCGATTGGTCAAATACCGACAATGATGTCTTGTGTACAAGCATCGCATAATTATACAGAGCGACTTCGCTGACAGCAGGATCGAACTGAACGCGTGATGCCGCGTCGAAAGCCATTAACGCATTGGTATTATCGTTTATTTTCAGATAATTTTGTCCGAGGAGCATATAAGATGCCTGTCCCAATTTGTCTTCTTTGGATGCAGCAAACTGTAATGCCCTGATCGCATCCTGTGGCGATCCGGACTGAGAATACGCTGTTCCGAGCTGGAACATATCTTCTCTGAAAGGTTTATCTGTTTTGCTCAGGTATTTTTCATAAAACGAAATAGCTTCTTGTTGTTGTCCCTGACGATAGTAACTGTTTCCTAGGATACGGTATACTTCGCCGGAATTTTGATTATCTGGATAACTGTTCAGATAATTCAGTCCGGCGGTGATCGCACCATTGAGATCTCCTTTCAGAAATTGACCTTGTGTGATAAAAAACAGTGATTGTTCTTTGTATTCGGGTACATTTTTCAACTTTCCGAAAACATTGAGTGCTTCGTCGTAATTTCCATCGTGAAAATCGATATACGCCTTATAATATGTAGCGGGTTCGTAATACCTGTTGCTGTTTTTTGCCAGTGTGCTGAACCTGTTATAGGCTTCGGCCTTGTTGCCTTGTTGCAGATTAGAATATGCAGAACGGAAGGTATAATCTTCCTGATCGTTGAGGCTGAGGTAGGAAACATCGGATTGTTTGAACCAGTATAAGGCTTTATCCCACTCTTTGTCTTTGAAAAATGAAGATCCGATATAAAAGCAAATATCATTGCGGTGATACGATTCGGGATATGTGTCGAGGTATTCACGCAGAACAATTGCGGCATTTTCTTTTCCTCTGAAATAAGATGAGGCTGCAATCATGTAATCGGCTTCGAGAAGCAGGCTTTTGTCTTTGCTCGATTGTTTGAACTCGGTCAGTGTATTTTCTGCTCCTGTGTAATTATTATTGAGGAACATCTCTTTCCCCTGAATAAATAGTCTGGCGGGCAATTCATTGGTAATGCTTTTCTGTGCATTCGAGAATTGAATAGATGATGCAATCCCGACTATAAAGAATATTTTTTTCATATATTTTCTAACTAAGGTCTCAGACCTCTTTATTGCTTTGGTTGATAAATATCCAAAGCCTGTTATAATATTAAGTTTAATGATTTTTAAGTAAATCCGTTTACTCAATAGTCAGCAAGAAAGTATCGGATCTTAGTTTTTCGATTCCCTTCTTTACTGATTCCAACCCAAAAAGAGCCGGATCCAGATCTCCTATCGGTATAAACTGTAATGCGGCAACATCGTCGTGAGCCTTGAATGAACTGTCGTCATCGGTATTACATAAGAAAAACATATCGGTAGTTTGTACCTCAAATCCCGAATACATATAGGTATTAGGAATAGAAAAAAGATATTTCACCGATGTTATGCTCAGGCTTGTTTCTTCCAGCACTTCTCTAATAACAGCTTCCTCTCCTGTTTCGTTCATATCAACAAATCCTCCCGGAAGATCAAATGTCCCTTTAGCGGGGTCGTTTGCTCTGGTTGCCACTAATAATTCTTTATTCTTGTTGATAATAACCGCCACAGTTGCTGACGAAGGATTGAAGTAATAAATGAAGCCGCAGTCTTCGCAGCGTTTAGACTTAAAATTGTTTTCTACAAAATGGTTTGACCCGCACTTGGGGCAATACCGGAATAAATGTAATGGATGTTCTTTTTCTGGCATAACGAAATAGTTTTACACTTAAACCACAAAGATAGCTAAATAAAAAGATATGATTAATGGAGATATTTTTTTACTCTAAAAGGAAAGAAAAAAGAGAAAAAAAAGAGGTTTTTTAATTAAAAAAGGAAGTGTATTTGTAATTTATAGGGTGAAAAATGTAATACTTAACCCGTTTTTTTTGTGTTTTTTTGCATATCCATAACTCTAGGATTGTGTAAGTGTAAAGAAAATATGATTAAAATATTATAAGGAGGTGATGATAAAAGCCTTTCCTTTGTCAGGGTAAATGTGGATGTTGTATAATAATTTTATAGTTTCAGTGTCATATGAAGGCTTCTCATTTTTATATAGTAAATTTAGTATCTTCTTTTTTATCAGCCCGTAATATTGTTCATAATAGAAATGTTTTGAAGGTTCAGTACGAATTTGAGCCTAAGAAGTCTTCAATTGTTACAATTGCGAATTTGTTAAAAGATTATGATTTGCAGAGCCGGACTTATCTGGCCGATTTCGATACTTTGCAAAAAGAGCGGAAAAATGCATTCCTGCATCTTAGAATCAGTGATGGACGTTTCGTTATGTTAAAAAATATAAGTACAGACGGCAATGTTACCTTTTTTGATCCGGTTATCAATAAGAATATACAGATTTCTAAACCGGCTTTCCTTAAACTTTGGAGTAATGTTGTTATCTATTCAAATGAAAGTGTTGTGAAGAGTAGTAATAAAAAATGTGAGAAAGTAAGATCCTGATTTTACATCCTCTCATAAATTTTTAAGGTGGTTTGATTCATTCAAACCACTTTTTTTTTAAGTAAGAAAAGAATAATGAGCAACAAGAGGTGCTTGGTGACATACTTTAATGCGATAATATACTTTAGCTGTTATGCTTGCAAATTCAACAATTGACAATCGCCGAAGCAAAGGCGAGTCAAATAGGTTTGAGACTTAAATGTTCTTTTATCCGGCTTCCGAAATGTCCTGTTTTTTTAATACATTAGCAGGATTTTACAAAGCTATAATAAACCTTGAGTCTTTTTGATTGCGGATGGTCGCAGTGTTGGTATATTTATTAAGGTCGGAATACTTTTTGATCTTTAGGAAACATAACAACATATAGTTAAATCGAAATAATATATCGTTAAAACTTACAGTTACTTACTATTATAATATGCGAAAATTTCCTCACTACAAGCAACACGATGCAATGGATTGCGGTCCTACATGTTTACGTATGATTGCAGCTTTTTATGGTAGGCATTATTCTTTGGAACGACTTAGGCAGAAATCCCGTATTACAAAAGAAGGAGTTTCATTGTTGGGTGTTAGTGAGGCCGCCGAATCGCTCGGATTCAGAACTATGGGGGTAAGCATCTCTTTCGAACAGCTTTGTGAAGCCCCACTGCCTTGCATTGTGTTTTGGAATCAACAGCATTTTGTTGTTGTTTACGATATAAAAAAGCATAAGAATGGTTTTACTGTGTATGTAGCCGATCCTGCCGGAGAAAGGCTTAAGTATACTCAGGATGAATTTTGCCGCAATTGGATCTCTACCGAAGACGAGGGAGTTCCTCATGGCATAGCTTTGCTGCTGGAGCCTTCCCCTGAATTTTACAGTTATGAAGGAGAGACTGAGCACCGTACAGGATTTCGATTTCTCTTTTCTTACCTGAGACCATACAAAAAAATGGTGGTTCAATTGATACTGGGATTGATATTGGGTAGTTTGTTGTTGCTGATTTTACCTTTTCTATCACAGGCGGTAGTTGATATCGGAATTAGTACCTATAATCTGAATTTTGTTTATTTAGTACTTGCGGCTCAGTTGGTTTTAACGTTTAGTAATGCTACGGTTCAGTTTATCAGAGGATGGATATTATTGCATCTGGGTAGCCGTATTAATATTGCGCTGATATCCGATTACTTGATTAAGCTTACCCGTATGCCGATGGGGTATTTCGATACTAAGATGGTGGGAGATATTCTTCAGCGAATAAATGATCATACCCGCATACAGGATTACCTTACCAATTCGAGTCTGAATGTTTTATTCTCGTTTTTTAATATTGTTATTCTGGGATTGGTGCTTGCTTTTTATAGCTTGAAGATATTTGCCATATTTATCATAGGCAGCCTTTTGTATTTTTTATGGGTCTGGTTATTCATGAAAAAAAGAGCAGAATTGGATCATAAAAATTTTGCGCAGCAATCTGCTAATCAGAGCACAGTCATACAACTTATAACAGGCATGCAGGAAATAAAACTGAATGCATGCGAACAGCAAAAGAGATGGGGGTGGGAAGCAATACAAGCACGCCTTTTTAGAATAAGGGTCAAGGGAATGGCTTTGAGTCAGTATCAGGATTCGGGAGCTATATTTATAAATCAAACAAAAAATATACTGATTACGGCATTGGTCGCAAAATTCGTTATCGATGGGGAGATGACTATCGGTATGATGGTTGCCGTACAATATATAATTGGGCAGTTGAATAGTCCGGTAGACCAGATTATTGAATTCGCCAGAAAAACTCAGGATGCCCGTTTGAGTCTCGATCGTTTGAGCGACTTACAGACTCAGGAAGATGAAGCGACTCTTGACGACAGCCGTATTCAAGAGATCCCATCCGGGAAAAATCTGCTAGCCGGAGGACTGTACTTTGCTTACGATGGTACATCAGAAGGTATTTATGTGTTGAATGATGTCGGAATAATGATTCCATCCGGGAAAAAAACAGCAATAGTGGGAACCAGCGGGAGCGGCAAAACAACCCTTCTGAAATTATTCTTAGGATATTATCCCCCGCAAAAAGGAATCATTTTATTGGGAGAGAACCGATTAGATAATTATAGCCGCAAAGAATGGAGAAGTCGTTGCGGTATAGTGATGCAGGAAGGTTTTATATTTTCGGACAGTATCGCCCGTAATATTGCTCCGGCAGCTGAAATTATTGATAAAGAGCGGCTGCTGATGGCTGCGACAATGGCTAATCTATCCGATTTTATAGACTCTCTGCCTTTGGGGTATAATACTAAGATAGGTAATGACGGACATGGGCTTAGTCAGGGACAAAAACAACGGATACTCATCGCACGAGCGATTTACAAAGATCCCGAATTTGTCTTTCTGGATGAGGCGACCAATGCTCTCGATGCCAATAACGAAAAAGTGATAATGGAAAATCTGAATAAGTTTTTCAAAGGTCGTACATCCATAATTGTAGCTCACCGATTGAGCACAGTGCGTGATGCCGACCAGATTATAGTACTTGACAAAGGGAAGGTGGTGGAAGTGGGGACTCACGACGATTTATCGGAAAAGAAAGGTGCTTATTATCACTTAGTAAAGAATCAATTGGAATTATAAATGAAAGAGTCTAAACATAAAAATATAGAATTAAGGAGCGATGAGGTTAAAGATATTCTTGCTCGTCCGCCGCACTCATTGGTACGTTATGGTACAACAGTGATTTTTGTTGTACTGGGATTGATTTTTGTAGGATGCTTTATCTTTCGTTATCCCGATATTGTGACGGGAAGTGTAAGTGTTACAACCCAAAATCCCCCTTCGTGGCTTTTGGCAAAATCGACCGGTAGACTGAAAGACCTTTATATATCCGATAAGCAGTTTGTAAAACAAGGCGATCTGATTGCTGTCATTGATAATCCGGCATCAACAGAAGATGTAAAAGCTGTAAAGAGATATCTGCAGACCGAAACAATTGTGTCTGACTCTGTTGTCTTACTGTCTCAAGATTTACTTAACCATACGTATGAATTGGGTGAATTGCAGGCTTCATTCTCGGATTTTATAAAAGCTGCAGTTAATTACGAGAATTTTGTGTCATTGAATTTGACTAAGCAGGATGAGGTTTCTATCCGTCAGCAGATACAAGGACGAACTGTTTATACTTCGAACCTGAATACTCAGTTAGACCTGAAGCGAAAGGAATTAGCTTTAGCTAAATCAACCTATGATAGAGATAAGCAATTGTACGAAAAAGGAGTGTTGTCTAAATCGGAAGTCGAAGAGTCGGAGAAAACTTATCTGGGGCTCAGATTGGTTCTGCAACAACTTGAAGCAACTATATTATCAGAAAAAATAGAAAATAATAAGCTGTCTAGTTCTGCTTCAAAACTAACGGTCGAGTATCTTCAGGATAAAAACAGTAAACACTCCGAACTGGTTTCTGCGTATCGAGAACTGGTGTCGGAAATCGAAACTTGGGAACAAAAGTATATGCTGATTACACCTCAGTCAGGAGTTGTGACGTTTAATTCTTATTGGACAAAAAATCAGATAGTAAGTACCGGAGACAAGGTATTTGTTGTAGTGCCTGCCAATCAGGGAGACCTGATCGGTAAGGTTGAGATTCCCGAATCCGGAGCAGGGAAGATAAAAATAGGACAATTGGCAAATCTGAAAATATCAGGATATCCGTATCTCGAATATGGAGTTTTGCAGGGAACCGTCAAAAGTATTTCGTTGGTGGCTAACCAGAATAAGTATGCCGTAGAGATTGCTCTTTGTTCGGGTATGAAATCGACTACGGGTGCAGTATTTAATTTTACAGGGGAACTGAATGGTACCGCCGAAATTGTAACTGAAGACCGTTCATTGGCTAATCGCATATTGTCTCCTTTGAAATATCTTCTGACAAATAATTTTAAGTAGATAATATATGTTTCTCAACATACCTCAATTTTTTATAATCTTTTATAAGATTATTATAGGAGGGTTGACGTTAAATGAAAATATGGTTATATAAAATATCGAATCTATTTTGTTTTTTTGCCGTTCAAAATCAAATTTAATTTGAAGAATGACTGTTCTGGATATCAAAAACCTGGATTATTGTTACAAAGAAGACCTTATCTTGAGTAACTTTAATTTATCGATAGAAAAAGGGGAAATATATGGACTTATCGGAAATCCCCGATCAGGAAAAACTACTATCATTGGTCTTGTCTTAGGTTTATTGGGTGCTCCCGAAGATACTATTTATTTGTATGGTGAGGATTATGCAAAGCGTAGGAAAGAAATTCCCGTAATTACGGGGAGTGTTGTAGACATTCCATGCTTTCATAATTTTCTGACGGTATGGGAGAACTTTAAGTTCTTTGAGGTGAAATATCATTTGGGGGAAGAGCGCATTATCGAAGTATTAAGATTAATAGGGCTGGCTAGTGTGCGTAATAAGAAAGTCAGAGCCCTGAGACTGGAGCAACAAAAAAGATTAAGTATAGGACTGGCATTATATCACGATCCTGACTTTTTGGTTTTGGATGATCTTTTCAGGGATTTAGGGAAGCAATCCAAAACCCAGTTATATAAACTGCTGCTGAAATTACGAAAAATAGGTAAGACGATACTTCTTACCAATCGGGGGTTGACTGATGTCGAAGGCATATGTTCAACCATCGGATTTCTGGAAGAAGGCAATCTTATATTGGAAGGACAGGTTAAGGATGTGAAGAAATACCTCCAAAAAGAAGTAAATATGAAAAAGAGTTTACCTCTTCCACGCCGATTTTGTCTTTCGCGGGAAGACCACCGAATTCAGTGTTGACGGGGTATTGGATATATATCGAGTAATTGGTTAAAAAAAAGATATAATTCTAAGTAGTTGTAAATAATGTTGTTGTAAGGAAGGCATAAAAATATTTTAAAAAAAGGCATAAAAATATTTGGAGTGTATTGTAAAAGGGACTACTTTTGCACTCGCTTTAAGACCGAGAGACGGTCACTAAGAAAAGCGAAAAACGAGAAGCGATCTTTGAAAGATTTGAAAAGGAACAAAAAAATATAGCATTAGACGGGTGATACGGTCTTACGATCGGTATCAACTCTAAGTCAATACCTAGAGTCAATAAAGAGGTTAGAATAATTCTGAGAATATAAAAAAGATATACAAAGAAGAGTTTGATCCTGGCTCAGGATGAACGCTAGCGACAGGCCTAACACATGCAAGTCGAGGGGTAGCATGAAAGTAGCAATACTTTTGATGACGACCGGCGCACGGGTGAGTAACGCGTATGCAACCTACCTACTACAGGGGAATAGCCCGAAGAAATTCGGATTAATGCCGCATAATACAGGGGCACCGCATGGTGATATTTGTTAAAGATTAATTGGTAGTAGATGGGCATGCGTTCCATTAGCCAGTTGGTGAGGTAACGGCTCACCAAAGCAACGATGGATAGGGGAACTGAGAGGTTTATCCCCCACACTGGTACTGAGACACGGACCAGACTCCTACGGGAGGCAGCAGTGAGGAATATTGGTCAATGGGCGAGAGCCTGAACCAGCCAAGTCGCGTGAAGGATGACTGCCCTATGGGTTGTAAACTTCTTTTGTACTGGGGTAAAAAAGAGGACGTGTCCTTTCTTGCAAGTACAGTACGAATAAGCATCGGCTAACTCCGTGCCAGCAGCCGCGGTAATACGGAGGATGCGAGCGTTATCCGGATTTATTGGGTTTAAAGGGTGCGTAGGCGGGGATTTAAGTCAGCGGTGAAAGTTTGAGGCTCAACCTTAAAATTGCCGTTGAAACTGGGTTTCTTGAGTGTATTTGAAGTAGGCGGAATTCGTTGTGTAGCGGTGAAATGCATAGATATAACGAAGAACTCCAATTGCGCAGGCAGCTTACTAAACTACAACTGACGCTGAAGCACGAAAGCGTGGGTATCAAACAGGATTAGATACCCTGGTAGTCCACGCAGTAAACGATGATTACTAGCTGTTTGTGATATTACAATAAGTGGCTAAGCGAAAGCGATAAGTAATCCACCTGGGGAGTACGCCGGCAACGGTGAAACTCAAAGGAATTGACGGGGCGCACAAGCGGAGGAACATGTGGTTTAATTCGATGATACGCGAGGAACCTTACCCGGGCTTGAAATGCATCTGACCGATCGGGAAACCGATCTTCTAGCAATAGCAGATGCGTAGGTGCTGCATGGTTGTCGTCAGCTCGTGCCGTGAGGTGTCGGCTTAAGTGCCATAACGAGCGCAACCCACATTGTTAGTTACTAACAGGTCAAGCTGAGGACTCTGACAAGACTGCCAGCGTAAGCTGCGAGGAAGGTGTGGATGACGTCAAATCAGCACGGCCCTTACGTCCGGGGCGACACACGTGTTACAATGGGGGGTACAGAGGGTTGCTACTTGGTGACAAGATGCTAATCTCGAAAGCCTCTCCCAGTTCGGATTGGAGTCTGCAACTCGACTCCATGAAGCTGGATTCGCTAGTAATCGCGCATCAGCCATGGCGCGGTGAATACGTTCCCGGCCTTGTACACACCGCCCGTCAAGCCATGGAAGCTGGGGGTACCTGAAGTACGTAACCGCAAGGAGCGTCCTAGGGTAAAACTAGTGACTGGGGCTAAGTCGTAACAAGGTAGCCGTACCGGAAGGTGCGGCTGGAACACCTCCTTTCTGGAGAATGTTCTAACTGGATATATAACGTTAAAGTTATTATCACCCAATGTCTAGTGTATTATATAAAAAAGAGTTTCTATCAAATCGACAAAATAAAGAGAAAAAGGAGCTGTTAATCACAGTTACCGGGTAAGAAAAGAAACAAACAGCCAGTCCTATAGCTCAGTTGGTTAGAGCGCTACACTGATAATGTAGAGGTCGGCAGTTCAAATCTGCCTGGGACTACGAAGTAAATAAGCCGGATAACGGGCTTCATTTAACGGGGGATTAGCTCAGCTGGCTAGAGCACCTGCCTTGCACGCAGGGGGTCAACGGTTCGAATCCGTTATTCTCCACAACAGCTAAGACAATTAAATAATAGTCAGCTCTTAAAAGAGCAATTAGCGAAAAGATCTTTGACATGATGTAAAAAAGAGCAAGTAAAAAAAACGAGTATATATCAAACCGTACTTTACCGGCAACGGTAAAGAACAGGCGAAGAGAAAAAAGTAAAAAAGGGCACATGGGGGATGCCTAGGCTCTCGAAGGCTATGAAGGACGTGATAAGCTGCGAAAAGTTACGGTAAGGTGCAAATAACCTTTGACCCGTAAATCTCCGAATGGGGCAACCCGGTATGCGAAGAGCATATCATCCAGCTAGACTGGAAGCAAACGTGGGGAACTGAAACATCTAAGTACCCATAGGAAAAGAAAACAAAAGTGATTCCGTAAGTAGTGGCGAGCGAACGCGGATTAGCCCAAACCAATATTGTTTCGGCAATATTGGGGTTGTAGGACTGCGCTGTGGCAAGACATAAATGTAGTGGAAATATCTGGAAAGATGTATCAGAGAGGGTGATAATCCCGTACACGAAACGTTTATTAAGCCTAGCAGTATCCTGAGTAGTGCGGGACACGAGAAATCCTGTATGAATCTGCCGGGACCATCCGGTAAGGCTAAATACTTCCGAGAGACCGATAGTGAACCAGTACCGTGAGGGAAAGGTGAAAAGAACCTCGAACAGAGGAGTGAAATAGACCCTGAAACCATGTGCCTACAAGCGGTCGGAGCTGGCAACAGTGACGGCGTGCCTTTTGCATAATGAACCTACGAGTTACTCTCATTGGCAAGGTTAAGTACTATCAGGTACGGATCCGAAGCGAAAGCAAGTCTTAACAGGGCGCCATAGTCAATGGGAGTAGACGCGAAACCAAGTGATCTACCCTTGAGCAGGTTGAAGGTTGGGTAACACCAATTGGAGGACCGAACCGGTAAGCGTTGAAAAGCTTTCGGATGACTTGAGGGTAGGGGTGAAAGGCTAATCAAACTTGGAGATAGCTCGTACTCCCCGAAATGCATTTAGGTGCAGCCTCGGCGAATTACTTATGTCAGGTAGAGCTACTGATTGGATGCGAGGGCTTCACCGCCTATCAAGTCCAGATAAACTCCGAATGGGCATAAGTTAATACCGGGAGTGAGGGCATGGGTGCTAAGGTCCATGTCCGAGAGGGAAAGAACCCAGACCATCAGCTAAGGTCCCCAAATACATGTTAAGTTGAATTAACGAAGTGTTGCCGCTAAGACAGCTAGGATGTTGGCTTGGAAGCAGCCATTCATTTAAAGAGTGCGTAACAGCTCACTAGTCGAGTGGCGATGCGTGGATAATAATCGGGCATAAAACATGTTACCGAAGCTATGGGATAAATATTATCGGTAGGGGAGCATTCTGTTCAGCGTCGAAGGCGCAGCGTGAGCTGCTCTGGAGCGGACAGAAAAGCAAATGTAGGTATGAGTAACGATAAAGGAAGTGAGAAACTTCCTCGCCGAAAGACTAAGGTTTCCTGATCAACGCTAATCGGATCAGGGTAAGTCGGGCCCTAAGGAGACGCCGAACGGCTAATTCGATGGATGAAACGGTTAATATTCCGTTACTGGCTTTAAGAGTGATGTGGGGACACAGGAGTGAAACTGCTGCCAACTGACGGAATAGTTGGTTAAAGGGTGTAGACGTTGATTTTTGCAGGCAAATCCGCAAAAAGAGTCGAACCTGAAAGTATGAGGAACCATTGGTGAATCAATATGCAGGTAAACAGACTGTCAAGAAAAACCGCTAAACGCTAATCTTAAAGTCACCCGTACTAAAACGGACACACGTAGTTGGGTTGAGTATACTAAGGCGCTCGAGTGATTCACAGTTAAGGAATTAGGCAAAATGACCCTGTAACTTCGGGATAAAGGGTGCCTGTCAGCGATGGCAGGCGCAGAGAATAGAAGAAGGCAACTGTTTAACAAAAACACATGGCTATGCAAATTAGAAATAAGACGTATATAGCCTGACACCTGCCCGGTGCTGGAAGGTTAAGAGGAGAAGTCATCAGCAATGAGAAGCTTTGAATTGAAGCCCCAGTAAACAGCAGCCGTAACTATAACGGTCCTAAGGTAGCGAAATTCCTTGTCGGGTAAGTTCCGACCTGCACGAATGGTGTAATGATCTTCTTACTGTCTCAACTGTGAGCTCGGTGAAATTGTAGTATCGGTGAAGATGCCGATTACCCGCGATGGGACGAAAAGACCCCGTGAACCTTTACTATAGCTTTACATTGAATCTGGGCACTTGATGTGTAGGATAGGCCGGAGACTATGAAGCGGGCACGCTAGTGTTTGTGGAGTCACCCTTGAAATACGGCCCTTTAATTGTTTGGATTCTAACCTATTGATATAGGGACACTGTATGGTGGGTAGTTTGACTGGGGTGGTCGCCTCCAAAAGAGTAACGGAGGCTTCTAAAGGTGCGCTCAGAACGATTGGTAACCGTTCGTAGAGTGTAATGGCATAAGCGCGCTTGACTGGGAGACTAACAAGTCGATCAGGTAGGAAACTAGAGCATAGTGATCCGGTGGTTTCAGTATGGAATGGCCATCGCTCAAAGGATAAAAGGTACTCCGGGGATAACAGGCTGATCATTCCCAAGAGCTCATATCGACGGAATGGTTTGGCACCTCGATGTCGGCTCGTCACATCCTGGGGCTGGAGAAGGTCCCAAGGGTTGGGCTGTTCGCCCATTAAAGTGGCACGCGAGCTGGGTTCAGAACGTCGTGAGACAGTTCGGTCTCTATCTATCGTGGGCGTAAGATATTTGCGGGGATCTGACACTAGTACGAGAGGACCGTGTTGGACGCACCGCTGGTTTACCGGTTGTTCCGCCAGGGGCATCGCCGGGTAGCTAAGTGCGGATTGGATAAGTGCTGAAAGCATCTAAGTACGAAGCCAGCCTCAAGATAAGATATCCTTATAAGGGTCGTTGTAGACTACGACGTTGATAGGCTACAGGTGTAAAGGCAGTAATGTCATAGCCGAGTAGTACTAATTGCCCGAAACTTTTTCGTCAAAACTTCGCCTGTGTAACAGGTTTGCTACATACAAATTTTTAAAGACTTGTTCTTTTACATCACGTCTTAATATATAAGATCAAAGATATTAAGGTGGTTATAGCGTTGGGGATCCACCTCTTCCCATTCCGAACAGAGAAGTTAAGCCCACCCACGCCGATGGTACTGCAATTATGTGGGAGAGTAGGTAACCGCCCTCTTTTAAAGACAAAAAGTCCTGAGTAATTTTTTACTCGGGACTTTTTTGTTAATAAATACTTTACCGAAATATAAGGCTATGCTACATTTGATAATCGGTCTTCTTGATTTTATTACTTGATACACCTTGAATCCAACCTTATCCATAAGCTGTATATTTTTCTGTTTTTTTGTTAAAAACGATTCCTTGCTAGAACAATCTTTTATTAATCAGCGTTTTATATTTACTGATGTATGTAGATTAATATAGGTCGATGTTTTAGGGATACAAACATTATCCTTTAATTATTATGATTATGTGTTGGGAGAGAGGCTCATTTCTCCTATCTGTATTTTATTGTCTAACATTGATAATTAAAATAGTATTATGGAAAAGGAATATAAAATAAAGGATTATTTAAAAGATCCACATTTGACTCTTAGTACAAGAGAATATCTTAGAGTCTTAAATTCAGGAGATAAGCCTGTAGAGGCTTTGCCTGTTGCGGATGCTCGAAAAGTTTTGGAAAATGCTCAATCATCTATAAACGTTGACTTATCGGGTATTAAAGAGGAGACAGTGAATGTTGAATTATCAAAATATTCGATTGGCATTAATATTGTGCGTTCGGAAACATCAAAGGATCCAGTACCTGCCTTTATTTTTATACATGGCGGAGGATGGGTTTTAGGTGATTATCATACTCATAAGCGATTAGTCAGGGATATAGTAGTGACAAGTGGATATACAGCTTTATTCATTAACTATTCGCCATCTCCGGAGGCTAAATATCCTGTTGCTATCAACGAAATATTTGAAACAGCTAAGTGGATATTTGAGCATGGAGATGAACTAAAGATTGATAAAGACAGATTAGCGATCGTTGGAAATAGTGTCGGTGGCAACATGTCTGCCGTAACAAGTTTGAAAGCTAAAGAAGAAGGACTTTCTATTATAAAAGCTCAGGCATTGCTGTGGCCTGTTACTGACGCTACATTTGATTGGGAATCTTACAAATTGTATGGAGAACAGCGGTTTCTTACAGCTTCTCTCATGAAATGGATGTTTGATCAGTATACTACAGATCTGGCAGATAGAGACGAGATTTACCTGTCTCCGTTAAGAGCTTCAAAAGAACAATTACAAGGTTTGCCTCCAACGTTTATGGCTGTTGCTGAGAATGATATATTAAGAGACCAGGGGGAAGAGTTTGGAATACACTTAGACGAAGCAGGCGTAGATGTAACTACTGTTCGTTATAATGGGGTGATACATGACTGGGGTATGCTCAACGGATATGCTACAATTCCTCAGACTATAGCTGTTGTGAATCAGGTAGCGGAATTCCTGAGGAGATATTTGGGATAGTATTGGTTACGCTAAAGGATAAACGTATATGAAAAAGGGAATATTTACAGGCTTATTATTAAGCTTAGTTGTAGCATTTGCAGCCTGCAGCAGTGACGATGATGATGCTCCTTTTCTAGGGGCAAATGTGAAAGTCACGGTCAAGAATCTGGCTGGTGAAGAACAGAAGGATATAAAGGTCTACATGTTCAAGAATCTGCAGCCGGATGATTCTACTGATCCCGGTTCAGCATCGAGAATAGAAACTACAAACGAGAACGGAATTGCCTACTTTAAGCTAAATCTAACTGAGCTCAACATTGTTGAGTCGGAAACCGACTTATACTTTGCTGTATATTATAAAGTTGGGGATGACTTGATTCTTAAAGCAGGAGATGGGTCTATTACTGTAAAACGAAATGAAGAGAAAGAAATATCCATCATTATCCCGATTTAGTATCGTGATTTAGAATTATAGGCGGAGCAATCTATTTGATAGAAGTGCTCCGCCTTTTTATTTGTTACTCGGATTCTCTCTTTCCCGAAAGTTTCCCTATATAATATATGATAAGCCCGACTGCCGATATCGCAGCGATTATACCTACCGTATAAAATACTATTGCGGAGATAACTTTTATCCCGATTATAAGCAGTACAATAAACAAGACGATTGAAAGCAATCCAATCGATATAAGGAAGTATTTTAGTCCATTCATATTGTGAGCCGTTTAAATAGAAAAAGGCCTTTAAAAGCCTTTCTTTATTGTTTTATGTTATACATTCTTTTTTCGGAACAGTGAAATAATCCAAAGCAGCACAACCGCTCCTATTACCGACATAATCAGAGCACCCACTATTCCTCCCGAACCAATGCCGAGTAGACCATAAATCCAACCGCCCAATATACTGCCGACAAGACCGACAATCAGATTAACGATAAAGCCGAATCCGTGCCCTCTCATCAACCAACCGGCGATAGCTCCTGCGGCTACTCCTATTATTATTGACCATATTATTCCTAACCCTTCCATATTCGTTCGATTTAATTAATACATTATACGTTTATATTGAAACAGAATAATATGAGAGATTGTTCATTATTCGTCAGGGCAGCGATATCGTTTATAAAGCAAAAACAGCGAACAGCATATTGGGTATTCGCTGTTTTTGAAATTGTTCAGACTAATTATTCAACAGCCGTACTTCGACTATCTTAGTCGCCATTTTATCAGAAGTAGATGTAAATTTAACTTCCAGTATATCCGTATTATTAAGATCTGATGGAAGCTCGATTCGTTCTGTTATGATTTTGTCCCCATCATTACCGTCTAAAGCTTTCGATACTACTGTTTGGTTGTTGATCTGTATATTCAATATCCGCGAATTATCTCTGTTGAAATACCTGATGTATAAATATTTTGCGTTTTTATTAGTATTTTTCAGCTGATAACTAAACCAGCCTTTGGCTTCTCTCCAGTGTACATCGTCAATAAATCCGGTATTTGAATTTTCGAATTTTACAAAGTGATCCGATTCGGGTTGTTGCTCTCCGCAGATAACTTTGTCGGAAGTTACCGCATCGAGTTTTATACGTTCCTGTTCTTCGTCCGCTGTACGTTGCTGAATAGCTGCAACTTCAGACTGCGTTGCCTGCGGCCAGTATATAATATATCGTGATTCGTGTAAACGGAAGAAAGGAATCAGTTCTAAACCATTGTTGTATTTTTCGGGATACAGTCCGGTTATCTTGAATGTTAACGGCTTGTTTGCTACGGGCTGTAACTGAGATATCAGCTTGTCGGGCTCACTTACCACGATAGGCATATCTTTCAGAGGTACTTGTTGTCCATGAGCAATGTGACCGCCTCTGCTGTCATCCGCAAATAACCCGTCCATATTTTCGGTATTGGTTTTGGCTGCTAATACGATAGGTCCGTAAAAGAAAGCGTAGTAATTCGATTTATCGGGCAGTTGTTCTACTCTCAGGTGCATAGGCATATCTACAACTATTTTATCTCCGTTTTTCCATTTGCGGTTAATAGATACATATCCGTCAGCGCCTTTAACCACAGCCTGAGGTTTACCATTAACAGAGACTTTTAAATCACCGTCTTTTACCCATTGAGGATAGCGTATCTTTAAATCGAAATCAGATGCCTTTCCTGTTTTCACTGTTAAGCTTGTTTTAGCTTCATCCGGAAAGTTATTCTCCTGTACTATTTCGATCTTCTTTTCTTGCCATGTAAGGGTCGAAGGGATAAAGAGATTAACGTAAAGCTGGTTGTCTTTATGCGAGTAAATCATTTCTCCGTATTTGGCATGGTTCTCAAGACCCGATCCTACACAGCACCAAAAAGAAGTCTGAGGTTGAGAATATACTCTGTAATGTCCCGGGCGCATCTGCGTGAAATATACAAAACCTCCCTGTTCGGGATTCTGTGTCGATAAGATATGATTATACAATGCCTTTTCGTAATAATCCATGTATTTTTTGTCTTGAGAAGTTTGGTAAAGCATCTTTGACAATCGCAGCATATTGTACGTGTTGCACGTTTCCGGACCTTCTATACTTTTGATCATACGGGAGAAGTCATTTGTTGGGTTGAAATGTTCTCCCACACTGTTTCCTCCGATAGCAACAGACCTGTTTTCGACAACGGTATCCCAGAAAAAACGGGCGGCATCGTTCCACGACTGGTTACCTTCGATATCAGCAATCCTTTTGAATCCTAAGACTTTCGGAATCTGTGTGTTTGCATGCATTCCCGTTAATTTGTCCTCGTGCGACAGCAGCGGATCAAGAATCAGTTGCTGTGAAAACTGATGAGCTAATGCCAGATATTTTTTGTCTCCTGTAATTGCCGCTACATCCGCAAACGTTTCATTCAATCCTCCGTGTTCGCTTCTAAGCATATCTTGTATTTGGACTTCCGAAAGCTGAGATACCAGTTTTATTGCCCAGTCGGTCATTTTTATGAGCATTTCTTTGGCTTCCTGATTGTGAGCATACAGATAAGCATCACGCAGACCTGCATATGTTTTGTGTATATTATATAAAGGAACCCATTTTCCGTTCAGGCTGAATCCGCCTGCATCAATTTTACCGTTTGCAACTTCTTCCCATATAGCTTTACCTCCGGGAACTCCTCCTATATATCCGTTACCGTTGGCATCTTGACATTTTTTCAGTTCGCCGACCATATAGTCGAGACGTTCTTTGATTCGGGAATCTCCTGTTGCAGCGTACATCAGCGATAGTGCAGATAAATAATGACCTCCGATATGTCCGTCAAGCCCTGTATTTTCCCAGTTGGTATAGCTTTCTGCCTTCTGCGGTAAACCTGCTTCACGAAGAAAAGGAGCCAGTAATCTGTCGGGGTTGAGTTCCAACATGTACTTCAAGTCGAGGTCTTCGGCATGTTTAAACGGACTGTCTAATAGTCTTACATTCCCGATGTCAAACGATTCTACTTTCTGTACTATCTGGGCTTGTCCGTAAAACAAGCTGCCTGTAAATAATACAACAGTTAAGGTTAAGATTTTTTTCATGATTTGATTTTGTGGGGTTTCAATTCCCAAATATAATAAACTTATTTATAAATGTTGTAATAACACTTAATAATGTAACATAAGGGATAAAAAAGGTAACAAAGGTTACTGAATCAAGGAACAGTTACTAATATCTAATTATCAATTGAAAGCAATTCATTTTTCATTCTTCATTATTAGTTCTTCATTTCCGACAAAGGTGACAAAGTCAATGTACAATAATCAATAATGCGAATCAGTATTTGAAAAATGGTCTTTTAAATTATGCTATTTACTACGCGCAATCAGAGATTGCTTGTGTTCCTTTTGGCCAAAGCCCCTAAAGGAACCAAAAGGTCTTTGGCGCTTCGAGGCTCTGCCTATCTGACTACGTTCACGGGCGAAACTAAATAAAACTCGCTCTATGAGCTCAAACAGCATTTAGTTTTAATGCCCGTTTCACTGGTCAGATTACCGCTTCACCCCTGTATGCGCCTTGGCTAACGCACACCTTTGCTTGCGGCAGCCGACAAAAGGGTCTGTGACCCCGTCAGGCTCTTGACCTCGGTGGAAGCCCGGGGTACCCGCTGCACGAAGAAAGCGTTAAAAGACAAATAGATATCAGCGATAATCATTTTTATTTGTCTTAGCTTTCGAGGGCTTAGCGGGTCGGGATGCAGACGCAGTCTTGATCTTTTGTTTCGTTTTGCATCAAGGCAAAATGAAAAACAAACCCAGGAGGGTGCGTTAGTAAATAGCTGAACTTGATAGCATAAAATAAAAGAACATTTTATTAATCTAACTACTGATTGGCATCAATAAATAATTATTAGCAGCCAACTAATTATTGTTCATTGCTTATCAATAATTGATAAAAGGTTACAAAAGTGACAATAAAATCAGTTATCAGACTTCGTTCGTATTATTCTGCTGCTCCTCTTCCTTTTTTGCGGCTGATTCACTCAGCCACTTTTGATACTTTCGTTCTCTTTCCTCTTCCCATAATTGGTCTTCCAGCTCTTGCTGTAAAATACGTTCTTCGTCCTTCAGTTGCAAAAGAATTTTTTTCTCTTGATTTTCAACATCGTTTTCTTTAGATATCGCCATTTTCAGGGTCTTTTCATCGGGAGAGTATTCTTTCTTCGTTACGGTTTTCCCTGCTAAGTACAATTCCCCGTATTCATCTACCGCATATTTATAGCGGGTTGTAGTAACTGTATGTCCCTGTTCTATTCTCTGCTTGAGTATCTGACGTGCTTTTTGCGCCAATCGCTCATCTCTCTCCAAACGAGCGTTTTCGACCATCCCCTCAAAATCGGGATATTTAATCATCCACTGATAAAATGTTTTTCGGCTGATGTTGTGTATTGAGCAGATTTCACCTAATGTATATTCATCTTGTTCTATTGCTTCTGCTATTTTCTTTCCTAATTTTTCTGTGTATTTTGCCATGATTTGAATGTGTTTTTATACATAGATAAAAATTCAGAAAACATGAGGAGAACCAATAAGGTATAAGATCAATTAAGGTCTGCGACACTCGGGTTGGAGGCGCAGTCTTGTTTTTTGTTTTGTTTTACCTCAAGGCAAAATGAAAACAAAGCCGATAGCCTGCGTTAGTAAAATAACGGAATTTGAAGTCTTTTTTTTAGCGAGAACTGAGTAACTGTTTAAATTTACCAAACGATGTATCACAATAACGATTTATTTCTTTTTCGTTTATTTTTAGGCTCTTTTTGCCTGAATTTTTATCTTTTCTCAACTCAAACAGCCCGCTGTTATCGTATCGAAAAAATAAAAATCGTTCCAAAAATATCTCTAAAAATCCAAACGAGCTAAATTTAAACAGTTACTGATTGTTGATACTGCGCTCACAAAATTTATAAAAAGATATGAGACCTTAGAAATAGGGTGGGAGTTGAAGTTGACTTTTTAATTAAATAGTTTTTCGGCTTCTCTTAAAGCATCGTCCAGACAAAAAACAACGACATTGTCGTAAGGCTCTATCTGGGTATCTCCATCAACAAGCATGGCTTCTCCGTTTCTCATCAAGCCCCCGATAGTCATATTATTAGGCAGAGAGAGAGATTTTATTTCTTTCTTAGTGATTCTTGAATTAGGGCGAGCTACAATCTCTGCTACATCTGCATTGGCAAAAGTCAAGGTTTTGACGTTGGTTACATCCGCATTAAGTAGAAAACGGTATATATTACTTACTGTGATTAGTTTTTTATTGATGATAGAACCGATATTCAGGTTTTCGGCCATGGATATGTAATCCATATTTTCGACTTCGGCTACAGTTTTTCGTACACCAAATCTTTTGGCGGCAAGGCAAGCCAGAATGTTTGCTTCCGAATTACCCGTAACAGCAATGAAGGCATCTATATTACGGATACTTTCCTGCTGCATAAATTCGGAGTTACGCCCGTCGTCCTGAAAAACGGTGACATTCTTAGGTACTTTCTCTAGTAGTTTGTAGCACTTGTCTTTGTCTACCTCCAGCAGCTTTATGTTAGTATCGCCGGGAAGGTATTGGCAGGTACGTATAGCAATACGGCTGCCACCCATTATCATGACATTCTTTACCTCAAATTTTTCTTTTCCTGTAATTGCGGGTATTTCGTCTATAAATTCATTGGTTGTCGTGAAAAAAACAATATCATCTGGCTGAACTTTGTCTTTTCCTTTGGGGATGATTGTTCGGTTGTTGCGCTTGATCGCAACTATGTGAAACTTCTTCTGAGTATTCGATATTTCATACAGATACTTATCTGCTAACTCCGAATTATCCCTGACTTTGACGCCGACAAGAATAATGGAGCCGCCGAATAATTCGACCCACAACCTGACCCAAGGGCGTTTGAGTGCCGATACGATTTCTTTCGCGGCCAGCATTTCGGGATATACCATGGAATTGATTCCAAGGCTTTCGAAAAATTCTTTGTTCTTCGGCAGTAGGTATTCGAAGTTGTCGATACGTGCAAATGTCTTTTTTGCTCCCATCTTAGCGGCAAGCATACATGATGTGATGTTTACCGATTCATCGGGGGTGACGCCTATAAAAAGGTCGGCATTTTTTACTCCTACTTCGCTCAAATCTTTCAGAGAGGTTGTCGAACCTTCCATCGTCATGATCTCAAGATTTCCTTTCGATAAGTTTAATTTTTCCTTATCGGAATCCATGAGAATAACATCCTGATTTTCGCCCGAAAGTAATCGTGCCAAGTGTGTACCGACTGCGCCAGCTCCACCGATAACAACTCTCATAATACAGGTTTTAGTGCCGGTTTATTTTGTAAGACTCCCTCCAGGCGTTTGGTAATACCGGGGACATCTATTTCGCAGAGTCTATTCAATTCGGGTATAGAACCGTGGGTTATAAACTCATCAGGAATGCCTATTCTGGTTACCTCTATATCTTTATAATTCTTTTCTGAGAAATATTCAAGAACGGCCGAACCCAATCCTCCGGTAATAACACCGTTTTCGATGGTAACTACTTTCCTGAATTTAGATGCTACTTCATCCAATAGGTCTGTATCTATCGGTTTCAGAAATATAATATCATAATGAGCGATGCTGTATCCTTCTTTTTCCAATTCGGAGATAGCTGCATTAGCGGTATTGCCAATAGGCCCGATGGTAATAACGGCCATATCTTTACCGTCTTTCATTTTCCGGCCTTTACCGATGAGAAGCAGTTTCATTTCGCATTCCCAGTCTTTCAGTTCGCCTTGTCCTCTCGGGTATCTAATGACAAAAGGCCCTTCGTTGCCGTATGTTGCAGTGTACATCAGATGTCTGAGGTAGTGTTCGTTATAGGGAGAGGCAATCACAAGATTAGGGATACAGCGCATATAAGCAAGGTCGAATACTCCGTGATGCGTTGGTCCGTCTTCACCGACCAGTCCGGCTCTGTCCAAACAGAATATAACATGAAGTTTTTGCAATGCTACATCGTGTATCACCTGATCGTATGCCCGTTGCATAAACGAAGAATATATGTTACAGAAAGGAATTAATCCTTCTTTCGATAATCCTCCCGAGTAAGTTACGGCATGAGCTTCTGCAATACCTACATCGAAAGATCGTTCCGGGAATTCCTTCATCATGAAGGTCATCGACGATCCGCTGGGCATAGCCGGAGTGATACCGACTATCCGTTTATCTTTCTGTGCAAGTTCTACTATTGTATGCCCGAATACATTCTGATATAATTGGGGCTGGTCTTTTGCCTGTGAAATGATACGTTCTCCGGTATCTTTGTTGAATTTTCCGGGAGCATGCCATTCGGTAGCCGATTCTTCGGCAGGTTTATATCCTTTCCCCTTGATAGTATGTATATGCAGCAATTTGGGGCCTTTAAGATCCTTGATGTTTTCAAGAATGCGAATCAGTCCTTTCAGGTCATGACCGTCTACAGGGCCAAAGTACCGTATATTGAGTCCCTCGAATATATTCTGTTGTTTTGTTATCAGCGATTTGAGGCTGTTGTTGAACCGGAGTATAAAGTTTTTGCCTTTCTCCGAGATCAGATTTTTTCTTTTGAACTTTTGATAAACATCATTCCTTACTTTGTTATAGGTATGTGAAGTCGTCATTTTTACGAGATAATCTTTCAGACCGCCGACATTATCGTCGATAGCCATGTCATTATCATTTAAGATTATAAGCAGGTCGTTCGGTTGCGAACTGGCATTGTTCAATCCTTCATAAGCTAATCCTCCGGTTAAAGAACCGTCACCTATCACAGCTACTACATGCTTGTTTTCATTCAGCAGCCTGGAAGCCACAGCCATTCCCAGTGCAGCCGATATTGAATTAGACGCATGACCTGCCGAGAAAGTATCGTATTCGCTTTCATCCGGGTTAGGAAATCCGGCCAAACCTCCGAACTTACGGTTTGTATTGAATCTGTCTCTGCGGCCTGTCAGTATTTTGTGGCTGTACGCCTGATGTCCTACATCCCACACGATACGGTCGTAAGGTGTATTATATATATAGTGAAGGGCTACTGTAAGCTCTACTGTTCCCAAGCTGGATCCAAAGTGCCCGGGATTTTTACAAAGTTGATCTATTATAAATGTCCTTAATTCCTGGCAGAGTGTATCCAGCTGTCCTATACCGAGTTTTTTCAAATCTTTCGGGGAGTTGATTGTCTTCAGTAAAGGTATATTTATATTGGTGTTCTCTTTCTCTGACATATTTATATGTACTTGTGAATATTCTTTGATATAGTAAACGAAAAATAAAGAGCAAAATTATAAAACAAATGATTGCAAACCTATGTTTAACTTTTAAAATATGGATTTCGAAAGCTATTCTTTTGCAAATGAGTCATAAATGATATTTATAAGTAAGCTCTTGCCCTCATGATATTGTCAGGTAACTAAAAATCTATTACATTTGCATCGTTTCTGAATTTATAACGGAAAGCATGGCGCGATAGTTCAATGGATAGAATAGAAGTTTCCTAAACTTTAGATCCGGGTTCGATTCCCGGTCGTGCTACATGAGAAGTCGCTTTTATAGCGGCTTCTTTTTGTTTTTAACGATATTTCCAAGAAATGGTACGGCCTGAGTATCTGTTTACTATGCAGATTCGATTTTTTACTTTTTATATAAACATAAAAGCCAGATGTAATTTAATATCCTACATCTGGCTTTCTCTTTGTATCTTTAGTTCTGTTTATTTATTCAGATATGCCTGATATGCCTTTGTCAAAGCTTCTTTCTTAGCGGCATCTGCAACGAATTCATAAATGGGGATTACAGCTCCTTTGAGTGATCTTTTCCCGAAATCGACAAGAACTGTACTTTCTCTCTCAATCGCATTTTTACGTAAATCAAATTTTACCTTGTCCTCATAGTTCGTAATATCAAACATCCATGCATTTGGCTTTTCAGTCGGATTTACCCCACTGATATATTCGGAATAGAGATTCTCCTTTTCTTCTGGATCCTGAGGAAGAGGTTCCATTAATATGCCCGGAGTAGAACTCAGAAAACGACCGCTGGCACTAACCATTTTTCCTTGCAGCTGTGAATTGGATGTAGACCTGTAATAGAAGTCCTGTCTCCAACCTACGATAATATCCATCAAAACGTGTGTTCCGTATAATTTTATGATCTCATCAGCCGATTTTGAATTTAAATCCGATTTAAATTCGTCCGTTAGGTAATTGGTAAGAATAGATAGATCCTCATAACTTCGAAGATCAAAATAATGTTCGTACCAACTACTCACAAATGCATCCATTGCATAATAGTATTTAAGATCGCTGTAAGTAGTGTCGTTTTCGAACGGCATTTCGAACATGGCTTTGAATATGTTATTATGTTCTGTTGAAGAATTTCCGATTACAATTTTTTCATCTTTTAATAATTGAGCTGTAATATCTTCTCTTGTCCCGGTCTTAGTTCCCCAACCTCCATGCACAAATACCTTCCAATGATGCATAACATCATAATAATGGTCATCTTCAAATTTCTGAGCATCTACAATCTTTTTTCTTATCCAATCGGGGTGAGCATATTTACCCGTAATGTCGTAGCCATAGCCTAGGGCGTGGAATGCTTCGCCGGTAAACGTAGAGTGGGGCTTTGCTAAAGGATAAGTTTTAGAGAGATCGGTTCCTGTTTTGTATTTGTTTTGTTCAGTTGGCTGATCGATAGGATCCTGATTATTATTATCATCATCCGAACAAGATGTAAATAATATAATTGAAAATAAAAGAAAGAGTAGTTGTTTCATAAGTAAAATATATTGTTGGTTAGTTTTACAAAACTATAAATATTTACCGAAATAAAGGTAATTGATGTCTATTTTGGAAATAATAGATTTCTTAAATCAAAAATGTATTATAGATGGGATGAAAAAAGCAGGTACTTATGAACCAAAAAAAACAATAGATTGTTTCATTTAGTAATATACAGTATGCGTGAACTAATGAACGCGGGACATCTTATTATTCCGGAGGTATTTGATTTAAGAAGAATTCTTATCTTTGTACCTATTAGGAATTGTATAGCATCTGTAAGAAATACATCAGTTATAGTCAAAAGCCTGTTTAGAAAAGAATTATGTGTGCTCTTTATCTGCTGATAGACTAACTGACAGAACTCTTTATTTTCTAACAAATTTTATTATGAAAAAAAATTACATGAGTTTTATGAAATGCTTGGCTGTTGCAGCCCTTGTTTTTATCGGAGCAACTCAAGCGAATGCTCAATTACGTTTTGGGGTAAAAGGTGGTTTTGATGTAAGTAGTAATCGTATCAATAAAGACATCCTGAATACTCACAACCGTTTAGGCTTTCAAATTGGAGGAACTATGGAATTGATGGCTCCAATTGTAGGTTGGGGTGGTGAATTGTCTGTTCTGTATGGTCATCAAAAAGGAGATGATGGAAAAACAGATGCAGGGAATGAATATAATGTGAAAGATTATAACTATCTGAGAGTTCCTTTGAATTTGAAGAAAAAGTTCAGCGTTGTCGGACTATTTGGAGTATTTATTCAAGCCGGACCTTATGCTGAATTCAGGCTAAGTGGCGGAGATGTTGAAAAATTGGATCAGCAATGGAAATCAAAATCATATGCAATGGGTTTGAATGCAGGTGCTGGTGTCGAACTGCTAAACCATCTTGAGCTGGGGATGTATTATCGAAAATCTTTAACCGATAATTATGGAGATAAGGCAGGTTGGGAGAATGTTGTTAAAAAACGCCCTGATAACTGGAGTGTAAACCTTACTTACTTCTTCTGAGAAATATAAATGACGTATATTGATGTAATAGTTCCGTTGCCTTTGCAGGGAGTTTTCACCTATTCGGTTCCCGATTCGATGAAAGATGAGATTGATATAGGTTGCAGGGTAATAGTACAGTTCGGAAAGAAAAAATACTATGCGGCTATTATACATCATATACATGAAGATAAAAAGATAGAAACGGAGATTAAAGAAATAATCTCCGTTTTAGATAAATATCCGGTCGTATTGCCGGAGCAATTGCAATTCTGGGAATGGATTGCATCGTATTACATGTGCACCTTGGGCGAGGTAATGAAGGCTGCCCTTCCTGCAGCCATGAAGCTTGAAAGCGAAACTCACGTTCTGCTTGATCCCGATTTCGAAGCACATCAGAAATTTACCCCAAATGAAGAAAAGATATACTATCTTCTCTCCGACACAAAACCTTTACGGATATCCGAAATAGAAAAACAGACGAAGATTGCAAATGCTATCCCGTATGTAAAATCACTTGTTGATAAAGGAGCTGCATATATCAGCGAAAGAGTCAAAAACAAATACTCGGCAAAGACCGAAACTGCATACAAATTAGCAAGAAACTACACAGAAGAAGAATTATCGCTGATTATAGATGACCTGAAACGGGCAAAGAAACAACAGCAATTGCTCTTTGTATTTCTCGAACTGAGACACGAAGCCAATAACCCGGATGACTTTTATATTCTGAAAAAACAGTTATTGGAAGAAGCGGGAGTAACCGTTGCTGTTGCAGATGCTTTGGTTGAAAGAGGTATCTTCGACAGCTTTCAATATGAAACCGGACGCTTTGATTATTCCAATACTGCTGTTAACTATCAAAAAATATTAAGTCCCGATCAGGCAAAAGCCCATGATGAAATACTTACTGCTTTCGAAAGCAAGCAGATAGTTTTGCTGCACGGGGTAACATCATCGGGTAAAACCGAAGTTTACATCAAACTGATACAGGAAGCCATTGCACGGGGCGAACAAGTACTATATCTTTTGCCCGAAATATCTTTGACGACACAGATCACAGACCGGTTGAGATCGGTATTCGGCAGTCAGCTGATGGTTTATCATTCCAAATTTAATGATAATGAACGTGCCGAAACGTGGCAGTCATTATTGTCGAAAGACGAATGCAAAATTGTACTAGGTGCAAGGTCTGCTATATTTGTTCCTTTTCGAAAACTGGGGTTGATCATTGTTGACGAAGAGCACGAAGCATCGTACAAACAACAAGATCCGTCGCCTCGTTATAATGCTAAAAACGCAGCGATAGTATTAGCCGGAATCACACAGTCGAAAGTATTGCTGGGAACCGCTACTCCCTCTATCGAAACATATTACAATGCGCTGAACGGGCGTTTTGGGCTTGTGACCTTGACGAAGCGTTATGCTGATATTGAATTACCCGAAATTATCACGGTTAATACCAAAGATCTGCGAAAACGCAAGCTCATGAAGACCATTCTATCTCCGCCCTTAGTGGACGAAATGAAGGTTGCGCTGAGTAAGCACGAGCAGATTATTCTCTTTCAGAACAGAAGAGGGTTTGCTCCATTGCTCGAATGTAAAACCTGTTCGTGGACACCCAAATGTGAACATTGCGATGTAAGCCTTACCCTGCATAAAAGACAGCGGGTGATGGTTTGCCATTATTGCGGAGCAGTATATTCTATCCCTACTGTATGTCCTGAATGTAAGACCCAGACTCTGGATGTGCAGGGATATGGAACGGAACGTATAGAAGAACTTGTGCAGGAACAGATACCAGAGGCTAATGTTGTACGCATGGATCTGGATACGACCCGAAGCAAGCGTGCTTATGAGCGTATAATATCAGACTTCGAGCTGAATAATACGAATGTACTGATAGGTACGCAAATGGTATCGAAAGGTTTGGATTTTGATAATGTAAGTGTAGTGGGCATCCTGAATGCCGACTCGATGCTGAATTATCCCGATTTCAGGGCTCATGAAAGAGCCTTTCAGCTGATGATGCAGGTTAGCGGACGTGCCGGACGGAGAAATAAACGGGGGCGTGTATTGCTGCAAACCGCACATCCGGGGCATCCTGTTATTGCTTATATACGAACGAATGATTATCAGGCATTTTATGAAACTCAGATAAACGAACGGCAGTTGTTCAGGTATCCGCCGTTTTTCCGTCTGATAGAAATTGTCCTGAGAGCAAAAGACGAAAGCTTGGTTGATTCGATGAGTAACGATCTGGGCAGGATACTCAATCAGACATTTGGAGAAAGGGTTCTTGGTCCCACCAAACCGATGGTTTCCCGTATTCAGTCGTTGTATATCCGAAAGATATTACTTAAGATTGAGAATCAGGCTTCGCCATCGAAAGTAAGGGAAATAATAGACCAATGTCACAGCTACGTTTTGCAAAATGAAAAATATAAATCAGTCCTTATTCATTATGATGTCGACCCGATGTAAATTGATCGTGCCTTTGGCTTGTATACTCTTGGTGTTCTCCGCTTGTTCGGATTCACGTGATAAAAAGTCAGACAATCATACAACAGAAGATGTACTTTCGGAGGTAAAACAAGATACCATTTCGGTTGAGAAAACAGAACCCGTTAAGTCCCGAATATCTCTCTATTTAGAAGGGTTGGGTTTAAAAGATGTACAGTTATTAGATTCTTCTATATTTGTAGAGATAAAATATTCGACAACAGACAATTTTACGAAAGTTGTACTTTATGATTCTTTATATCAGGCTTATCTGCATCCTATGGCAGTAGATAAACTGCTAAGAGCTCAGCGTTTGTTGAAAGATGGGCATCCCGATCTGTCTTTGCTCATTTATGATGCCGCCCGTCCTATGTCGGTACAGAAAAAGATGTATGCAGTAGTTCAGAATACACCTTTTCATGCTTATGTAGCTAACCCTTCACGCACAGGAATGCACAATTACGGAATGGCTGTGGATCTGACCATCTGCAAAGAGAATGGAGATCCTTTGGATATGGGCACTCCGTTCGATTTCTTCGGGCGTGCTGCCGGTATCAATAAAGAAGACCTGCTTGTGTCGGAAGGAATTTTGACAAAAGAGCACGTAGATAACCGCAAACTTCTCCGCCGTATAATGACTGATGCCGGATTTATAGCTATTCGTGGTGAATGGTGGCATTTCAATGCATCGTCTCTCGAATATGCGAAAAATAACATACCTCTGATTGAATAATGAGGGTCTTCGTTATCAGTTTAGTTTATAATCATTAGAAAATTTATAATTTTGCTTCTTTGTATTTTTTGTATATTAAATACACCATTGCTTATGAAAATCAACACTCGTCTAAATTGGATTGATTGGGCCAAATTTATAGGAATATTTTTAGTCGTTTTCGGTCATGCATATTGGAGAGGAGATGCTCTCCCTGTAAGGGCTTTTATATATAGCTTTCATATGCCTTTTTTCTTTTTTCTGTCTGGGTATCTGCATAGAGATTCTGATAATGTAAAAGAATATTTATCTAAGAATATTAGGACTTTATTTATACCATATCTGATTCTTCCGATTTTGGCTTGTAGTTATGTTGTTCCTCTCTGGATACATAATGATGTTGTTTTTAATTTAAAAACTATCTTATACGGTTATTTAACTGGTAATGTTAAATGCTTGCCTAGTAGTGCTTTTTGGTTTGTTTATTGCTTGATGCTAATTAAGCTGCTGGTATTTTTCCTTCTTAAAATTTCAAAAATATTGCAGGTTTTATTTGTTATAATAGGCTTTATATTAGTGTACTATCATGTTCTTTTGTTCAATTTTAGAATAGATGCAGCATTGATAGCCATTGCATTTTTTTTCATAGGTTATTATTTGCACCGTCTTCAAGTCATGGAATTGTTAAAGAATAATTCAGTAATATTTTTTTCCTTTATTGCTTCTTTATCTGTGCTACTGTTTACAAGCCAATTAAATGGACCAAATGTGGATGTTTATTTATGTCTTTTTGGAGAGTCGGTGTTTCTGTATTATTTTAACGCAATACTTGGAAGTTTCATGATTTTTATGCTTGCCAAATTACTGAATAGTGTACAATCAAAATTTATGACGGTTATAGCAAGTGGAACACTCTTGATTATGGCTTTTCATGCGCCTGGTATTACATATAATTTTTTAGCTGAATCAATGTCTATTCCAGACAGCCTTAGTATCAGCATTCCTATAAAGTTTATTATTTCAGTTCTCAATATAATTCTACTCTACTATCCTATTCTTTTTATTCAAAAATATGCATCTTTTATCTTGGGAGGGAGAAAAGCTGCTGTACGTCAATGAATACCGATAGATTGACATTTGTCTTTTTAGTGATGAGTCATTGCTTTGACAAAAGAGTAGGTCGATAACCGCAGATAATGACTGATGCCGGATTTATAGCTATTCGTGGTGAATGGTGGCATTTCAACGCATCGTCTCTCGAATATGCGAAAAATAACATACCTCTGATCGAATAACCTCTGACTGAATATTTATGGAAAACAAGATGGAATATACTCTATTAAGTATAATCTAAACTTGTGAGACCATGAAAACAGACAACTTCTTACTTATCTTTCTTATTTTGGGGCTGATAGCGTGTACTGATAAACGAGCGGAAGCTCAAGGTAAGCTGATAGAGAAAGATTCTTTATCTAATCGTATTAGTCTTAAATCTGTAAAGGATACTTTGGTCAAGACTTTTTCTGTTCCTGAGATATGCTTTACTCCTCCTGTTATTACTGACTGCGTAGATGAGGTCGTAAACGTTCTTACTTGTTCCTATCCTATTTGCAGAGAGCCTGTACCCGATAGTATTCCAGAGAAACCGGACGGATTTATTTGTTGTATATCAGAAGAAATGCCTTCATTCCCCGGTGGAGAAGAAGCTTTACGGCAATTTATAGCCGAGAATCTCCAATATACAAATTCAGAATCGTGTATTCAAGGGCGGGTTGTCCTTCGTTTTGTAGTGGATAAAGAAGGTAATCTCCAAGACATAACAGTCTTAAGAAGTTTAGATCCTCAATTAGATAAAGAAGCTGTGCGTGTAGTCGAAGCTATGCCTCGCTGGAATGTGGGGAAGAGTAATGGATTCGCAGTTGATACATATTATACATTGCCTATATCTTTTAAAATATCGCAATGATTCTGCTTCGAAATATCCCGTGCCTGGCACGGGATATTTTGATTATTATAACTAATTCTAGTAAGTTATATCAGACAAAATGAACCTTACTCCTGATTTTCTTGAAGCCATTTTAAACGGCGTTGATCGGGAAGATGTTTTACTTCGAAGTTTTCGAATTTGGCGGTGAATCCACTACCATCAGGACAAGCACCCATCAATCCTACCATGATCGGACGATTGTCTTGCATCCAAGCATTACGCATCATGATATAGTCTTTATCATCAAACGAATAGAATATTTCAACTGCATCAAGGCGTCTTACTGCCTTTATCCAGATAGACGATGCGGGTTTGTCTAATACAATTACACTCCAATCGCTGGTTTTATGGGTTACAACAGTGCTGAGGTTGTATTTGCCATCAACAAATTCTATTCCGGCTTTGATGTAATTTTCATGATCTATTCGGAGCATTAATCCCGATTGGTCGAAACGGGTTTTATAATCTCCCGATATTTTGACTTTCGTCTCGAATTCTCCACCATACGTCGAATACAAAAAAGGAGCATCATCTACTGTAAAGCCATAGTGAGATATTCTCCAATAATCACTTTGTGGTGTGACATACATTGATAGTATGTTGTTTTTAACTTCCCATTTTGCGGGTTCATTAAACCATTGCATTTTCTCCAAAGTTTGCGACATAGCTTTATGTATAGATAAAATAGATAGAGCTATGCTCAATAAAACAGTAAGCTTTTTCATATAATGTTTGTTAAAAAGATCATTCAAAATAAGTTACACCAAAGGTAAAATACTCTATATTTATAGTCAATACTGATAGATAACCATTTTTGCAGGATGAATATAATCACGACATTAAATGAAAAGCTGTTGGAACAGGACTTTTCAGAAGAGCAAGACAGCAGCCATTTGTTGTCGCAATACAGAGTTGTCGCGAATGCGTATGCAAAGATCGAAAACTCGGTAGCTGTTTTGAGTGATTTGAAATCTGATAAGAGCTATATTTATTATGGAGGTCTTGCAGAGCAATTAGGACTTGCTCTTAAACACACACAGAAAGAGATTGATTCTATCTGGGAAGAAGATATCTTCGCCAAAATTCACCCCGATGATCTGGCTGCAAAACATATGCTCGAATACCAGTTCTTAGACCTGTTGAAAACCGTGTCGATTGAAGACCGAGCCAATTTTTATGTTTCGAGCAGGATGCGTATGCTCAATGCCATTAATGAGTATATATCGGTGCATCACCGGATGTTTTATTTATCGAGCAGTCCATCGGGAACTCTGTGGTTTTCATTGTGCTTGTACAATAACTCTTATGCTGAAGATACGGTTTTGCCTGTATCGGGTAATATATTGAATTCAATGACAGGAGAAGTCATTAATCTCGACAGGCAGAAGTACGAGAATATCCTGTCTGTGAGAGAAAAGGAGATATTGAAGCTGATAGAGAAAGGGAAAATAAGCAAAGAGATTGCCGATCAGTTGTCTATCAGCAAAAATACGGTAAACAGACATCGACAGAATATACTGGAAAAGCTGAGGGTTAAGAATTCTCTCGAAGCTTGTAGGGTAGCCAAGTTGATGGGTTTGTTATAAAAAACAAGGAGCGGTAAAAATTACCACTCCTTGCGTTTATGATTTATAGAGGGGAGGTCTGAGACCTTTATTCCCACTCGATTGTAGCTGGTGGCTTAGAGGATATATCGTAAACAACTCTGTTTACTCCTTTAACTTTATTGATGATTTCATTCGAAACCTTAGCCAGAAACTCGTAGGGTAGGTGAGCCCAATCGGCGGTCATGGCATCTGTTGATGTTACGGCACGCAATGCAACCGTATATTCGTATGTACGCTCGTCGCCCATTACTCCTACCGATTTTACGGGAAGCAATATTACTCCTGCCTGCCATACCTGATCGTATAAATGAAACTCATTCATTGTACGCATATATATATCATCGGCATTTTGCAGTATCTCTACTTTTTCGGGTGTGATATCTCCTAAAATACGGATACCAAGTCCGGGACCGGGGAAAGGGTGACGTTTGATAAGGTGTTCCATCATTCCCATTTCCAAACCTACACGGCGAACTTCATCCTTGAATAACAAACGAAGAGGTTCTACCAGTTTCAGATTCATCTTTTCGGGTAATCCGCCTACATTGTGGTGAGATTTAATCACGGTTCCCGTAATAGACAGCGATTCGATGATGTCTGGGTAAATAGTTCCCTGTCCCAGCCATTTTATATCTTTCAGCTTATGCGCTTCTTCATCAAAAACATCAATAAAGCCTTTTCCTATGATTTTTCTTTTCTGTTCGGGATCACTAATCCCTGCTAATGCTGAGTAAAACTTGTCTTTAGCATTTACTCCGATAACATTCAGCCCAAGGTGTTCATAATCTTTCAGTACACGTTTGAACTCATCTTTACGTAGCAAGCCGTGATCGACAAATATACAAGTCAGATTTTTGCCTATTGCCTGATTCAAGAGAACGGCTGTAACCGATGAGTCAACACCTCCCGAAAGAGCAAGAATAACTTTATCATCTCCGAGTTTAGCTTTCAGTTCGGCAACGGTAGATTCAACAAAAGAAGCCGGAGTCCAGTCTTTCTTGCATCCGCAGATGTTGAGGAAGTTATTCAGTATGCGGGTTCCGTCTGTTGAGTGGTAGACTTCGGGATGAAATTGTACACCCCATGTTTGTTCTCCTTCTATTTTATAAGCTGCCGCCTTTACATCTTCGGTACTTGCTATGATTTCGAAGTTTGAGGGTAGTACTGTTATTGTATCTCCATGCGACATCCACACTTGAGAACCTTCTTTTATCCCATCAAATAAGATATCTTTATTTATTGTAACCAAATGAGCACGGCCGTATTCGCGCGAATCACCTTTTTCAACTTTTCCTTCGGATGTATGAGCAAGGTATTGAGCTCCGTAGCATATGCCGAGTAAAGGCAGCTTATTTCGGATTTCGGACAGATCGGCACGGAATGCGTCTTTGTCATTCACCGAAAACGGACTACCCGAAAGGATTACTCCTTTTACTGTAGTATCGTCTTTCGGAAATTTGTTGTAGGGTACGATCTCGCAATAAGTGTTTAGCTCGCGGATGCGTCTTGCAATCAATTGGGTGGTTTGTGAACCAAAATCAAGGATAATGATTTTTTCCGTCATGGATATTGTCTTATTTTATTTAATTCTTGTCTTTCAGTTTTTTATGTCAAAAGGTTACAAAGGTTACACGAAAACTGTATTTTGGGCGGTGTTTCCTTTTTCGACTTATATTATTCACCTTCTGTATAGATAAAAACATAATAAGAGGGTATGTGCCCCCAAAGATAAGAAAAGATTATCAAAAAATATTTTTAATCGGTGTAACATCTGTTGTTTATATTTCGTCTTATAGATAAAATCAGGAAATTTGTGATATTTAAACATTGAATAAAAATGAAAATAGTAGTATCAGTCTTTACGTTTATTTTGATGAGTTTGGGAGTATCAGCACAAAACATCGAAAAGCTTATATCAGATTATTCGAAGCTGCCTAATATTGTGGATATTTCTTTTCCGGAATTATCTCCTTCGATGATTCAGATGGATGCGGATGATGGAGAATCTGCTAAGGTTATAACAAAAGTAAAGTCAATGAGAATTCTTGCTTTAAGTGAATGTAGCCAAGAAGATAAAGAAAAGTTTTCGAATATCATTTCAAAAATAGAATTCGGTGATTATGAGTTGTTGTTGAAAACAAAGGATGACGAAGATGATGTCTTGATCTTATCGAAATCAGAAGATAAAAAGATATTGGAATTTGTAATTATTTCAAACAGCCGCAAAGATCCTGCAATTATTCAATTGAAAGGAGAGTTTTCTCGGAATGACCTGTCTGATATTAATCAAGAATTTGGAAATAAGAAGAAACCAAATATATAACAGTTTTTAGCATTGTCCTTTAGTCATAAATAAGCAGGTCTGTGGCCTTAATAGAGTTGATTGCTGTAAAAGATGGATTCATCCACGTTTAAAGAAAAATATATACCTTACCATCAGAAGATGTTCAGAGTTGCATATCGTCTTGTCGAAGATGTATGCGATGCCGAAGATCTTGTGCAGGAAACGTATATAAAAATGTGGAACAAAAGGGATGATCTTTTATTGGTAGATAATGCCGAATCGTATTGTATAACTATGTTGCGCAATTTGTGTCTCGATTTTATTCGATCGAGAGCCAGACATCCCTCTCAATCATCAGAAGATCTCCAGATTGCGGATAAAGTGGAGATTGTATCCGAGATTGAACAAAAAGAAGATATGCTCTATGTGGAGTCTTTGCTGAAACAGTTGCCCGAGCAACAGCAGCAAGTTATAAAGCTGAGGCACTTTGACGATTGTTCGTCCGAAGAAATAGAACAAATAATGGGGCTTACCAGTGTAAATGTGAGAGTATTATTATCGAGAGCAAGGAAAAGAATTAAAGAGTTGTATAATGTGAGCCGCTGATCATGCTGAGACCTTTAAAGTGAAAGTTATGGATATTAAATATATAGAACAATTATTGGAGTCGTTTTATGAAGGAGCGACCTCAATAGAAGAGGAAAGAGTTTTGTTTGACTTCTTTCAGGGAACAGATGTACCCGAATCGATGAAGGATGAGCAGCAATTGTTCCTTAAATTATACCGTTCGGAAGAAATAGCTGTTCCGTTTGGTCTGGAATCTAAGCTGGAAAACTTGATTGATGAACTGGATAAAGACGATAAAAGCGATACCAAGCCTGCTAGGCCAAAGATAAAATCAATAAACTGGAAATGGGTTTCGGGAATAGCTGCAAGTATTGTTATCTTCATTTCTGCGGGATTGTTCTTTCATAAGAGTTTCGATAAGAAATCGGATTTTGTGGTACAGGATACCTATTCTGATCCTAAGGAAGCCTATCGCGAAACACAAAAAACGATGCTCCTTGTGTCTAATAAGTTGAACAAAGGATTACAGCAGGTCGAAACTGTACAGGGAAATGTGGATAAAGTAAATAAGATAATGAACAAAAATAATATTCAGCTATGAAAAAGTTAGTAATGCTGATGATAGTTCTCGCTTTAGTTATTGTGCAGGGATATGCACAAAAGAGAACGGCGACTGATCATATTGATTGGGACAAAATGTCTGAGGAGATATCCCGGAGTGTAGAAGAAAGTTTAGAGGGATTGGATATTGATCTATCTGATATGGAACTGCAGATAAAAAATATTCCTGAGTTTACGATGGATTCGAATACTCTTAAAGAGTTGAGTGATATCAAAGTCTATGCTTATAATATGGATGTACAGGGAACGAGAGAAGAATTAAAAGCACAGCGTGAAACCGAAAGGGCACGCCGTGAAGCAGAGCGTGCCCGAAGAGAAGCAGAGCGAGCACAACGTTCAAATAATAAGACTTATTCGTACGCTTATTCCTATAATAGTAATGAGTCTCAGCAAAGCAGCAAAGGAGATACTTTTGAGAATCTGAGTAACATAAAAGGAGTTGAGGTTGTATACATAACAAAGGCTCTTTTGGGCATGATGCCCGATATGGATATGCCCGGAGTGAATGTAGGAAAGGTCGCCGGTAAACTGGAATCTTTACAGATATATTCGGCGGAAGACCGCAGTCCTGCAATAATTCTCAAGCAGACTATAAGCCGATTGGTTAAGTCTGGTAATTATGAAACTCTTATGTTGGTGAAAGACAGCGACTCGAAAACTGCATTTTATCTTAAATCCGAAGGTAAAGGTAAGAAATCCGAGCTACTGATGGTTACAGAAGACGGTTCGGATGTAAGTGTAATCAGAATGCTAGGAAACTTTACATTACAAGACATCCAAAGTCTGACAAAAGGGCAAACGATAAAGAAGTAACGGTTCAGTCTTTTTCAGGACGGTTCAGATATATAAGAAAGCCGATAAGTTATTTACTTATCGGCTTTTCTCAATTTACTAAAACATTCTATAGAGTAACACCGGTCTTGAATATCGCTATTTCTTTGAATCCGGTGATTTCGTGCTTCAAATGTTCTCCGTCACACGTTTGAACAATGAAGTTTACAAAGTCTTTTAATACATTCTCCATACTATTTCCTTCCAAAAGTACTCCGGCGTTAAAATCGATCCAGTTACTTTTGAAATTAAACAGGCGAGTGTTTGTCGAGATTTTCATTGTGGGAACAAACGCCCCGAATGGGGTTCCACGTCCTGTAGTGAACAGTACCAACTGACAGCCCGAAAGAGCCAATGCCGATGCTGCAACAAGGTCATTACCGGGTGCATTAAGCAGATTTAAGCCGTGTTTGGTTACAGGTTGAGAGTAATCCAATACATCTACCACCTCGGAGTTTCCTCCCTTTTGAGTACATCCCAGCGATTTATCTTCTAAAGTTGTGATACCGCCCGCTTTATTTCCCGGTGAAGGGTTTTCATAAATCGGCTGTTCGAATTTGCGGAAATAATTCTTGAAGTTATTGATCAAGGCTACCGTGTCATCAAACACTTCTTTGCTTTCGGCTCTGTTCATCAGAATGGTCTCAGCTCCAAACATTTCGGGAACTTCGGTAAGGATAGTTGTTCCTCCCTGACCTATCAGCCAGTCTGAGAATTGTCCTACTAGCGGATTTGCTGTGATACCTGAGAATCCGTCGCTGCCACCGCATTTCAATCCTACTTTCAGTTTAGATAAGGGTAGGGGCTCACGTTTGTCTTTGCGCATACGCTCTACTAATTCGGACATCATTTGAAATCCTACCTCTATTTCGTCCTGTACTTCTTGCGAAATAAGGAAACGCACCCTTTCGGGATCCCATTCTCCCATTTCTTTTTTGAAATCGGCTTGTTGGTTGTTTTCACATCCTAAACTCAAAACAAGTACTCCTCCAGCATTCGGATGTTTTGCGAGTGCAGCCAGAGCTTTTTTTGTATTATTATGGTCGTCTCCCAATTGAGAACAGCCGTAGTTGTGGGTATATACCCGTATATCATCAATATGGGCGACATCCAATTCTCGTTTTACCCTTTCGATAATTGCTTGCGCCTGACCGTTTACACAACCTACAGTCGGTACAATCCACAATTCGTTGCGGATACCCATATCTCCGTTGTAGCGCAGATAACCGTTGATTTTGAGGTCGCTTTTCGGGATGTTCAGTTTTGGATGTACCGGAACATACGAATATTGCAGGTTGTCATGCAGATTTGTTTTCACATTCTGGGTGTGTACATGTTCACCTGTATGAATATCGGTTGTCGCATGTCCGATTGGATAGCCGTATTTAACAACATTCTCATCGGTCTTTATTTCTTTGATGGCGAACTTATGCCCTGTTTCTATCGGATTCTTAATCTCGACAGGTGTCCCTTCTATATTGACAATATCACCGGGAGAAAGATTCTCTATGGCAACGCATACATTGTCGTTCGGGTTGATTTTGATATATTTATTCATATCTATAAGTGAATGAGTGCATTTAATGATATATTATTGTAACTTAACTGACTATGATATTTATCCTTACCACAGTCATAAAAAGGTCTATGACTTTAATTCTTTTTTTATGGAGTCGATCATTTCTGTATATTCTGAGTCGGTAAGATATACCTTTTGAGGATTCATTACAAAAGTTGAACCATAATCAGTCCCGTCAACATATTTCGGAGCAAGATGTATATGAAGATGAGGCAGCTTGTCGGAATATGCTCCGTAGTTGATTTTTGCCGGATTGTAAAGTTTTGCAATAACTGAAGCTACTTTGTTTACATCAGTCATGAACGCCAGAAGATCTTCGGGCGACAGTTGGTATAATTCAACGTTGTGATCTTTGTAAGCTATCACGCAACGTCCTTTGTATGTTTGTTCCTTAAAAAGGAAAACGGTAGATACACTAAGAGAGCATATCTCTATCATCAGGTCTTTTTGAGTCTGATTTTTGTTGCAATATAGACAATCATTATTCATATTGGCAGTTTATTTAAGGAAGGAGGATTTAGTTCCTCCTTCCTGATCTTGTGATTAAGCTATGATCGATTTAAGAGCTTTAAGCATACCTCCGTTCAGAATCAGTTTGACATCGTTTGCAACTTCATCTGCGAACTGAGGAACTTCATTGAAGTTTTCTTTCCACATATCTTTATGAGAAATAATACCTTTTACCCATCCGTTGATATCGTATTCTTTGAATGTCGATTGTATGAACTCTATAAATTCGGCTGTATCGTTTGGTGTAAATGCTATTTCCGATTTTCCGCTATAAAGCACGAGCAATGCGGCAAAAGAGAAGATAGTTAGTTTAGCATCCTTATCCAATTTTTTGTAATTGTCGAACACTGTCGGATAATCGCGAGTTTCCCATTTCGAAAGAGAATTCAATGAGATATCTTTCAGATAATGTTTCAGGAAAGGATTGTAAAATCTTTCGAGAATTTTTGCTGCGAAAGTTTTCAATTCTTCCGGGTCTTCGTTGATTACTGCCAATACTTCGTTGGCTACCATCTGATTGATATATTTTTCTACTTCGGGCGTATTGAATGCGTCCATCACAGTTTCGCACCCTAATTGCAAGGCAACAGGAACCATCGCAGTGTGAGCTCCGTTGAGGATACGTACCTTTTTTGCACGGAATTCTTTGATGTCATCCATATAGATCACATTCAAACCGGCTTTATCCAATGGCAGTTTTTCTTTGATGATAGAATCTCCTCCGATCGCCCATACATGGAAGTATTCGCCTTTTACAACAAGATTGTCGTCGAAGCCGATTTCTTCTTTGATTTCGTTGATGGTTTCTTTCGGAAATCCTGGAACGATACGGTCTACCAATGTATCGTAGAAATGGCATGCTGTATTAACCCAAGTGATAAAATCGTCACCCAGTTTATTGAATTTAGCATGTTTCAATACATAGTCGTGCAATGTCGAACCATTGTCTTCGATCAATTCGCAGCATACGATAAGAAGTCCTTTGTCGGCGCTACCATTGAATTTTTTGAAACGTTTGTACAATAGGGCTGTCATTTTTGCAGGGAACGATTTCGGAGGGTTTGCATTCAGGTCGTCTCCTTCTTCGTAGCGGATACCGGCTTCTGTTGTATTGGAAATGATCATTTCCAATTCGTCACTCAAAAATATCTTTTCGTATTCGGCATATTGGGTATATGGATTCAGTACTTCGTTGATACTCTTTACCAGTGATACTTCTTTTACAGGTTTTTTGTCTTTGATACCTTCCAGATATACATGATACATAGAATCTTGCTCTTTGAAAAGGTTCGCAACGAATTCTCCTCCGGGGATGGGTTGTACAGCCACAACTCCGTGATTCATTACTCCTGCATCGTTTGCTTTGTCTATCATCCAGTCAACAAAGGCACGTAAGAAATTACCTTCTCCGAATTGAAGTATTTTAACGGGAAGTTCTTTCTTTTCTACTGTCGATTTATTTAGTTTTTTCATTTTATATAATTATTTTTTTGATTCGTTACTTATAGATCTGTAATTGGTTTGTATTTCGGAACGAGAGACTTCATAATTGCCCATCCTATCAGATAAGCCACAGCACATACGGAGAAAATAATGAAATATCCTGTTTCTTCGCCTTTAAATCCCATAAAAGACATTTGGGTTTGACCTGCATGGTCGAATAATATACCTGATCCTTTATTGATAAGGAAAGATCCGATACCCCCTGCCATACCTCCAATTCCGGTAATAGTAGCAATTGCTTTTTTAGGAAACATATCTCCAATTGTAGAGAATATATTCGCTGACCATGCCTGATGTGCTGCTCCGGCAATGCCGATAATAATTATAGGAAACCAATATGAAATATGGCCTAATGGTTGTGCGAAAAGCGCAAGTAATGGGAAGAACGCAAAAATTAACATGGCTCTCATACGTCCTTCATAAGGATTCATTCTTTTTTTATCGACAAAATAGGAAGGCAGCCATCCTCCATATATGGATAGTAAAGTGATTACATATAAAATAGAAATTGCGATTTGAGAACGTGTATCGTTTGCCTTAATGCCATAAACAGAACTTAAATAGGCCGGTATCCAGAATAGGTAAAACCACCATACTCCATCGGTCATAAATTTACCGAAAGCAAATGCCCATGTTTGTTTATATTTGAAACATTGAAGAAATGAGATTTTATTTGCATCTGTTTTTTCTTGTGTGCCTTTTGCTGCATCTTCGTCATCTTGCTGTATGTATTCGAGCTCAGCTTTGTTTACTTTAGGTTGTTTTTCTGGCTTTTTATAAATGAAAACCCAAAATCCCATCCAGATAAATCCAACGGCTCCGATAATAATAAATGACATTTCCCATCCCCAATATTCGGCAATCTTAGGTATTGTAAAAGGAGCTAATAATGCCCCTACTGTTGCTCCTGCATTAAAAATAGAGGTTGCCAAGGCTCTGTCTTTTTTTGGAAAATATTCGGCTGTAGCTTTGATGGCAGCAGGAAAGTTTCCTGCTTCACCAATTGCCAGTACCAGACGGGCAAAGATAAAGAGCGTAACACTGACACTGGCTACCCGACCTACATCCTGAACAAGGGCAATAGCTTCCTTAGCTCCTTCGAATCCGACAAACCATTGACCGGCTGTGATTCCGGATGTTGCTATACCACAAAAAGCATGAATTATGGCCCCGAAAGACCATATCCCAATTGCCCAAAGAAATCCTTTTTTAGTATCCAACCAATCTACAATACGCCCCGCAAAGAGCATACTGACTGCATAGAAAATAGAGAAAAGGGCAGTTATAGTTCCATAGTCATCATTTGTCCAATGAAACTCAGGTGCAATAAAATCTTTCCATGTCCAGGAAAGTACTTGCCTGTCTAGATAATTGACAGTCGTGGCGAAGAATAACATGACACAGATGGTCCATCTGTAACCAGTCATCTTGCTGCCCGTATTATTTTGTGTACTCATGGTAAAAATTTAGAGGGTTATTTTCTGGCTTTCTTGATGAATTCCAAAGCTTTCTTGCTCATATCTGCAATCTTCGACCATTCTTTCGCCGCAATCACCTCTTTAGGAAACAGGTTCGAACCCATGCCTACTGCAGTAACTCCAGCTTCTACCCATTTAGTGAGGTTTTCTTCGGTAGGTTCTACCCCTCCTGTCACCATAACAGAAGACCATGGCATCGGAGCTTTCACGTTTTTAACGAACGAAGGACCTCCCACATTTCCTGCAGGGAACACCTTGACAATTTCCGCACCTAATTCCTGTGCATATCCGACTTCTGATACGGATCCGCATCCGGGTATATAAGCTACCTGACGTCGGTTGCATACTTTAAATATATCTGGGTTGAGAAGAGGTCCCACAACGAAGTTTGCTCCCAGTTGAAGAAACAATGATGCTGTTCCGGCGTCAACTATAGAACCTATTCCCAGGATCATATCGGGGCATTCTTTAGCAGCCCATTTGTTTAGCTCACCGAATATCTCGTGAGCAAAATCCCCTCTGTTTGTAAATTCAAATGCACGTACCCCACCTTGGTAGCATGCTTTTACCACTTGTTTTGATATTTCCAGATCGCTGTTATAAAATACAGGAACCATTCCTGTTTCTGCGACAGCCTGACAAACTTGTATTCTTGAAAAACGAGCCATAGTTTTTATGTTTTTAAACGCTAAGACCCAAAGGCACAAAGAAAAATTATACTAATTATAATTAAGAACCTTGCGGCTCTGTGTCTTTGCGTTTGTTTTTATTGTTATAGTTTATTTAACGAGATACCCTTCCCGATCCATCTCCTTTCATAAGGTTTTCGACCTCAGGAACAGTCACCAGATTAAAGTCACCGTAAATGGTGTGTTTCAGACAAGAAGCAGCAACAGCAAATTCCAATGCCTTCTGATCGTCTGTAGGATAAGAAATCAACCCGTAGATCAAGCCTCCCATAAAAGAGTCCCCGCCGCCTACACGGTCAACGATATGGGTAATATCGTAACGTTTTGACTGGTACAATTTATCCGAATATAAACATCCACCCCACGTATTGTGATTGGCATTGATTGATCCACGAAGGGTAATAATTACTTTCTTGGCTCTTGGGAATTTTTTCATCATCTGAGTACAAACCGATTCAAATTCAGCGGCGTTTACTTCACCTCCAGTGTGAGCCACATCGAATCCTTCGGGTTTGATACCGAAGACTTTTTCAGCATCTTCTTCGTTTCCAAGAATCACATCACATCCCTCTACCAAAGCGGGCATTACCTGATCTGCAGTTTTCCCGTACTTCCAAAGGTTTTTGCGATAGTTCAGGTCGGTTGAAACGGTTACCCCCATTTCATTGGCTATTTTGATGGCTTCCAGACAAGCATCTGCCGCTCCTTGCGAAAGCGCAGGCGTAATTCCTGTCCAGTGGAACCATCCGGCATCTTTGAAAACTTCTCTCCAGTTGATCATGCCCGGTTTAATATCAGCAATAGCTGAGTTTGCGCGGTCGTATACAACTTTCGAGGCACGAGCCACAGCACCTGTTTCAAGAAAATAGATACCTACACGGTCTCCACCTCTGAGGATGTTGTTTACCCCTACATTGTATTTACGAAGGTCAGAGATACACCATTCAGCTATATCGTTTTTAGGCAGGCGTGTAACAAAGTCAGTGGGTATCCCATAGTTTGAAAGAGACACTGCTACGTTTGCTTCACCACCGCCGAAAGTAGCATTAAGATTTGTGGATTGTATAAAACGTTGGTATCCGGGAGTTGCAAGGCGCAACATGATTTCTCCGAAGGTTACTACTTTTTTCATATTTAGATAAATAAAATATTTTATAATGTTGTTTTAGGTTATAATAAGCTCAGAATTTTGTGCTTGCCAAAGCAATAAAAAGGTGCGCGATCCTAGAATTTAAAAAAGTTCTTTGCATTGTAGTAAGATACATTTTCGACTAATTGTCCTAAAAATGGTAATTCCGAAGCAGGCAATAATCCTTCCTCTACATCATTACCGATCAGGTTACATAGAATTCTTCTGAAATACTCGTGACGAGGATATGATAAGAAACTGCGGGAATCGGTCAGCATACCGACGAAACGGCTCAGTAAACCAAGGTTCGAAAGAGAATTCATCTGTGCCTCCATCCCTGTTTTTTGATCAAGGAACCACCATCCCGATCCGAATTGAATTTTTCCGGCAACCGATCCGTCCTGAAAGTTTCCGATCATGGTAGCTATCAGATCGTTGTCTCTGGGGTTTAGATTGTAGATGATTGTTTTAGCCAGTTGATTGTTTGTATCCAGTCTGTTGAAAAATTTAGACATTGCTTTGGCAATGGTAAAGTCTCCGATGGAATCGAATCCTGTGTCTGGTCCTAATTGGTTAAACAGGCGTGTGTTGTTGTTACGGATAGCTCCATAATGGAATTGCTGAGTCCAGCCTTTTTCCCAATCCATGATAGCACCTTCGACCAACATTGCCGATTTGAATTTTATGATTTCTTCTTTGGTAAGTTCTTTACCTCCGTATACTTTGTTGAATATATTTTCTATCTCGGCTGTTGTGTAATCTTCAGCATAAAATTCTTCGATACCGTGGTCTGATAATTTACATCCTACACTGGCGAAGAAATCGTGACGGTTGCGCAATGCAGCAATCAGGTCTGCAAACTTACTGATAGATACTCCTGATACAGCAGATAATTTTTCTACATAAGCTCTGAAATCAGCAGGTACTTCTACTGCCATTGCTTTGTCCGGACGCCATGTCGGAAGAATTTTGATCGAGAATCCTTCTTTTTTCAGAGACAGATGATATTCCAGAGAATCTACCGGATCATCAGTTGTACAAACTGTTTCTACATTGTAGTGTTTCATCATACCTCTTGCCGAGAATTCGGGGGTACGAAGTTTAGCTGTACATATATCGAATATCTCTTTAGCTGTTTCAGGTTTTAATAATTTAGTAACCCCAAAAGCTGTTTTCAGTTCAAGGTGTGTCCAGTGATACAGCGGGTTACGCATTGTGTATGGAACTGTTTCAGCCCATTTTTCAAATTTTTCCCAGTCGGTAGTATCTTTTCCAGTACAAAAACGTTCGTCCACTCCATTTGTACGCATTGCACGCCATTTGTAGTGGTCTCCTGCCAACCATATTTCGCCAAGATTATCGAATTGGTAATTTTCCGCGATTAGTTTTGGATCTAAATGGCAGTGGTAATCAATGATTGGTAATTTCTTCGCATGCTCGTGATAGAGCTGTTGTGCTGTTTCTGTTTGTAAGACGAAGTTGTCATCAAGAAATTGTTTCATTGTAAATGTCTTTATTATTTAAGTAAATAAAAGTATTTAATGATATATTTTAGTTCATGGTAAACTTTGGTTGTTATACTTCCCAAAGTGGTAAAAAGGTCTCAGTTCTTTAATCATTTTTTGTCTGATATCAGATTATTCAAAATTCTGTTATATTGTATGTGTGCGAACACATATTTTGGCAAAAAATAAATCATGCTTGGAAAAGCATCCTGCAAATAAAGCTTAAAGGATGCTTTTTTCCAACAATATTGATGTTTATTTTAGTCCGGTTATGTTAATTTTACTATTTAAGCGGTTGAGTACTTCATCGATACACTTCATGAAAGTGGCTTCGTCCTTCACCGGTTCTTTGTCTAATTCCCATGTCGGCATAAAGTAGTATTCTACGTATCCGTTTTCTGGAGCTAGTACTACAACATGATTCAAATCGTCTTCGGTAATTTGTTTGATTTGTTTGGTTCGGGCAAAGAGTGCCAGACCCTGCATGTCTTTATTCAGACTTTGTTTGCCGAAGGTCGCAATGTATGACCATTCACTTCCGGCTTCGTTTTTCACGATAAGTTTGCCGTTTTTGTCTTTAATTATTCCGGTTGCAATGTTATCAATGTTTTTGTCTGTCAATAATTCCATGTGGGATGCTCTGCTTCCTGCATCAATAGAAATCAATGAAGTCAGATTGCATTTTGTGCCATTGGCATCCCATCCATAATAAATAGTTTTAACCTGCGACCTGATTTTTCCGTCCATCGGAATAAGGCATGTTGTACTGTCCTTTTTTTCGACACGTACAACTTTTGTTCCATTCCATATTGCGATTGTTCCAATACCAAGACCTGCGCCCACTTTCATATTATCCATACCCCATGCTGCCAGATTGTGATAATTGGCAAATCCGTCTGTACCTACTGCAGGGAGTACAATGTCTGATGTCGTTTTTGCAAAAACATCGATTGCATTACGGTTATCGAGATAGAAGCGGAATGCTACTTTGTCGCTCTCCCATCCGGGACCTTCGTATTTAATGTAGTAGGAATGGTCGGTAAATGTTCCGGGTATGGTCAGTTGGTTTGGTTTTACCCACGAAAAACCGCCGATATATTCTTTACCGATAAATTGTCCCCCAATCTTATGTGCAAGCTCAGCGTAGGTGCGTTTGGGATACGCTTCGCTTGTCCCGTTTTTGATTGTTACTTTGATTTCTTTATTTGCTTCTATTTTATCTATCGGCAGTATCGCAAAATTTTTCTTATAAATATTGCTGCTAATTTCCAGAGGAACAACTTTTCCATTGTATTCTGCTACATAGTTGCCTAAAGGCAGAGATAATTCCTCAAGAGGTATTTCTGCGGTGTAATCGATTATGGTTGCAGCAGAATTATTTTTCAAGCGGATTTCTTTACTTAGATTCTGGGCTGAAAGGCTCATGAATAGTGCAGGCTGCAATGTAAACAATAGTCCTGCATAGCTCATTTTTTTTGCGATAGATACAAATGCATTCATGTGATAAGGTTCTTCGGTTTCTTAGTTTTCCGTTATTTGTCTTATAGGTAATAACGGGTTACGAGATTACTTACACACAAATATAAATAAAAATATACGGGACAGAGAGGGGACATTTTGACTTTGTTAATTATTCCCTGTATTTGTACAATATTACATCAAGGTCTCAGATCTATTTGTTTCTTCATCCAAGCCTGTCCCCAATAGTTAGTTATCTCTTAAAGAATACAGTATAGAATACTTACTGCCTTTTATTTTTGATATCCGACTCTTTTGACTGATTTCTGTATTCACTCGGAGGTACTCCGTATATCTTCTTAAAGCATTGTGTGAAGTATTTTGTATCGGCTATTCCGATCATAAAAGAGACTTCTTTTATTGTATAATTTTCATCACTGAGAATTAGTTTGGCGGCATGTTTTATTTTTACATTCCGGACAAATTCAATGGGAGAGTAACCCGTCAGGCTTTTTAGTTTCTTGAAAAAAACGGTACGACTCATTGCCATAGCCGAAACGAGATCTTCTATAAGAAAGTCGCTGTTGTCGATATTTTCTTCGATAATTTCTTCTACTTTATATAGGAAGTTATTATCGTGTATGGTGATGGACTGTCCCTCTTTTCCGGTGGTATTCTGATCATGAGGAATATTGTCTCCTGTATTTTTTTGAACCCTGAGAGTATAAACTTCGTACAATCGTTTTCTTTGCTGTACGATATTGTTGATGCGGGCTTTGAGGTATTTTACGCTGAACGGCTTAGTGATATAATCATCTGCACCGTATTCCAATCCGTTGAGTCTGCTTTCCATATCTGCTTTAGCTGTAAGCATAATGAATGGTATATGGCTGGTTTCGCAGTTGTTTCGTATTTGCTGCAGAAATTCTGCACCATCTACTTCGGGCATCATCAAGTCGCTTACAATAAAATCGGGAAGGCTGTTTACTGCAGTTTCATAACCTTCCCTGCCGTTTTCGGCTTCCAGCACATCATAAAAGGGCAGGAGTATAGTGCGTATGAAGTGTCTTAGGTCAGGATCATCCTCCACGACAAGTATTGTTGCTTTGTCGGGTGTATTGTCGGTTTCCTGAATTCTACTTATGGATATAGCTTCGGTATCCGTTGATAACGGATTTTCTGTATTTTCAGGTACGGAGTATACAGGCGATTCTTCCTGCTTTACAATATCTACTTCATCTTCGAAGTGCTCAATTCCCATATTGAAAATGACTGAAAAGCAAGAGCCTTCATTCGGACTGCTGTCGACCTGTATTTTTGCATGGTGTTTATCTGCAACTTCTTTTACTATCGACAACCCGATACCTGTACTGGGTTTGCTTTTATCGGGATTAAAAGAAACGAAACGGGTAAATAACTTATTCAGTATATCTTTGGTCATTCCCTTTCCTTCATCTATAACCTGTAAAACCATAGACTTGTCTTTCCTGAAAATATTTACTTCTATGGATTTTCCTTCGGATGTGTATTTAAGTGAATTTGACAAGAGGTTGTATATCAGTTTTTCTACACTGTCGCGGTCTATCCATATTTTTTCGTGTTCGCTCCGGTCATTTATTTTAAGATCAATATTCTGAGTTTCTGCGGTTTTGAAAAAGCTCTGACATATTTCCGACACATAAGGTCCTATCTCGGTGGGCTGTACGGATAGTTGTTTCTTCTGTATCTTTCTGAAATCAAGAATTTGGTTTACCATACGCAGCATACGGTTCGCATTGTTCAGAACGAGTTGTAACTGCGATTTTGTTTCGTCAGGGGTCTTTTCATCATCTATTATATTTTCAACCGGAGATACTATCATCGTTAACGGGGTGCGTATTTCGTGTGAGATATCGGTGAAAAAGCGGGTTTTCATTTCAGTTTGTTCATGTTCCATTACAACCCTGTCTCTCAATCGGTAGAATATAAATATAGTTCGGAGTATGGAATACAGTATGATGATGGCTGTGACGATATAGATCAGGTAAGCCCAGTTTGTCTGCCAGAAAGACGGAGTTATTTCTATGTGCAGTACATGTTCATTTTTCATCCAGATGCCATCGCTGTTTGTCGATTTTACATGGAATATATACTTACCCGGAGCGAGATTGGAATAGTTGGCAATCCGCTGTTCTTTGGTGATTACCCAATCTTCATCTAGCCCTTCGAGTTTGTAGGCATAGCTTATGCGCTTTGGGTCGATATAGTCCAGTGCAGCGAACTCGATGCTAATAAAATTTTGCTTATGATTTAGCTGCAGATGATTTATGTCATCAATATTTTCTTTCAGAGGAGAATCTTCTCCGATCGGCACAGGCTTGTTGGATATCAATAGCTTAGTTAGCGCTACATAAGGAATATATGTGTTTCGTTCTATTTTTTGAGGGTTGATAGATATAAAACCTTTTGAGTACCCGAAAGATACGATACCCGAACGGGAGGTATATCTTGATCCTTCCGAGAAATTCTGCCCTTTGATAAGCCGGCTTACTTCGCTGTAGGTTTCACATGATTTTGTCGCCGGATTGAACTGTGTCAGATTCCCTTCGGAGGCTATCCACAGGTTATTTTGGTTGTCCTCTACAATGGTTAGTACAACATCGGATGCCAGTCCGTCGTTGGTGGTGAATGATACAAACTGTGTTGGGAACCCCTCTTTGTCTGTCTCGTTTATCTTATTGATACCTCCCCCGAAAGTTGCCAGATAGGTATCTCCGCTGCGTGTTGTACATATATCGTACACATCGTTGTTGTTTATACTGGTTCCGGTTCCGGGTATGCGGGTGTATGTTTTGTATTTTATTGACTGAGGCGAATTGAATGCCGATGAAAACATGATTAATCCCAATGTCGTTCCGATACAAATATTACCCGATTTATCCGCAGAGATGATTCTTATTTTTGCTCCTTGATGTATCGGGAAATCACGCATGTCGTTTTTGTGATTGTAAAACTTCCCTTTTAAATGTTTGTCAACCAGATTGAGACCTCCTCCATAAGTGCCGATCCATATCTGGTGTTTTGCATCCTCATATATACTGTACACACTGTTGTCGCTCAAACTGTATTTGTCGGTCGGCGAGTTTTTGTAATGTTCTATTGTATAGGATTTAGGATCAGATGTTTTTGTCAATTTGTAAACACCATCACCTTTTGTTCCTATCCAGATATTCTTTTCGTGATCCTCCGTTATGCTGTAACTTATTCCGCTTAGGGGTGTCCTTGTGCCTATTTTGCCATTTGCGCACATATATCCTATGGGAGTCAGATCGGCATTATATATCATTATTTTACCTCCTTTTGTAGATACCCACAACCGTTGATAAGAGTCTTCGAAGATACTTCTGACATCATTGTTTATAGTAGAGTGTGTATCTGTATCTATAAGAGTAGATCTGAATACACTGTTGTTGAAAATTATTTTTTCGAGTCCGTGCGATCGGGTGCTTAACCAAAGGTTGCCTTGACGGTCGGAAAAACCGGAATGCAGCATATTGGAGAATCTCCACGAAGGAGATGACGGTTCGTTGTAGAATGGGATGAGCTGATCAGTCAGAGGATCGTAATAGCCGAAGCCTCCTCCTCTTAAATGTACATACAGATGATCTGCTTTGTCTTCGAAGATGAAAAAATTAGGAGGAAAAACATTCGAAATAGCACTTTCTATCTTCATTTCGAAGTGTTTTATCTGTTTGGTTGTAATGTTGAATTTCGAAACACCCAATAAATCCATTTCGAACCAGATGTTTTTGTTTTTGTCTATATAGCTCGATATGATTGTATTGCTTCTCAGATTTGGAGTGTTTGTTTTATTGTATTTGGCTAATTCGTTCGTGTTTTTGTTGTAAATACAGAAACCCTGTCCGTTGCTTATGATCAAAATCAGATTTTTATCGATTCGCTTTATTTTCGATATATCTGACGATATCCCTGTGTCGAAAGGTAAAAAGCTTCTGTTGTTTTTGTCGTATCTCCATATTTTGCCCTTGTTGCTTCCGAACCATATTTCGTCGTCTATTTCCTGTGCCGAAAAGAAGGCTTGAGATTTAATTGCTGAAGTATTTTTATCTAAGAAATAAGCTTTTGGAGTACTCATGTCGGGAGTGAGTGAATATAGTCCGTTTTCAGTCAATATCCACGACTGTAAACTTTCGTCTTCGTATACTTCGTTGATCTTATTGTTTTGTATCTTTTTATTGTTAGTGTCGAAAATTTCGACTTTGAAAGTTGAATCTGTAATGCATACTGCCCCCATTTTTTCAGATAAAAGCCACACCTTCCCCGACTTCATCGGGGCTATGCGGGTTGCGTTGAAGGTCAGATCTTTGTATTCTTTGATAGATCTCAATCCCATAAAACGTTCTGTTTTGGGGTCGAAACGGTGAGCCTCGTTGTCGTATGACAGAGTCCAGATGTATCCGTATTTGTCGTTTACAATATGATCTATGCGGTTGCTCATCATGTGATAAGAGTCTCCGTCCTGAATTTTGTATGTTGTAAAGTTGTACCCGTCAAACTTACATAGTCCGTTCCATGTCGAAAACCACATAAAACCTTTTTGGTCTTGCAGTATGTCCATTACTGTATGCTGAGGGAGTCCGTCTTCTGCTCCATAATGTTCGAAGAAACATTTTGGCTGACATTTTGAATCTTCCGTATATAGTATAAGTCCGAGTAAAACAAAAAGGTAATATAGTTTATTCATGATAGAAAGTTGAAAGGTCACACACAAAGATAATAAATGTATTAAAATAGAATTTTATATTGGAGATTACCTGTATTTGATTTGTTTTCGGGTCTTATTGTCAAATTTGTAATTTATGTTTTTCTAATCATAGAGGTTTTTATTTTATATTGCCTGTGTTTTACGTGGTTTGAGGGTTTTGTCTTATTGTTTATTTTTGTTTGTGTTTTTGGTTGGAGTGTCTGTGTTTAGTGTCTTATAATCGGTATGGTCGGTCGGAAGATAACAATTTCACACCCCCTAATAGTCAAATTCACCCCCGGTGTAGTTGGCGATATATTATATTATTGCCATTGAAAGCTTAATTACAGCTAACTGAGAATCTAATTTTAAACACATCTTAAATTACCATGCAAAAAACAAATTTGAGAATCCTATCTCTCATGTGTATATTGTGTTGTCTCTTTACGTGGCACAATGTTCAAGCACAGCAAAAGAAAGAAATCAAAGGAACAGTAGTTGACATAAAAGGAGAAGGTCTTATTGGTGTCTCTGTGTCAGTAAAAGGAACGACTGTGGGGACAGTCACGGATCTGGACGGGCATTTCGTATTGTCAGCACCAGCTGATGCTAGAAGTCTGGAAGTAAAGTATATCGGGATGAAAGACAAAGTCGTACCCATAAGCGGTTCAGTTGTTAATATTACCATGGAAGATAATTCCTCGGAGTTATCAGAGATTGTGGTTATCGGTTATGGTACAATGAAAAAGAATGACCTGACCGGTTCTGTCGGCAGTATTTCTTCCGATAATATTACAGCGAAAGGTACAACCAGTGTTTTGGAGTCTATGCAGGGACAAGTTGCCGGTGTGGATATTTCTCAGAATTCGAGCCGTGCCGGTGGAGGTTTTGATATTCAGATCAGAGGGCAAAGCTCTATGCAGGGAGGAGGTCCGCTTTATGTCGTGGACGGAGTTGTAACTGATGGAATTGATTTTCTTAATCCTGCTGATATCGACCGTGTTGATATTCTTAAAGATGCGTCTTCAACAGCTATTTACGGATCGAGAGCGACTAACGGAGTTGTGATGATCACAACGAAACAGGCGAAAAGCGGAGAAGGCGGGCGTACTGTAGTTTCGTACGACGGATATTATGGCGTGAAAAAAATAGCTCGTATGCCCGATTTTATGTCGGGTGATGAATTTTCCGATTATCGTTTCGCCCGTTATACTACATTGACCAAAGGGGCGAACACTGCCGCCGGAATTCCTACATATGAGATGACAGACGGTAATCTCAAAAACTTCTGGAATGCAGACAGTGAAGTAATGAAACGTAAATTTGCCCAAAAAGATTATACCGACTGGCCTAGTTTGGTTACACAAGATGGTCAGCAGCAAAACCACTTTATAAGTGTTAACGGCAGTGGGAAAAATGTTGCTTACAGAGCAGGTGTGGGATATCAGAAGGAAGAAGGAATATTTGTAAATGACAATTATCAACGATTTAACTTTAAAGGTTCCGTCGATAATAAGATCAATGATAAATTTTCTGTTGGTTTTTCTGCAAATATGGCATATACCGATAAGGATTTCGGCAGTAAGAATGCGGTGCTGAATTCGTTCAGAACGAATCCTTATTTTATCCCTTATGATAAAAATGGCGACTTGGTATTATTACCCGGAGGAAAGGACATATTTGAGAGTACAGGACAGTTTTCTGGTATTATCAATCCTTTGCTCGATATGCAGAATGCCGTGAACGAGACCAAAACATATGATGTATTAGCAAATATTTATGCTCAGTATAATCCTACAAAAGATATTACGCTGAAAACAACATTCTCTCCGACTTATAACAAAAGCCGTAATGGTATATTTAATGGAGTATATACTGCGGCTCAGTATTCGAAAGGAGTAAATGCTGCGGAAGTAAAAAATAAAGAACGTTTTAACTATACATGGGATACACAGATCAACTATCAGAAAACATTCGGAGATCATGATCTGAGCGGGATGTACTTATTTAGTGTTTTTGATGATAAATACGATGAGGATTATATTAGTGTGTCGGATATGCCTTTCGATACAGGATATCACAATGTTGGTTCGGCTGCAAACGTGGAGAAAAAAAGCAGTGCCTATAGCCGAATCTCCATGTTGTCTCATGCTTTGAGATTTAACTACAGTTATAAAGGCCGGTATCTGGCAACAATATCCAGCCGGTGGGACGGATCGTCTAAATTTGCAAAAGGTAATAAGTGGGGTGTATTTCCATCTATGGCTTTAGCGTGGAGGATATCAGAAGAGGAATTTGCAAAATTTGATGCCCTTAGTAACCTAAAGCTGAGAGCCAGTTTCGGATATACCGGAAATAATACTCCTGTGGGTGCATACGATACTCAGTCTCTGGCAAGTACAAAATATTGGTATGACTTTGGCGGAACCCTTGCTAACGGGTATGGGCCTAACGGGTTGGTATATCAGAATTTGTCGTGGGAAAAATCGAGAGAATTTAATGTCGGTTTAGACTTCGGGTTCTTTGGCGGCAGGATTTCAGGAACAGTTGATTACTATAATAAATTATCAACTGATTTATTGTTAGAACGCCCTATGCCACTCGAAACAGGTTCGTCTACCGGGGTAATGTGGGACAATGTAGGAAAAGTACGAAACAGCGGTATCGAAATCGGATTGACTACAAAAAATATTGTAACTAAAGACTGGCAATGGAGTACCGTTTTCTCTTTTTCGGCGAATAAAAACCGAATAGTTGATATTGATGGATCGAAGCAAGACAATGTGGCAGCCAAATGGTTTATAAACAATCCGATCAATGTCGTTTACGGTCATAAAATTACAGGGGTCTGGACTGCTGCTGAAGCTGCCGAAGCTGCCAAATACGGACAGTATGAGGGACAGGCAAAAGCCCTTGATGTAGATAAGAATTATGTTATAGATCAAAAAGACGCTGTTATATTAGGGCATGCTGCTCCCGACTGGACAGGAAGTTTTACCTCTAATCTGGTATGGCGTGATTTTGATTTCTCTTTTTCGATTTATGCAAAACAAGGATCTACTGTATCCAGTCCGTTTATGATCGAATTTACGGATTATAAAGACCGTGGACGTTCTAAAATAAAGATGGATTATTATATCCCCGCAGGCACTCCTGTGCTGAATGCAGATGGAACTGTGGGAGTATCTTCGGGACATAATAACCAGAAGAACCCTTATCCGAATAACAGCGGAACTAATTATGGGGGAGGAACATATTGGGGAACATCCAATACAAGTGATACTTATGATTATGCAAACCACTGTGTAGATGCATCGTTCGTGAAAGTGAAGAATATAACGTTTGGTTATACTGTTCCTCGTAAGTTGTTATCAAAGGCGGGCATATCCAATCTCAGAGTATATATGAATGTACTCAATCCGTTTGTATTCACCGATTATAAAGGATTTGATCCCGAATGGGCAGGAGCATCTATCTCAGATGGTAGCGGAGGACCTAGTTCTGTGACTTACCAGTTCGGAGTAAACC